>JAEDNI010000003.1 GCA_016302585.1 Paludibacteraceae bacterium | reverse complement strand
GAGCATATATCTCATCGCCGGCATTCATAAACCAAAGGAAATCACCTGTCGCCCGCGCGATACCTTTGTTCATCGCGTCATAGAGTCCTTTGTCCGGTTCGGACTTCCATGATAATCGTCCCTCAAACAGCGGTTCCAGACGTTTGACGATATCGATAGTGCCATCTTTTGAGCCGCCATCGACGATGATATATTCATAGTCCTTGCAACTCTGCGCCAGCACGCTCTGCATCGTCCGTTCCAGCCATTGAGCAGCATTATATGTAATGGTGATGATAGAAACGGTCATTGCTTATCCTGCATTAGTTCATCAAACAAATTCTTCCATTGGGACGCGATATTCTCCATACGGAAAGCCTTACTGGTTTGGATAGCCTGTACAGCCATATTTTTGCGCATTTTTTCATGGCTCATCACTTCGCGCAAAGCAGAAGAAAATGCCTGAATGTTATTATTCGGTACTATGCGTCCGTTCAATCCATCTTTTACCATATCATGCAGCGATCCAAACGAATCCATCGCTACAATAGGAGTTCCCATTTGAGCAGCCTCCATTAAGACCATCGGCCATCCTTCTGCAGAACTGGTCATTAAGAAGATGGACGCGCGCATGTAATATTCCATAGGGTTTTGTTGCCCGGTGAACTCCACGCGTTGCAGATTCCATTTCTCCACCAGATAGCGATAGAATGGCATGTCTCTTCCGTCTCCTACCAATTGTAGTTTCCAGTCCTGATATTGGGGTTCTTTCTCAATCTCTCTCCATGCTTTCAGAGCAAGCGAAATACGCTTGGTATCTTCGTCAAAACGCGCTACTACAATCGCCGTCTTCTCTTTGGATTGAATATCTTCCTCCGTAGCAAATTGAGAAAACCGTAATGAGTTTCCTATCGCTATCATCTTGTCGCTATGCTTGATTCCAGCATAATAGAGGTAAGGCGCGAAATAATTCTTGGAAAGCACAACTACTCTATCGGAAGACTCGTATGGTATGCGATACTTGGTTTGCAAGATGCGTCTGGCTAAAGGTTTCCATACGGGTTGAGTCTTCGTCATCAGCCATTTCTTGGTCTCCGGAACAGCACTATCGCTATGTTTCCATCCATATAGCATTCTTTCCCAAGAGCCGTATGTCACAACCTGAAAGCCGGGACACATGTGGAAGGCATATATCAGTTTAGCGCCACATTGATGCGCTATCTCATACAATTGCGGCATTACCACAAGGTTTTGCTTTTTGAGGAAGTTCACTTGGACAACATCAATATGGTTACCGGTAAGGAAACGAGAAAATGCCTCTCTATCCAGATTCCTGTTGAGACAGATGCGTCCTTCAAAAAGAGGCAAAGGTTCTTTACCCGGAGGCAAAGGCTCGAAGAAACCCAAAAAGCAATGGATTCCACAATGCTTTGTGAAATAGGTGGTCAGCGCAACTGTTGTCTGGTTTACTCCACCGGAAGCCTGCGCAGAACAATCGAAACTATTGATCGTTAGCAGGTTCATTCCTTTTCAATCTTTTTTCTAAATATCAACAGGAGAAGAACTACCAGCACAATAACACAAGACGCAATGAGAGAAATGATTTGCGTCTGCTTCAGCAAATCGTCCTCGCATCGGAACTCAATGGTATGTTTTCCGGCAGGAACCTCAAGCGCGCGTAATATATAGTTCGCGCGCAATACAGGTACTTCTTGTCCGTCAATGAAGGCTTTCCACGTCTTGTAATACACCTCCGAGAAGACCGCCAAACCATCCTCAGCACTCTCGCTCTCATAGAAGAGGTTGCCGGGGTTGGCATACCTTGTCAGTTCAATCTTTGCCGGCTGCGTCATTGTTAGTGCGCCTTGCACTTTATTCTGCCAACAGGTATCTATAAAAGCAACCGCCTTTAAATCAGCATCGCCGATAGCTTCAATCTCTTCATTTGGCGAGTTGACCCATTTTACTGAATTCACAAACCAGGCATTGCCGAACGCCTCAGGATTATATTGAACACCCTGCTGCGTAATGACATAGCGGGTATTGAGCATATTCAGCACGTTCATATTTAGGCGACCTGAGAAATAATAGTCAATAATATCCTGGTATCTACGCAACTTTGCCGGGCTATAGCCTCCAACCGACTTATGGAAATACGAAGTACGCGACTCATTGAACGTGTTCGAAGCCAAATTCAGCACACGATAGTCCGGATCGGTATCCGCCATAATCTGTTTGTCTGCATCTGTAGGAGTAATCAATTTTTGCTTCTTGGCAACAAAATGGCTGTCATTCAAGAAGTGTTTATCCACCGTCCATAGATCCCCTAAGATAAGTACTCCAAGGATGGATACCAGAACTATGCTTCTCATTTTTTCTGCTCTCAGATAAACAACAATTCCCACTGTTGCTAACAAAATGAATACGACGGACCGCCAAGCGTCAGCGGTTAACATGTGTTGACGGTCTGCGATAATAGCAGATGTAAGCCAATCAGGCATTTGCGCATCTACTTTGGCAGAGAACGATCCCGCCAAAGAAGGGAAGAGCACAAACAACAAGCACAAGCCCGCAGTAATTCCTCCGGCTATACCAATATGTTTGAGCGTCACTTTTCGGTCGATTACTTCTTTTAGAGCCAGCATTGCCATCATTGCCATCGCTGTTGTGGTCATAACAAGCGACATACTGGGTGTACGGAACTTGTTGTACAACGGCAGGTGGTCAAATAGCCAATTGTTCACCGCGGGAAAATTGCGTCCCCATGAAAGCACAATACCTATTAACACTATGGCCAGTAGCCACCAACGCTCTTTATGCGGAACGACTAACAGACCGAGAACAAACAAGAAACAGATGATTGCTCCCGCATAGACAGGACCGGAAGTAAACGGCTGATCACCCCAATAGGTCGGAACAGACTTAACAAACTGCTTTGCCTGCGAAGATCCGGCATATTGTTTAATAGTCTTGTAAGTCTCCGAATCTTCAGACAACGGATAATTACTACTACCTCCATAGAAATTCGGGATCAGCAACGTCATCGTTTCTGCCTTACCGTAACTCCACATAAAAGCATAATCTCTGTTCAGACCGGACTTGCCCGCCTCACTGTCAGCAGCTCCGTGCAATACCGCACCTCCACGCATCGTCTCTTTCGAATAATCCCACATTGGCACTAACCGGTCCGTAGCAGGAGCAACCGCCATGACAGCCGCTATTAGCAATATACACGATGCCACCCAGAAATGTTTCTGCTCTTTCTCGCGCAACGCATAAATAAAATAACTAATCGCTAATGGGATCAACATCAGCAGCGTGTAATAAGAAATTTGTTGATGGTTCCAATACACATTCAGACCCGTTGCCAAAATCGTTACTATAAATCCTACGATATATTTCTTCCGATAACACAACAGACATCCGCCAATGACAGCAGGCATTGTCGCTAATACCCACCCTTTTGTTACGTGTCCGGCATCAATAATAATCAGGTTATAGGATCCAAACGCAAAAGCAATAGCTCCCACGATGCTTAACCACGGACTACATCCGACCGCCAACATAAAAATATAGAAGCCTATGAGCAGCAACCACAAGACCCCACTGGTTAGTCCATTAAAGCCGCATTTCATCCACTGAGCTATTAGTCGGAACAAGCTCTTTGTTTCTACACCGGAAGTTACATTATACGGCATACCGCCGAACATAGCATTTGACCAATGACTCCACTCGCCCGTTTGCTCATGATATTCTTTAGCGTCGTGTCCCATGCCATACGAGCTGATCATATCGCCTTGCGGCAACTGCTTACCTTCAAACACTTGAGGCGCAAAATACACCATCACCAGCACAACAAAAATGCCTATTGCTACTAAATGTGGCCAACTTTGCTGCCAGATAGATTTCCAATTGATTGTATTCATTTTGTGATTAGTTTTTTTTAATGCATAATTATTTTAGCACACCATTCATCTAATTTTTTCTCTAACGGATTAGTTATTAAAACACGGAGATGATCTAAACAGAGGACTCCGAAAAAATACACGACAAAGATGGCTGCCACCACAAGCCAAATCAGGAATGGCGTATATGAGTAATATATATCGGTCAAACATTTACGCCAAATAGGAGCAATCCAAACACTCTCATGGACCAGATAAACCGCAAATGCTCCTTTTGCCAGCCAATTGATGGTTTTACTTTCAAATCGTAAAGTTGTAAAGAACAAAAATATAACAATCGAATTAAAAACAGACCAAAGGTTATTTCTTAATAAGAATGTATAGGGTTTTACAAGATGCAAATAGTTATCGTTCAAGAGCCATACTGCCGCATATAGTGCGACACCGCCAACACTGATGATTGATGTCCATTTCCGTAATTTGAGTTTATCTACATTCTGATACAAAGCCAAATAACGTCCTATAAAATAGACGTACATCAGTTGCATGAAATTGTTGCCATCTTTGTTAATATCCAGTTTGAAGAAGAATCCAAAATAAGAGTTGATTAACACAAGCACAAGTAATACATACAGGAACTCACGCTTAGACATATATTCTATCGCCTTATTGAATAGCGGAGCCAAGAGCAGTAAATACAAATAGGCTTTAGCGAACCACCATCCTCCTAAGGCAGAAAACGGCATAAAGGAAATGGCTAAATCACGGAATGAAAAGGAATGACCAAAGCCTAATGACAAAAGATAAGTAAAGACCCCATAAAACGCACATAGGAGGTAGAAACCGATTATCTTCTTAGGCGTAGTGTGTATCCCAAACCATCCGGATATTAAAATAAAGATATTGACCTGAAGGGATGTTAATGACGTCAGTACGATAGGAAAATCCTTCCAGAATCCAGTCTGCTCCGCATACGACTCAGATGGCAAAAGAATGTGCGTATAAAAATGCAAAAATAGCAGAGCAAACATGCTCAGTAAACGCAATAGTTCTATGTTCGATTGTCTCTGCTGATTCATGAAATCCTTACTTCCCGATTGCTGTTTTTAAAATCTCAAATATCTTATCCGAAGGCATCACTCCGTCTTTCGGATAGAGGTATTGCTTGTAGAATTGCTCTCGTTCTGCTTTCTTCGGGTCTTTTCCGGCGATTACCACCTCGCGGATGAACTTCTCTGTCTCCTCAATCGAATAAGCCAAATAGTGTTGATCCAGACACATCTGCCCGAATGTATTGAACTCATCTTTCACTTTCTCATCGCGTATCTGGAAAAGCACCGGTTTCTGCGCATACAAATACTCCACCGTGAACGAAGCGCAATCATGTATCATCGCATCCGAGGTCTTGAACAAATCAATATAATCGCCCTGCTCAATTTGTCCGTTCTCCAATTCTTCCCATCTGCGATAATACGCCTCCGTTTTCTCCTGTCCCCATAGATTGATCAGTTTGAACTTGAGCACAGGGTGAGGTTTAAACGCAAATTGTATCTCGTCTTTGTACTTCTCTGCCAGCCTCAGCATGTCCTCGCAATAATTGAGGAAATTGGAGAAGTTAAACAGATAATCGACCGTGTGATGCGGAGCCCAGATAACACGTTTCTTTTTCTTTCCCTGATTTTTCCACACATCCTTCGGTTTATACTCTTTCTGCATCAATTTCTCCTCCGCCAAAGCCCCTACGATCTCTACATTATCGCCGTGACTCTTTTCGTATTGCTCCGCAAAACGTTTTTGAAACTCTGTCTCTACAAGGAATTTCCACAAGAGGGCCTGGAATGGCAAACCATAGGTATTGTGAAAGAGATTGATGCAATTAATTCCATACGGCAGATACAGAGTCAATGCCTCCGGAAAGTTATAGATATGGTAGGCACGAAGGGTATCTTTATACGGCTTGGTAAAGAATACAATATCCGGTTGATAAAGTTTCTTGATATCCCTCCATTTCTTCTTTGTCCAATCATAGGCTGAAGTGTATGTATAGCCTTGTTGCTGAGCAAACGCTTCTGTCTGCTGCATCACACGAAAACACTCCCCTTTGTCATAATTAAGATGTACATTATATGGAGAGACTACTACTATCGGCTCAAACCATTCTGATTTCTCTAACTGGCGATACAACGCATCATACTTCCAAACCGAAGGTGTTTGTAAAAAGAACAACACACGCGCTTTGCCTTGCTTTTGCAATTGCTCTATCTTACGGGCTTGCGCTTTACGAACTTTCTGCACGCGCCGCTTCATGCATGCCGGAAATGCCGCGATAAAGAAATCACGGAACGTAAGGGCTTTATAAATGCTATCCCAAAACGAGATACCTACAAACTGTTTTATTTTCTCACTGACGTTTGACATCAATTACCTCTCCTGTAAAATCGGAAGTGATTGCATTTAACGAAGCAACAGCAACGGTCTCTGATTTCAACAGCGTATCTTCCGGTTCATTGCCGAAATTAGATACACGCATCGGTGTTTTAGTGCGCTCCGGATTTATACAGTTAACACGTATCTTGTCGTTAGACCATTCTTCTGCCAACGCTTGCACTAAGTTCACTACCGCCGCTTTGGTGGCTGAATAAACGCTGTACATCATCCTTCCGCGCGTATAACTGCTACTTGTATAAGCGAGGAGCGAACCCTGCGTTTGACTCAAATACGGATACGATGCCTTCGCTACATTAATGATGCCTAATACATTCACATTCACCGAATTGGCAATTCGCTCATATTCCATAGCTGCCAGCGATTCTTTCACCAATATGCCCGCTGTATTTACAACATAATGAATCGCTCCTTCTGCCTCAAAGACTTGTTTTAAAGCGGTTTCTACTTGTGCCATATTGCTCACATCCACCTTATTCAGGGACCGACTGAAGCAATATACCTTCGCCCCTTGTTCTTTGGCAAGTTTAGCCACATCAGCACCTATTCCGTAACTGCCACCAAACACCACAAGCACCTTTCCGCTCAAGTTCTCCTTGGTGGTCTCGGATAGTGCCTCTTGACTACCTTCTTGGCTCTTTAATTGAAACAACTTATCCACCAAGAACAAATCTTCTTTATAGGTGATCTTCATGTTAAAGACCTCACCCTTCACTACATATACAGGCGTGTCCGGCAGATATTTTCGTACCACGCCACAGTCATCCGTTGTTACGAAATTCGGGTCCTGTAATGCAATCTGATAAGCTTTATCAATCACACCTCGTTTGAAACATTGCGGTGTTTGACCGCTGCGCAATAATGAACGCGTCGGAATAGCGCTGATACAATCCTTATCATCTACCTGAATAATAGTATCTGCCACCGGAATAGCCACGTCTACCGCATCATAGTGCTTCAACGCTTCGATACACTCGTTAACAATACGATCATTTACCAGCGGACGAACGGCATCATGAAAAATTAAATTATCACTGTCATTCGTATAAGCATTAATAGCCGACAAACTAGAATGATAACGCTCTTTCCCACCGACAAGTATCTTGCGCACTTTCGCATAATGGTTATTCAACGTCATTTGCTCAAGATCAGCAATAAACTCAGGTCGCGTCACTACTGCAATCTCATCAATAAGCGCATTGTGCTCAAACACATCAATCGTGTGCTCAATTACTTTCTTTCCAGCGACTTTCAGAAACTGTTTCGGCAAATCACGTCCAAAACGCGACCCGCTTCCGCCTGCTAATATGACTGCAATATTTCTACTCATATCTCTACTTATATGTGTTTTTCTTCTATCTTTTTCCTTTCCCCCTACATCCTATGCAGGCTTATAAAAATTTGTTTTGTCAGTTTTGTCATTATTGTCAGTTTCCTGATTTTATCAGCCTTCGCGCCCTACAAACTAACAAAACTGTCAATACTGACATTTCTTTTTTTTGCATGAGATTTTTGAGACTCTTGAGATACTTTTCTTTAATTTGCTCATTTTGTGGGTCTTACAACTATCTCAATTGTCTCAACTGTCTCATGTCATTTTTTCGAACGCTATGTTCAAAACGCGACCGTTAGTCATTCTTAGATATTCTTAGTCATCCGTTAACCATTGCCGAGGGTATCTGCTATCTATTCCCTAACTATCTCAATGGTAAAACCTCGTGCCGGGGAGGCAGGAGAAGGAGTCGATGACGCCGCATACACGGGAGGCATCGTCCAGCACGATGAGGGAGTGAATCGAGTAATGATTCATCGTCTCGCCTGCTTCAACTATCTTCGCCTCTTTGCCGATAGTTTTCGGACTACAAGACATGATCTCGCTCACCTGCGTACCAAAGAACTCTGCTCCTAAACGCTGCATAGCACGGCGTATATCCCCATCAGTTATGATACCCACCAAACTCTTTTCCCTCTCCCTTAAGGGGAGAGCCGGAGAGGGGTTATCCACTACTATTCCTATTCCCAACGTACCTTTGGTCACTATCTCAATCGCCTCACTCAGCGGCATTTCCGGCGTCACGAACGGCAGGTTCTCGGTAAACATCACGTCTTCCACCTTCGCCAACAGCTTGCGTCCAAGGTCTCCGCCTGGGTGCAATTTAGCGAAATCGGTCGGCTGAAAACGCTTCGCCTCCATCAGCGCGCAAGCCAAGGCATCGCCTAAAGCCAGCGTAGCGGTCGTAGAAGCCGTAGGAATGAGATTGAGAGGATCCGCCTCACGCTCTACCCGGATATTCAAATGAATATCGGAATAGCGCGCCAACAGGCTGTCCGGATTTCCGGAGACACCGATGATAGGAATCTTCTTCGCCTGAATGAGCGGTAAGAACCGCAACAGTTCTTCCGTTGCTCCCGAATAAGAGATCGCCATCACCAGGTCGTTTTCACCTAACATACCCAGGTCGCCATGATAGGCGTCCAGCGGGTTAAGGAAGAACGCAGGTGTTCCGGTAGAGGCCAAAGTAGCGGCTATCTTTGAACCGATATGACCGGACTTACCGACACCTGTCACTACTATCTTTCCTTGGCAGTCACGTATGGCCTGAACCGCTTGCACAAACGACTCATCCAGCCGAGACACCAAAGCTCGGATTGCCGTAGCTTCTTGCTCCAAGCACTCCGTAGCTCTTGCTATAATTGTTTCTTTTTCCATTATTTCAGTATCTTTATAAACGCCTCCGTCATTTTTGACCATGTGTATTTGGTCTTTTCCTTTTGGAGGTAAGATGTATAAGCCTCTTGCCGGTTATTGGTAAAATAATCCGACACATCATTTGCAATTGCCTCTGCTGTCGGCTCACATGCATAGCCCATTTGGTGGTCATGTACGATTTCTCCAAGTCCGCCGACATTCGTTACCAACATCGGTTTTTCGAAATGGAATGCCACTTGTGTCACACCGCTTTGAGTGGCGGTTTTATAGGGCTGAACGATAAGGTCTGCTGCGCCAAAATACTTGCGCAAGTCACCATCCGGAATGAACTCATTGCGAATGATCACACGATCGGCAAGTCCTAACTGCGCTATCTGCGCACGGTATTTGTCTTCATCTTCATAGAACTCACCGGCGATGATCAGTTGGAGGTTCGGCAATTGATCTTTGACGCATCCGAAGGCACCTAATAGAAGGTCTAAACCTTTGTACGCACGAACGAGTCCGAAGAAGAGCATGTAGTTCTTATCGGCCGGTAAGTTCAAGGCCTTGCATGCCTCGTTTTTACTCATCCGTTCGCCGTAATGGTCATATATCGGGTGCGGCGAGAATGTCTTGGGTCTTTTTACTCTCGACGTTTGACTCTCGACTTTCTCTATATCACCAACTACACTCTCGCTCAAAGCGACAAAGCCGTCTTGGGATGCTACAAAATAGGGCGCAAAGAGTTTGTCGAGTATGTTTGGTTCGTGCGGAATCATATTATGCACGAGTGCTATGCAACGCGTGCGCTCGTTACGGCGAGCGATGCGTGAGACAAGTCCGAAAGCCGGCGCAAAGAAGGACATCCAATAGCAGCAGATAAGCATGTCCGGTGCAGCTTTGCGGATAGCGTGTCCTACGCGCAACCAGTTAATGGGATTGCAGGAGTTAAGGACGCGACGAATCGTCAAGTCGGCCGGTGCGGGTTCGTTGGTATATTGCGTCTTACCGGGGAAAAGAAAAGAAGGATACTGGAGCGTGAAGGTGTACAGTTTGACCTCGTGTCCTTCGGACACAAACTGCCTTGCGAGGCGTTCATTGAACGTCGCGAGTCCGCCTCTGTACGGCCATGCTGTGCCTAAAATAATCACCTTCATTACTCTTACTTCTTACCTATTACCTTCCAAGTCCTCTTGGTACGTTATTTTCTTGTTTGCTTCTTCGCCTTCTACCACAAACACCGACTCGTCAGGGTTATAGGCGAGCAGAATACCGACATCATCGGTCGTCTGTATGTTTCCTTTCTCAATCGCACGCATGTAGGCCGGTCCGATGACCAGATAATGGAACGCCTGCGGTGTTTGTGCCCGCATATATTCGCTACGCGAAGGAATACTCTCCACTTTTAAATTTCCCTCAACACTCAACTCTAAACTCTCAACTTTATACAGCGTATCCGTTACCGGTACTGCGACCGTCACCGCACGGTGCGTCTTCAACGCATTACCTACGCGATCTAATATTTCCTGCGAAACGAACGGACGCGCCGCGTCATGGAACCAATAGAACGTATCTGGGTCTTTCTTATCCTCCTTCAGGTACAAGTTAATCGCATTCCACGAGCTCTCCCAACGTTCACGTCCACCGGGAATCACATGCTTGACCTTGCGCCAATCGTTTCGTGCCACAATTGCCTGCGCTTCGTCCATCCAATCGGGATGCATGACAATCGTTATCTCCGTAATGAAATGCGACTGTTCAAACGCATCAACAGAGTGCTCGAGCACCGTGCGACCGTCTGCTAAGGGCAGGAACTGCTTCGGCGTGTCACCGCCTACTCTGCTTCCCGTTCCTCCGGCTAATATGAAGGCTATATTTTTCAAATCTAAAATATAAAATCTAAAATCTCATATTCGCAAGAATTGCATCTGTCAATTCTCGTATGGCTCCTTGTCCGCCCGGGGTCTTGAGCACATGAATACCTTTGACGGCCAACACTTCGGGACGGGCGTTCGGCGGACAGCAAGGATGACCAACGGCGCTGAGCAGTTCGACATCGTTGATGTCGTCGCCTACGTAGCAAACGTCCGCAAGCGTGATACCGAGTTGGTCACATATCTCTTGTGCAGCCTGCAGTTTGGAAAGGCTTTTAGGGTTCACACGACTGCCTACGCCGAGATAGAGGTATTGCAGTTTGAGTTTCTCCGCGCGCGCTTTGACAATGAGAGAGTTCTCTGAGGTTAAGATACCACAGGGAATGCCTGCTTGCTGGAGGCACACCATGCCCATTCCGTCATAGACGCAGAAGCGCTTCATCACTTCGCCTTTGGCGGTGTAGAACATGCCGCCTTCGGTCAGGCAGCCATCAACGTCGGTCAAAAACAATTTGACCGACGATTTGTGATTTGTGATTTGTGATTTATTATTTGTCATGTTCAAAAGCATTCCAGCCTTGTGCTTTGAGGGCAAGTTCTTCTCCGTTTCTGCCGATGAGATTACAACCGTACTCGGGTTTGGTGATATGGCCGATGATATAGAGGTCCTCAATGGGGATGAGTTTCTCGTAGTCATCGAGCGAACAGGTGAAGAGCAGTTCATAGTCCTCACCGCCATTCAGCGCACAGGTGACGATATTCAGGTTCATCTCCTCCGCCAAGGCTGCTGCCTCAAAGTCGATCGGCAGTTTGTCTTCGTAGATGCAGCAGCCCACGCCGCTCTGCGAACAGATATGCATCAACTCGGACGATAGTCCGTCACTCACGTCCATCATCGCGGTCGGCTTCACACCCGCCTTGCGCAGCGCCTCCAAGATATCGCGTCTCGCTTCGGGTTTCAATTGACGCTCCAACAAGTATTCCTTACCCGCGAAATCCGGTTGTTCGGCATTCGCCATTCGCTCGCGCTCCAGCAACTGCAAACCCATATAAGCCGTACCAAGGTTGCCGGACACACAGATCAGGTCGTTCAGTTTTGCGCCGTTGCGATAGACGATATCTTTCTCTTTGGCCACCCCCAGACAAGTGATACTGATGGTCAGGCCGGTCATGGAAGCACAGGTGTCGCCACCTACGATATCCACACCATAACGCTCGCACGCCAAGCGCACGCCCGCGTACAATGCCTCTATGTCCTCTACCGAGAAACGTTTACTAATACCCAGACTCACTGTAATCTGAGTCGGTGTACCGTTCATCGCATAGATATCCGAGAAATTAACCACCGCAGCCTTGTACCCCAAGTGTTTCAGCGGCACATATTCCAAATTAAAATGAATACCCTCCAGCAACATATCCGTTGTCATCAAGGTCAGCGGCTGTTCTCCCTTTCCTTTAGGAAGGGGTTGGGAGTAGGCCTTGATTACCGCGCAATCATCACCTACTCCTTTGATCGTGGAAGGCTGCACGGGTTTAATGTCTTTGGTCAGTTCTTTGATGAGTCCGAACTCACCCAATGAAGCTATTTCTGTTTTCGCCATAATACGCCAAAATAAAATCGGGCACAAAATTACTACAAATTTTTCAAATTTGCAAGATTTTTAGCAAAAAAACGCTATTTTCGTTGATTGGCTTTGAGTTCCTGCATGATCATGGTACGTACAAAGGCATCGAAACGTATGTAGCGCTTCTTGGTACCATTCGGCAGGTTTCTTTTTCCAGTTACGAGGGTGCTTGACGTTATATGTTTCTTGTACTCCGACGCCAATGATACGTCCCCGTGCATCGCGAAAGCGTTTGACGCGATGGATATGTCCGGGAGAGGTAGCTCCATTGACTTCCTCAATACCCGCGGAAAGTTTTTCTCTTGCCATAAATATTTGATTTTCAGCTGTTTAACAAATTTACCTCTTCCTCCTCCTCTTCGAATCGCACAATAATCACGCAGTAATCACGCTATAATCACCCAATAGTACTCCTATGCATGCCTTATTCTATCTATGATTGTCAAGGTGTTGGTGGTTGGGTTTATACAGATTCCGGACAGTGGGTGTTTTTGGCTCAATCCTTCAAAATTTGCGAGTGCTGGGTGTTTTGGCTCAATCCTTCAAAATTATTTGCGGGTGCAAAGATACAACAAAAAAATGACATGTGCAAATAAATGCCCCATAAGCCCATTTAATCCATAAAATTTCATTTTATTGGACAAAAAATCACCCGAATGTTTGCATATGTGCAATTTTTGTTGTAAATTTGCACGCTTTTTGTAATCAATATATGTAATATATGCATTTTTTTCAACACACAGGAGAATATTTCCTTTTGATGGCTAAGGTGCTTCGTTTGCCGGATAGGCAGCGGATGTTCTGGCGGCAGTTCAGCAGGGAACTGGAGAAGCAGGGTTTGCAGTCTCTTCCGATCGTGTTGCTGATATCGGTTTTTATCGGAGCTATCTTAACCATCCAGGCGAAGACAAACACGGAGAACCCGTTCCTGCCGGTGTATATCACGGGATTGCTGACCCGCGAGACGCTGCTACTGGAGTTCTCGAGTACGATCTTATGTTTGATTTTAGCCGGGAAAGTAGGCAGTAACATCTCGTCGGAGATCGGAACGATGCGCATCACGGAACAGATCGATGCCATGGAGATCATGGGTGTGAATAGCGCGAACTATCTGATCCTGCCGAAGATCATCGCCTTCATGGTGATGATGCCGATGCTGGTCATCATCTCAACCGCGATAGGTCTTGTAGGCGGCTGGGCTGTAGGAGCATTCACGGATATCATCACGGTTCATGATTACCTGGTAGGTGTTCAATACGCGTTCAATCCGTATTTCGTTTGGTACGGCATCATCAAGAGTCTGGTGTTTGCGTTTGTGATCACGAGTATGGCGAGTTACTACGGTTATAACGTACGAGGCGGTGCGCTGGATGTCGGTAAAGCTTCTACAAATGCTGTTGTAAACAGCAATATCATGATTTTGTTCCTGGATCTCATTTTAAGTAAACTGCTGTTATGATTGAGGTAAAGGATATAGTAAAGAGTTTTGACGGGAACGTGGTGCTGAACCACGTCAGCACGACCATGGAGGATGGCAAAGTGAACATGATCATCGGTCAATCGGGTTCCGGTAAAACCGTGTTGCTGAAGACCTTGATTGGTTTACACACCCCGGACAGCGGACAGATTCTCTATGACGGGCGTGACATGGCGGAGATGCGTAACAAAGATATCCGGATGTTGCATCGGGAGGTAGGTGTGCTGTTCCAAGGCAGTGCGTTGTTCGACAGTATGAGCGTGATGGAGAACGTGCTGTTTCCGATGGAGATGTTCTCTCATGTGAGCGAAGCGGAGAAACGCGAACGTGCGGCATTCTGTCTGCAGCGTGTGGAGATGCCGGAACATGTTTGGAACTTGATGCCGAATGAGATCAGCGGTGGTCAGCAGAAACGGGTAGCTATTGCGCGTGCGATTGTCTTAGGTCCGAAATACCTCTTCTGCGACGAACCGAACTCGGGTTTGGACCCGAAGACGAGTCTGGTGATCGATGCGCTGATACAGGACATCACCCGGGAGTATAATATCTGCACCGTCGTCAACAGCCATGACATGAACTCCATCATGGAGATCGGCGATAACATCCTGTTCCTCATGGGCGGCAAGAAAGAATGGCAAGGTTCGCGGCATGAGATCATGGAAAGCGATAACGAGGCGCTGAATGACTTCGTCTTCGCAAGTGAGTTGTTTAAAAAAGTTCGGACTGCGGCACAAAAAGAAGAAAAGTAGATGTCGTATGCGCCAATGCGGATGTAATATAACAATTAAAAGTTAGATGAGAAAGATTTTAGGCATATGGATACTTTGTGCTGTAGCAGTTAGTGCGATGGCGGCTCCGGCAAGGAGAATCGGTCAGGTGCGCACCTTGGCGGACGGCACAGAGAAAACCGTCTATCAGCATGGCGATGAGTTCTTTCATTACCTGACGGATGAAGACGGCACTTGGCTGGACGAGAAGACCTTACTGCCGTTGACAGCAGCGCGAAGAGCCAAGAAGGAAGAGCTACGAGCAGAGAGCGAGGTTCGGCGCGTACAGGCCACCACGGGTTTAGACACGCTGTTAGCGCCTCGCGGGGCGATTATATTGGTCAGTTATCCGGACCTGGCTTTCACCAGCACGCAAGCAGAGATGAGGGATTGGGCGATGGGTGAGAACTACACCTACAACGGTGCAACGGGTTCGGTGCATCAGTATTTCTTCGACCAGAGTTGGGGGCAATACGACCTGCAGTTGGACGTCTATGGACCTGTGACAGTCAGCAAAGAGATGGCGTATTACGGCCAAGACGGCAGTAAAACGGGTGCGGACCAACATGCGGATGAACTGGTAGTGGAAGCATGTCAGTTAGCCGCTGCGCAGGGAGCGGACTTCAGTCCGTACGACTACAACAATGACGGCAAAGTGGACTGGGTAGTGGTGTTATTTGCCGGTTTGGGGCAGAACGACGGCGGTGCAGCGAACACGATCTGGCCTCATCAGTCGGACTTGAGCAGAACAGGAAAAGCTATTCAGTTGAACGGCAAGACGGTGGATCACTACTGCATCCTCAATGAAATTGACGGTGTGACGAAAGTACGCAGCGGTATTGGTACGTTCTGCCATGAGTTCAGCCATATCATGGGTTTGCCGGATATGTACACGACCGACGGCAGTCTGCATAAGACCTTAGGTATGTGGGACTTGATGGACTACGGCATCTATAACAACGATGTGAACACGCCTCCTAATTATTCGGTGTACGAGCGCTGGTTCATGGGGTGGATGGAACCTCAGTTACTGAGCTCTGCTGCCAACGTGACCTTGCCCGTTTCGAACAGCAAGGCCGGGTGTTATATCACGGACAGCGGAGAACCGGTGGATAATATTTTACGGGCATACCCACCCTGTTATATCCTCGAGAACCGTCAACAAACCGGTTGGGACACCTACCTTCCCGGACATGGATTGATCATCACCCGTTTGGAGTTCAAATACAACAACTGGAAAAGCAATACGGTCAATAACAGCGCGTCGCAAATGGGCGTGGACCTGATCGAAGCGGATGGTCTGGCGCCATCGCGGGATGACACCAACCGCAAGAACGGTTTCTTCGGCAAGCCCGGCGATGCCTATCCCGAAGGCGCAACGAGTTTCACTCAGGTGAGTGGTTTCCAAGTGACGGATATCACCGAGCAAGAAGGCGTGATACGGTTCCTGCTCAATGGCGGAGGCGGAGATTTGCCGTTAGCCATCGAAGCGACGAATGAAGACGAAGCGGGGGTGCAGAAGCGAATGGAGAACGGGCAGATCATTATTCTCCGCGAGGGAAAGAAATATACCCTGACGGGATTGGAGATTTTATAATATATGAAAAAGACATTTTTATTAGTGGCCGTGATGGCAATGATGGCGATGGGCGTGTATGCAGACAGTCCCGCCAAAGTACCTGCGTATCGCGGGTTGATAGAACGGGTGCAGCCGAATGGAGACACGCTGCGTACGTATCTTCGTGGCGACGAATGGTCGCATTTCACGATGACCGAAGACGGATGGCAGATCGTAGAAACCAAAAGAGGATGGTTGAAATACGCGAAACTGAACCGTAAAGGCGAAGTGGTGAGCAGTTGTCGCAAAGCGCACAACGCAGAAGATCGCAGTAAATGCGAGGTGAAATGGCTGAACAAAAAAGGAATCAAAAAAACCGTAATACAATAACATGAAAAAGATTTTTACAACTCTGTTCGTTGCCGGGATAGCAATAGCAGTTATGGCTGTACCGGCTCGTCGTGGCGGTGTTGTTCGCACGGCAGCTGACGGTACCGAGAAAACAGTCTTCTTACAAGGAGACGAGTGCTATCACTATATCACCGATGAGGAGGGTAATTGGCTGGACGAAGAGACTTTGCTTCCTATCTCTGTAGAGAAGAAAGCCCTCCGTATGAGCGCGAAGACGGAAGGTAACCGCGCAAAAGTACGTCGTGCAAAGGCAGAAACCGGAACAGGCCGTCTTCTTGCTCCGCGGGGAGCCGTTATTTTGGTAAGTTTCTCTGACCTGGACTTCGAAGCTACGAATGCAGAGATGACCGAATGGGCGATGGGTGAGAACTACACCTACAACGGTGCTACGGGTTCGATTCATAAGTATTTCATGGACCAGAGTTGGGGACAATACGACCTGCAAATCGACGTGGTCGGTCCGGTAAAGGTAAGCAAACAGATGTCTTACTATGGTCAGAACGATGCCCAAGGCTATGACAAATATGCCGATGAGTTGGTTGTTGAGGCTTGTATGTTAGCCCATGATCAAGGCATCGACTTCAGCAAGTACGACTTCAACAATGACGGCTACGTGGACTGGGTAGTTATCCTCTATGCCGGCTATGGCGAAGCAAGTAATGCTCCGGCGAACACGATTTGGCCGCACCAATATGAGTTGAGTTACACGGGTAAGTCCTTTCAGTTGGACGGCAAGACGGTAGATCACTACTGCTGCCTGAACGAGAAGGAATATAGCACCAAGAAACGCGACGGTATTGGTACCTTCTGCCATGAGTTCAGTCACGTGATGGGTTTACCGGATTTCTATGCTACCGACAACAGCACCCACCGCACATTAGGTAGTTGGGATATCATGGATTACGGATCCTATAACAACAACGGCAACACGCCTCCTAACTACTCGGCTTACGAGCGTTGGTTCATGGGTTGGTTCCAACCGCGTTTGGTAAATCAAGACGCTTCTGTTATTCTGCCGCCGATGGTGGAGACTGCAGGCGCAGTATATATGACGGAGAACGGTGATGCTATCAGTGATATCCTTACCCCGAGCCCGAATACGTTCTATATGTTTGAGAACCGTAAACGTACGGGGTGGGACAAGTACCTCAAGGGCTCCGGTCTGATGATCACCAAAATTAAATGGAGTAAAAGTAAATGGGATAACAACACGGTGAACAACTACGCCAGTAGCATGGGTGTGGATCTGATCGAAGCAAAGACCAACACGTCTTCTTCTTCGGATAAATCGACAGACCTGTATCCGGTAGGTGCCACAGAGTTCACAATGAACACCAACTATCAGGTGACCAACATCGCGTTGACGACAGAGGGTGTCATCACCTTTGATGTCAACGGCGGCGGAGCCACTATTAACTTAGACGTAGAGAACGTAGAAGCCGCAGCGGCAGCCGTTAAGCAAATTGAGAACGGTCGTGTAGTCATCTTCCGCGACGGCAAGAAATACGATATTTTAGGCAACCGTCTTTAATCTATGAAGATCATCAGTTATAATCTGAACGGCATTCGTTCAGCCATCAACAAGGGTTTGCTCGACTGGCTGGCAGTTGAGCAGCCCGATGTCTTCTGTATCCAGGAGAGCAAAGCTCAACCGGAACAAATCGACGTGATGGCGCTGCAGGAGTTAGGCTACCGCAGTTATATCCACTCGGCGGAAAAGAAAGGGTACTCGGGGGTAGCCATCTTCACTCGTATCGAACCCGACCGCGTAGTAGTAGGTATGGGAAATCCCAAATATGACCGCGAGGGACGTGTAATTCGGGCTGACTTCGGTGACATCACCGTGGTGGACGCTTATATCCCAAGCGGTACGACCGGAGACATCCGCCAGGACTTCAAGATGGAGTTTCTGGAGGATTTCTTGGTTTGGGTCAATGACCTGCGCAAAGAGCGACCGAACCTGATTATATGCGGCGATTATAACATTTGTCATAAACCAATTGACATCAACCATCCGGAGCGTCAAATCGGTGTATCGGGTTTCTTACCCGAAGAACGCGAATGGATGGATCGCTGGGAAGCCAGCGGATTAGTGGACAGTTTCCGTGTGTTCGACCAGAGTGCGGAGCGATACAGTTGGTGGAGTTGGCGCGCCGGAGCACGGGCTCGTAACGTAGGCTGGCGCATCGATTATCTTTGGGTAACAGAGAGTCTGCGAGAACGACTGAAAGACGGTAAAATCTTAACAGAGGCAGTGCATTCGGATCACTGTCCGGTAGCATTATGGATAAACTGAGAACAGAACACCTGGTGAAGAAATACGGTAAACGAACCGTAGTGAACGATGTGTCTATCGAGCTGGAACAAGGCGAGATCGTCGGTTTGTTGGGCCCCAACGGTGCCGGAAAGACCACGACGTTCTATATGACCACCGGTCTTATTACAGCGAACAACGGTCGTATCTTTCTAAACGACCAGGACATCACCTCTTTCCCGATGTATAAACGGGCGAAGATGGGTATCGGCTACTTGCCGCAAGAGGCGAGTGTGTTTCGTAAGATGACCGTGGAGGATAACATCCGCTCGGTGTTGGAATTAACCGACTTCAGTAAGGAATACCAGGCCGAGAAACTGGAGCAACTCATCAAAGAGTTCAACTTAGCGCACGTGCGCAAGAACTTAGGCGACCGACTCAGTGGAGGCGAACGACGCAGAACAGAGATCGCGCGTTGTTTGGCTATAGAACCGAAGTTCGTGATGCTCGACGAGCCATTCGCAGGTGTTGACCCTATTGCCGTACAGGAGATACAAGATGTCGTTTGGCAACTGAAGGACAAGAATATCGGCATTCTTATTACGGACCATAACGTCGATGAGACGCTGATGATCACTGACCGCGCATACCTGCTCTTCGAAGGAAAGATCCTCTTCCACGGTACGCCGGAAGAGTTAGCCGCCAACCCGATAGTTCGGCAGAACTACCTCGGACGTGATTTCGAATTGAAGAAAAAGACAAGGGTAGATTGAAAGTTGAGAGTTGAAAGTTGAACGATACATAGTATTTTTGTTGGCGGCGGTGCTGATCGGGTGTCAGCGGGAGCCGAGCGTGACGCCTGACGTCCAACGATGCACGCCTATGCCTGACGGAGGTCGGGCGAGTGCGTGCGCATGCGCGTTAGACGGCAAAGGCTATGTGTTCGGCGGACGTGACAGCAAGGGCGAGTATCTGAATGACCTTTGGGTGTACGACCCGTCCCACGATAGCTGGACCGATCTGGGACCGACACCCCTGACGGCTCGCGTGAATGCGACGATGGCCGGTCACGAAAGCAAACTCTATATGGGCTTGGGTTATTCGGCCAAGAAAGCCTATCAAGACTCCGCGTATCTCCAAGACTGGTGGGAATACACCCCGGCAACCAGCACGTGGAAACGACTGACGGACTATCCGAATACCTACACCATTGCCGCTACATCTTTCGCATGGGAGGACGGTGTCTTTGCACTCTATGCCTTCTGGCAGGGTTTTTCACAATATGTATGCCGATATGATATCCCTTCGGATACCTGGTCTGTATGGCCGGACAACCACGACCGCGCGCTGTCGAATGCAGGTGGACGCGGCGCATGGCATAAGGGATGGTTCTACTTCGGAGGCGGGTATAACACACATAACTTAAACCAGTGGTACGCGGTGGATATCACACGCGACGAATGGGTCAGACGTGCCTCTATTCCCGGCAAAGGCCGTGAGTTCGGAGCGTGCGCTGCCGGTATGGATCATGTCTATCTTTTCGGCGGAAGACATTTTGGTGGAGACATGACAGGCGGGGAGGTATTCGATTCTTATCTGCGTTATTCGCCGGACAAAGACGGATGGGAATGGTGCGGTACGATGCCCTTCGGCAGAGCGGAGAATCTGATAGCCTTCAGTATTGACGGCCGTGTCTATTTCGGTTTGGGCGAAAACGAAAAGGGAGAAACGATAGCGGAAGTTTGGAGAGTTGAGAATTGAGAATTGAACGATACATAGTATTTTTATTGCTATTACAGAGCGTTCGGGTGAGCGCTTGGGACTGGTGGCCGCTTCCGATGGCCGAACAGGACACCTGTCGCGACAGCCTGTTCTACGTCGGCAACATCCAAGTCCTCAGTTCCGGCGGTACTCAAGCACCGAGTCTGCTATGGCATAACTCCCGCGGGGAGATTTCTCAACTGCCGCATAGCGGTACGTTTCAAGTAGGTATCATTAAACCAGCTACCCGTTCGAATCGGTGGTTTGACTATGACTTCGGCATAGTGTTAGACGGTCGCTTCGGAGGCGGTCAAAAGGGTTCGGGGCAGCAGGACATCACGGGGTATTTCAGTCAACTGTACGCGCATGCGCGCTTATACATAGTAGATATCACCGCCGGCATTCGTCCGCAGTATTTCGGTGCAGGGGATGAGGCGTTAAGCAGCGGCAGTCTGCATTTCTCTAATAACGCGCATCCTATTCCGCAGATCAGTATCGGTTTTGAACGCTGGACACCTATTCCGGGTCTGTTTGGATATGTGGAAGTGAAAGGCGGTTTGACGCATGGTTGGTTGGCTGATAACTCAGGTACAGTAAAAGGGACGCTGCTGCACTACAAACATATAGGGGGCCGTTTTGGTGGAAAACTACCGGTGAACATCAGTTATGAGTTTCATCACATCGCTCAGTGGGGCGGCTATTCAAACGTGTATGGCGATTTAGGCAACGACTGGAATGCGTACCAGGCCGCTTTCTTTGTTCGTTCCGGCGGTTCGATGCCAAACGACCAACTCAACGCCCAAGGAAACCATATCGCCTTTCAGCAGTTAGCGCTGGATGTGAAAGGGGAGGGCTGGAAAGTGAGTGCCTACTGGCAAGCCATCAACGAAGACGGACCGATTCGTTTTATCGGCTTCGGGATGAACAACAAAGACGGCTTATGGGGCGTGAGTGCAACGCAGACCAGATGGCCGTTCATACAAGGATTCACCTATGAGTTTCTGCAGACAACAGACCAAAGTGGTCCTTTTCACGACAAGGATGGCGTGGTGTACGGCGGAGCAGACACGTATTATTTCAATAGCATCTATGCGCAGGGTTGGAGTTATTTCGGCCGTATCATCGGATCACCGCTCCTGACCCTGGATAACACGCGAGTGATGGCGCATCATGTCGGTGTTCGCGGAGATATTTTCGGCTTTCGATATCGGGTCATGGTGAATCACGCCGAGAACTATGGCAATTACTATGCTCCGAAACGTCATCATAACACGGCGGTACTGCTGGAAGTGAAGAAAATCGTGCCACAAGCATGGAACCTGGAGTTCGGACTGAGTCTGGCCGGTGACTTCGGTACGCAATACGGCAACGCTTTCGGTGCGATGATAACTATTCGCAAGCAAGGCTTGATATGTAATTGGTAAATGAGTGAGAAAACGGTACATATTATCATGCCGGTAAAGGATGCGATGGAGATGGCAGAACGGGCTATCCAGGCGGCTGTTTCGTCCGGGTATAACGTGCATGTATATGACGACTATTCCTTGCCAGAAAACGCAGCCCGGCTGGATGAACTGAGTCGTGAGACAGGGATAGAAGTGATTCATCTGAGCGAAAAGACGGACCACCCTTCCCCCAACTACCGCTGGGTGCTCATAGACGCACAACGGAAATGTATTCAAAAAGGGTCTCATCTGGTTATTATAGAGAGCGACGTCATCATCAACCATTCCACGATCGCTACCCTACTAAGCGGCATCACGCCCGGAACAGGTATGGTAGCAGCTGTGACGACCGACGAACAGGGGGTGATTAATTTCCCCTACGATTATGCGAAAGGCCGAACGCAAGACGGGGTTTGCAAGAAACGTTTCTCCTTCTGTTGCACCCTGTTGACAAACGAACTGCTACAAGCATACGACTTCGAGTTACTCGATCCCGAAAAGAACTGGTACGACGTACCTATCAGCCGCATGTCGCGACAGTTGGGAATGGACAATATCCTGCAGGTCTGCAACCCGGTAGTACATATCCCCCACTCCAGCCGTCCCTGGAAACAATTGAAATATACCAACCCGCTATTATATTACTGGCGTAAGTTCACCCAACACCGCGATAAGATATGAAACCGCTCGTTTCCGTCATAGTCCCTTTATATAATGCCGCGCCGTATATCCGCGAGGCGTTGGGAAGCATCGTGGCTTCAACATATCGGCCGCTGGAAGTAGTTGTAGTGGATGACGGCAGCAGCGACACGAGTCTGGCAGAGAGCAAGGCGTTTGCAGCGCTGCACGCTGAAGTGCGCGTGATTCATCAAGCGAACGCAGGTGTCTCTTCCGCTCGTAATCATGCTATCCGTGAGGCGAAAGGCGAGTTGATTTTACCGGTGGATGCCGATGACAAGATCAGTCCGAACTATATTGAGAAGGCGGTAGAAGCGATGCAGGAGGACGTACGTATCGTCGGATGTCGCGCCCGTTATTTCGGAGCCAAAGAAGGAGAATGGAGGCTTCCGGAATATCGTCCGGAGTTGTTGGCACGGAAGAACATGATTCCTATCACATCGCTTTTCCGCAAGTCGGACTGGAAACGTGTAGGCGGTTTCTGCGAAGAAGAGATTTACCGCGAAGACTGGGATTTCTGGTTGAGTCTGATGGAACTGGGCGGTCGTTATGTCCGGTTGGAGGAGACAGGTCTCTACTATCGTGTGTTACCTCATTCGCGGCGTACGAATGCCAAGCAGCAGAAACGAGTTATCGTAGATGCGATTAACCGACGCCATCCGGAATACCTGGAGCGCTATTTAGGCGGACCACTTCATTACCATCGCTCATGGAGTAAGTTCCTGAACCGTTTCCGTTCTGTGAAGCAGGTAGGTGATTTCAGTAAATGGAGAGCTGGGGAAGTGATCTTTACCCGGCGGAACACTCTGCGTAAGATAGACGGAGTAGTAGTAAAAGCGTTTGCCAAGCCGGGGCTGTTACGCGGTCTTTGGTACAGCCTGTTCGGTAAGAGCAAGGCCCGACGGAGTTATGAATACGCCCGGCGTATGACGGACCTGACACCGCAACCCATTGCTTATCGTGAAGAACGGGTTTGCGGAGTGCTCCAAGAGAGTTGGTATGCATGTCAGGAATCGGGATGTCATCACACCTTCAACGAGCTCATCGGTGCACCGGAGTATCCGAACAGGACAATGATCCTGCAAGCTATCGGTCGATTCACTGCCACACTACACCAACGCGGAATATTACATCGCGATTATTCGGGAGGGAACATCCTTTTTAATGAGAACGGAAGCCGCGTGGAAGTGATCGATCTGAACCGCATCCGTTTCTGCCGGTCGCTGAGCCTGACACAGCGATTACGCAATTTTGAGCGGTTGAATATCGACCGCGAGGCGCTGCGCATCATAGCAACTGCATACGCAGAAACGATGGGCGAAGACGCAGAGAAAGACACAGAGTACATCCTCTCCCATCGATGGTATAAACATATCCGACAGGGAATAACAAATCTATGAAAGCCAGTTTGATCATATCGGTTTATAAGAACACCGCAGCGTTGGATGCTGTTTTGCATAGTTTGGAGCAGCAGACCGAACAAGACTTCGAGGTGATCATCTCGGAAGACGGTGAAGACGCAGGAATGGCAGCGTTCGTAACTTCATACGTTTGGCGTTGGCCGATGCAGCACCTGACACAAGCGGATGAAGGCTGGCGCAAAGAACGGGCATTAAACAGAGCTGTCGCTGCAGCCAAGAATGACTGGCTGATCTTCATTGACGGCGACTGCGTGTTACATCCGCGGTTCATCGAATGGCATGTACGCTACCAACAAAGAGGCGTGCTATTAGCCGGAAAACGCGTCAAACTGAATCCGGAACTGAGCGAGCGATGTATGCGAGGCGAGGACTTATGCCTGTTTCCTTACCTCTTTGCCCGCAGGGGATGCCGGTACGTAGAGGAAGCTTTCTATTGCACAGCGGCTCAGTGGCTGCGGAGAAGAGTGAAGCATCTGGTGGGAAGTAATATGTCCATGTCCCGCGCGGACTTGATCGCAATTAACGGCTTTGACGAACACTACCAACTGCCGGCTACCGGCGAAGACTACGATATCGAATGGCGTATGATCGCTCATGGTGCGAAGATTATTTCGCTCAGAAACTTAGCCGTTCAATATCACTTGTATCACAAGGAGAACTGGGACAAAGAAGCGCAAGCCGTTAACATGAGTTACTGCCGTGAGCAGCAGGCGAAGAATGCCATCGTCTGCTGCGAAGGGATAAACCAATATATATGCCGAAAATAAGTCTGATCATATCATTTTACAACAAGACGGAGCTCCTGCAGAAAGTGCTGGAGAGTATAGCACTTCAGACAATGCAGGACGTTGAAGTCGTTATCGCAGACGACGGAAGTGGTCCGCAGGCTGCTGCTTTTATCGAGCACGCTGCGCACTCGTACCCCTTCCCCATCCGGCACGTTTGGCACGAGGATAAGGGATGGCGAAAGAATGCTATCCTCAACAAAGCCGTGATGGCTGCGAAAAGTGAGTACCTCGTGTTTATTGACGGAGACTGCCTATTGGAGCGCCACTTTCTGGAGGAACATTATGCTTCTCGCAAACAGGGCGAAGTGGTTACCGGGCGACGGGTATTACTGACTCCTAAGACAACCGAACGACTCTTATCGGAACCTCTCACTCCTCATAGTTTCGGCTGGCGACTCTTCTTTCAACTACTCGCAGAGACACTCTTTGGTCCGCATAAAACGCAGATGGAACAAATGATACGTTTGCCCAAGTGGATGAGACGACTCTTCCTTCACGAGCGCAAACGGTATATCTTAGGATGTAATTTCTCACTGTACAAAGCAGACCTGATGGATGTGAACGGTTTTGACGAGCGCTTTCAATATCCAGGTTACGGCGAAGATATCGATCTGGAGTTCAGGTTGGCGCGAAAAGGAATCTTTGCGTATTCGCGCAAATGTCAGTTGGTGCAGTTCCACTGTTACCACCAACATTTTGATACGAATTATGCGCCGAATAAGGCTTTGCTCCAGGAGAACACGGATAATAATGTCACCTACACGCCTTTTGGCATACATCAATGATTAAAAAGGAAGAAATATGGGCTGTAGTGGTTTGGTATGGACCAACCGAAGAGCAGAGTTTGTATCTTTGCTCGTATATCCATGAGGTAAGCCATGTCGTTATCGTAGATAACTCGGCGAACGATAACTCGCCGCTATTGGCTTCTCTTCCCCAAATGAATTATACGTATCTTCCGCAAGGCGAGAACACCGGCGTCGCGACGGCACTCAATATCGGATGCCGTTATGCCATAGGGCACGGCGCATCATGGATACTTACCATGGATCAGGACAGCCGATGGGAAAAAGAGCAGTTAGCGCATTATATAGAACTTGCTGACGCCTACCCCGGGCGGGAACAAGTAGGAGTGTTCTCTCCGCGTCAAGACTATTCGGGACATATGCCGCATTACGATGCTATGTACGAAGAGAAAGTAGCCGTGATGACCTCGGGTTGCCTGATTTCAGTCAAGGGTTTTGAAGCTACCGGTGGTTTCCGCGATGAACTCTTCATTGACGAAGTGGATAACGAATATTGCATGCATATTCGACGCTTGGGGATGAAAGTAGTAATTATCAACTCTGTGCTTTTAGCCCACCGTTTAGGAGAAAAACGAAAGATTCGTTTCTTGGGTCTCTTTCGCAAAGAATATATAGACCACGCGCCGTTCCGCTTCTATTACATGACGCGAAACATATTATATCTGAACTATCTATACCCCGAATATCGCCCATTCAACAACAAACGCTTGCGTAAGATGTTGAAACGGATAGTGCTCTACGATCAGCAGCATAAGTGGGCTGCATTACGAATGTGCTGGCGCGGTTTTCGCGATGTCAGCTCGATAATTGCAATCGAAAAGAAACACCATTGAAGCCAAGAAAAGCGGCTGGAGGTTATTCCCGAACGACTCAAAAAGGGCTTGAATAAAGAAAGCCAAAGCACAAAGTGTCAGGTAAATCTGATACTTTCCTAAACGCATACACATGGGACTAAAGAGACAGAATAGACAGAGCAACAGTCCCACGATACCATACCGCGTCCACGACTCCAGCACCGCATTATGGGGGTGCATCATCTCGTATTGAACTACTCCATCGCATTGAAAATCAGGATTAATCTCCACTTCCGTCACCACATAGGCGTTTTTCAGATAGTCATTCGCCAGCACGCGCTTCACATACTCCTCTCGGGCGGAGCACACCCCGTAGCCCGCTATCGGTCGCTCCTGTATCATCCTAAAAGACTCTTTCCAAAGCTCAATACGCGGATTCTTGGTTTGATACGCCTGCTGCATTCGTTTGTTGTTCGCGAGATATATTCCGGCTCCGGCACAGAAGACCGCGATAACCACTGCCATCCACCACTGACGAATGCGAAGAGCATAATACAACATCAACGCAAAGACAATTACCACCATCGTCAGCATTCCTACCCGTCCCTCCGTAACGAGCAAAGCAAAGAGAACCGGCAACAGCAACAAGGCCGTGAGAATCTTTTCCGTACGCGTATGCGATGAGTCGAACAAAACTAATGCGCCAAGAATAACGGACATGTTGAAATACAGATTAACCACCATATGGGTGTTGATGTGTTTTTCTCTATACCAATTGAACGAATACAACCAGTCGGCTCCTCTCACCGGATCGAACGTAGCATGATAGCCCATGTAGACGCAAATCGCAACACAGACCGAAAGCATCAACCAAGCCAAGTAATCCATTCGGATCTTATCCGTCATTCCCATAAGACCCGCCACGCCGATGACGAAGAAGGGAGAAAAGGCATTAAAGGTAGCTGGATACAGGTTTGTTTTCAGCGGATCAAACAACTGCCATATCGGGGTAAGGAGCGAAAAGAGGCAAAACGCGATATACACCACTTTGCTAATACTCCATCGCCACTCCCGCCAACGCCTATTCACCCCATAATCCAACCCATACGTTACCGCCATAGTATATAACGCAATACGATGCACTGCGCTGTATTGAAAAGGGAACAAAGCAACAATCAGCAAAATGCAGATGAACGGGAGGTATGATATGATTTGTTTGAATCTGCCCATTTATACATCTTTACTTATCAAAAATTGCTCGTATGTAAGCGTGCTTATCGGAAGGCTTCGCGAGCGAACGCATCAGCGGTTCTAACTCAAAACGGACGATGACCTGTTGCTGATGTTGCAAGCGATAGGTGTCGTAGTGCATATTCCAGGAGAAATAGCAGTCGACGAACTCGCTGCGATAGAGATAGATAAACAGATCCGTGCGGTTGTACAGTCGCGACTGATAGAACGGATCACCCAGACAAACGAAAGCATTTCTGGGTCGCAAAGGCTGTAAGTTATCACCCACATAGAGTGTATTCTTCAGGCCCAAGAACCACCAGTTAGCATACACTTCGATGAGAGCTCCGTGGTTATAGAAATTATCATTCGTCGCCCGGTCACGCTGCCAGCCAAAGATATACCCTACGCGAATAGCCAGACTATCCAAGGGAGTATAACGTGTCAAATCTGTCCCGACAAACGCATTCGCATTGATATCATCCATCACCGGTTCATACGTCTTGGCAAAGCCGGCTTTATGATTTAAGTGGGCGAGACCTCCTACTTGCAGCCATTTATATTGGTATTGACCGTTCAGCATCACACGGAACATTTCGCGACGAACATCCGTTTGGGCGCCTCTCCAGTCGCACATCAACTCCATAAAACCCCGTTCGTCATGATAACTCATATAGGCACCCTGGATGTTCGGATGCATATAGGCGATGGAATCATACAGTAACCAATCGGGCATAGGGCTAATTCGTTTCGTATACGGGATAGCACCCAAAGCCACCGAGAAACCACGATAACGGAATTGATAATACGCAATAGGATCAAACTGCACATCCCGCCAGTTTCCTCCTAAACGCTGCGTATAACTCACGCCCGCCACCAAGTCATGCACTCCTCCGGCGCGATCCAACAACCGTACGCCCACCTCCGGCGAGAGGCGGAAATTGAATATGGTTTGCGGAATCTGGTAAGGAGCATGGTATTCGCGGTTATCAAAATACGTTGTAAAATCCACATCATAGAGAAATTGCACAGGCCTGTTTGCTCTTTCCTGCAAGCGAGTCTCAAAAGCGCTATCTACAGGGATATACCGAGGTGTACGGCTGTAGCGGGTCCAGAAGCCATCCGCCTTGATACTATCTGCATTCGCTGCAAGCGTGCAAAACAGGCATATTACCAAAAGTAGAGACAACCGTTTCATCATACCATCTATTCTTTACGCAGTATATCCACATTATACGCCAAACCTATACGAACCTGATGGAAAGGATAGTCCTGAATTCCCCATTGATATTGCACAAAGGGTTCAAATCCGTGAATATGTCCAGCTGCTTTAATCTTCAAGCTCATCGGTGCATCGCCTTGTTTCTCCCATCCTTTGTAACCTCCCCAGGTGGTCTGTAAGGAGAAATATTCGTGCCGTAATCGGGCTTGTAGGCCGTACATCACGGCATCGTTTTGCCGAGCCTTATCTGTTTGCCAGCATAGGAATCCGACAGACCCCGCCAAGCGAAGGGATACAGCACCCATCGGAATCGTCTGACCGATAGACAGATCGAAGAAATACCCCGGACTGTCAAAATGTCTGCGCCGCTCGAACTGGCCTCCACTGGCCGTCTTCATTCCTGCACGCAGGGTCATTTGCGGAATATATTTCGCTTTCTCTGTTTTGAACCACTCATTATGTAGCACTTGTATCTCCGTCGCGATATATACATCACCGGCTCCGCTTCCTTTGCCGTCATATTGGTCGTACCATTCGTATACAGGCATCCAGACGCTTATGTTTGCCCATCGCGTAAAGAGGGGCACGCTCGCATGTGCAAAAATATCTGCCGTGCGACTGCCGTCATAACTAAAATAAGCGTCTGCAGCCAGTTCTACCTTCAGTTCGCTTTGCGCACAACCATCCGACATATCCGGAACAGGCAAGGCATTCGGCCCGAAGAAAGCGGGTGCTACACCGGTGGGGGTAAAACCGAAAACGAAACCTGAGCAAAGGAGCATCAAGCCTATAACGCCATATTTACGCACGGAAGGTAAAGACATAATTCATAACAAAATTCCAAATCGTTACACATCCGATGGCGATGAGTTTACTGAGATAGAAATTAAGATGCAAGCGTTCGTGCAAGAGATAGATAATACCATTATTCAGTCCCAAGCCGATGAGGGCGATGATAAAGAATAACGTATACTCCCGCGCCACGGCATCACTGGTGCTCTGGAAAGTCCAGAGACGGTTCCAGACATAGTTATTGGTTGCCGCCAAGATGAAACCGAGGGAATTACTGATGTACTTATTCCAGTGCAGTTTCTCTTTGCACAGCCATGTCACGCCGAAATCGACCACCATTCCACTGGCGCCGACAATGCCGAATCGAATAAACCGAAGTAATATGGTCAGCCAACTGCTATTCACTCAAGTCCTCATCATTTAACGATTCCGTGATATATACTTGCCCTTTGCGGCGTACACAGGCCGGTTTCCCTAACAACTCGCGTTCTAAATGCCATAGATCAAACTGGGTGTAGCGGTCATATAGATTACGGACGAGTACGGCCTCGTCATTATAGTAGAAACGATAAAGCGAGGGGGCCTGGAAAGATCCGTCAAACACGACAGGATAGCCCTGTGCTTCAGCATGCAATTGTTCGTAGAAAGGTCGTTTATTCGCCAGGCCCGTTCGTGCAGGCAGCACATTAAGCATTAAGACAACACGTGCCACCAATACCAATCCTGCACAACAAGCCAGTGCAATTTTGATACCTCGTTTCCATATCTCCGTCTCTTCCGTAAGAAGGATGATGGCGGGGATGGCTGTTACTACCGTCCTGTGCGGTTCCACATGTCCGCGGCAGGTCATGACCAGGAAGAACACCTGGAAGCCCCAAATAGTCATTCCCAGCGAACGCCTGAACGCATCACTGTGACAAATCTGACGTCCTCCGATCCAAAGCATCAACGCCCACACCAACGGATTAAACACCGCCCATTGATTAGGAAGGAACTCTACGGAATAGAGCAGTTGGTATGACGTGGCACGGGACACCAAATGGTACGTGAAAGAAGGGAAATTATTCTCATATTGCCACCACAAATGCGGGATCATTAACACCATCGCTATGCCTACTGCCACCCAAGCTTTGCCTTCACGAAGCAAGCGTAAGTTGCCTAACAGCGCAAACAGAATAACAAGTACCGCAATATATTTGCTATACAACATCCCTGCCATACTAATACCCAACAGGGCGGTCATACTCCAAGAAGGCACGATAATGAACCGTCTGTAGGCATAGTAGAATAACGCGGCAAAGCAGAGAAGCGGTGCATCGGGAGTCGTTAAGAATCCATAGGCGCAGAACATAGGAATCGAGAATGCAACCAGCAGAAAGGCAGGGAGTTGCGTCTCTCGCGTTGAGCGCTCGACAGTCCGCCAGACGACATAGACCGTAGCCATATGCATTAAAACAGTTACAAGCCTAACACTCAAATTCTTGAGTATCAGACTTGTTTCAGGCACGACAATGTTACCGAGCGCGGTCATCAGACCGACCATAGGGGGGTGATCAAAATACCCCCAATCGAGGAACTGTCCGTAAAGCCGATAATACGCTTCATCGGCATGGATCTCACAAAACAAAGCACACAGCAAATCCAATACTCCCCAAATGAGGAGCCAGAATCCTATGTGCTTTGTCATTTTGCGCATTTTGTGTTCAGATTATATGCCGAATAAATTCTGGAAGAAACTCTTTTTCTCTCCTGCTCCCGGAGCTATATTCGGACTATCTTGCAATTGCTCGATTAGTTTGCGTTCTTCTTTATTGAGTTTCTCCGGGATATATACCCCTACATTGATGAGCAAATCGCCTGTGCCGTAACTACGTCCATACTGGTCAATACGCGGTAGTCCTTTGCCTCGCATACGTAATACCTTACCCGGCTGCGTACCCGGCGTGATGGTAATCTTCACATCGCCCGTAAGTGTAGGTATTTGCACCTGTCCGCCTAATACAGCCGTAGGCATATCAAGCAGTAAGTTATATACCAAATCGCTCTCTTGACGAACGAAATCTTTGTGCTCTTCTTCCTCAATCAGCACGAGCAGATCACCGGCTACACCGCCGTGCGGCGCTGCATTTCCTTTACCCGGGACGGTCAACTGCATACCGCCGGCCACACCGGCAGGAATCGTGATGGTAATAACCTCTTCATCGCGAACCACACCTTGACCACCGCATTTCGGACATTTATTCCTGATGATACGTCCTTCGCCGTTACAGGTATCGCAATCCGCCTGCACTTGCATCATACCGAAGATGCCACGCTGCTGGCGAATGACTCGTCCTGAACCCTTACAGGTCGGACAGGTCTCCGTAGTACCATCTTGGCTTCCGGTGCCATGGCAATCACCACAAGCAACGAGTTTACGTACCTTTATCTTCTTCTCGCATCCTTTCGCAATCTCCTCAAGCGTCAGACGCACTTTAACGCGCATATCACTACCGCGCTGCACACGCGAACCACGACTGCGGCCGCGACCGCCCATAAACATCTCTCCGATATCGCCGAGATCAAATCCTGCTCCCTCAAAGATATCACCGAAATGCGAGAAGATATCTTCCATGGACATTCCGCCTCCTGAGAATCCGCCTGCACCTTGCATGCCAGCCATACCAAACTGATCATAACGCTGACGCTTCTGCGGGTCAGAAAGCACTTCGTATGCCTCAGCCGCTTCCTTGAATTTCTCCTCAGCCTCTTTATCGCCCGGGTTTTTATCAGGGTGGTATTGTATCGCTTTCTTGCGATAGGCCTTTTTTATTTCTTCTGCGCTGGCTGTTTTCTCCACACCCAGCACTTCATAGTAATCTCTTTTCTCTGCCATAAGACTATTTCATTTTAAGGTTTAGCATTATTCTCCTACGACTACCTTGGCAAACCGAATGACCTTATCTCCCAATTTATAGCCACGCTGGGTGCAGTCAATTACTTTCCCTTTCTGCTCCTCACCTGCAGCAAAAGTAGTAACCGCCTCATGCTCATCCGTATTAAAATCGACTCCTTCGGTTTCAATGGCATGCACACCTTGCTTGTCCAGGAAGGATATAAACTTCTGCTGAATCAGACGTATTCCTTCCCTCACAGCCTCAATATCATCGGTTTTATTCATAGCCTCAGTAGCACGTTCAAAATCGTCTATCAAAGGTAACATCTCTTTAAAGATGCCCTCTCCGGCCGTAGCCATCAAGTCCAGTTTCTCCTTATTGGTACGACGACGATAGTTATCAAACTCCGCCATCATACGCAGGTTCTTATCCTCCAATTCCGCGATTCGTGCTTCCAACTCTTCGGTGGTCGGGGTTTGCGTTTCCTCGACTTGCTCTTGGAGTTCCTGCTCCTGATTCTCTACTTGCTCTTCTATCTGTTCTTTTTTCATAATCCATATAATTAACGTCTATGCGACGTGGAACAACTACTATGCCATAGGCATATTATCTGCCAAAATGGCAGAAGAGTCCAAAATAATTGTCACGGGTCCGTCATTAATAAAGTCCACTTTCATATCGGCGCCGAAACGGCCGGTCTCAACGTGCAGATCATATTTGTCGCGCAACACGCTATTGAAATACTCGTATAGCGGCTCCGCCACTTCAGGACGCGCTGCACGAATAAAACTCGGTCTGTTACCTTTGCGGCAATCCGCATAAAGGGTAAATTGCGATATACTCAAAATAGCGCCGCCAACCTCCTTGAGCCCCAGATTCATTTTTCCATCTGCATCTTCAAACACTCTCATCTGGGCTACTTTTTTAGCCAAGAGATCGGCTTGCGCACGCATATCTCCGTCCGTTATACCCACCAGCAGCATAAAACCGCGCCGGATAGCACCTACTACTTCTCCTTCTATGCGCACCTCCGCGCGCGAACAACGTTGAACTATAACTCGCATATTTTGCAGGATTTCTTCGTAATCCGTCACCCTTCGGTGTGACAGTTTACAAACCTTAACAAAAAAATGCGCTTGAAAGTAAATTTTCAGACGCATTTTTCAGTTAACTCATGTGATCCATGCAGGATTCAAACCTGCAACCCCCACATCCGTAGTGTGGTACTCTATTCAGTTGAGCTAATGGACCATTGCTTTTGAAAAGTTAACCAGCTTTCGCTGGTCATTCTCTATGAAAAGAGGCGGTGCGGACGAGACTCGAACTCGCGACCTACGGCGTGACAGGCCGGTATTCTAACCAACTGAACTACCGCACCAAGGGTTGTTCTTTTCAAAAGCGCTTAAGAAGCGATTTTTCTCGGCACCAAGGTGCCTTCGATTCAAAAGCGGGTGCAAAAGTACTGCTTTTTTTTGATATACGCAAATTTTTTAGCATTTTTTTTCTAAAAAAGTGCATTTTTAGCATTTTGGATAGCCTGATGTGCCGATTTTTGCGTCCATCGACGTTGTTGACCGGTCATTTGCGTATTTCTATATTTATTTTTTCGCACGTCCTTACCGGTGATATATTCATACCACACACACGCGGCGGTGTAACGACCATATACATAATTAAGATGATATCCGTCGCGGCAGAGCGTATCTCCCAGTTTCGTTTTGCGAGCCAATTGAATTGCTGCACCACAGGGAAGAACAAGTAATTGATGCGCAAGAGGTATCTGCAGACAAGCCACGATGCTGTCGTACATGGTTTGCTGATCATTTTGATAAAGAGGATAGGCCCAGTGAGTAGCATTCTGACTATATGCCCAAGTTTGCATCCAACATAGTTGCGCATCCGGCTGATACGATTTCACGGTGTCTATCAGCATGCCGAGCCAAGGTTCGTATGACGAACGTATTCCGCTGTCATGGCTGGCTTGCTGAAGAGAGATATAATCATATGTGCCGTTTTGAAGCGCTTGTCGAAGGGAAATGGTATCTTGTATAACGCGCGGGGTCGCATTCGTGCACACACGATGGGAATAGGCAGCCGTATCGAGCAAAAGAAATTGCGCATGTTGTTCCAAGGAACAGCCTCCATAATACAAATTATGGATTTCCACTTCTACTCCCGACGCCTCACACAGCGGAACAAGTTCTTGCTCCACGGCATCCCACGAGAAACTATTCCCGATACAGAGAATACGAATTGCCAATATGATATTAATGAGCTTCAAGCCAGTTTTCTCCTACTCCGCATTCAGCAATCAAAGGAATGGACAAATGAACGGCATTCTGCATTTCACCGACCACTATCTCGCGCACCCGATCCACTTCGGCAACAGGTACGTTAAAGTTCAGTTCGTCATGTACCTGCATGATCATCTGAGCTTGCAGACCCTCTGCTTTCAACCGCCGATGGATACTTACCATCGCCATTTTAATGATATCCGCAGCCGTTCCTTGTATCGGGGCATTGACAGCGTTTCGTTCCGCAAAGGAACGTACTGTCGCATTCTGGGAGTTAATATCCGGAAGATAGCGTTTGCGGCCGAAAAGCGTCTCCGCATACCCGCGTTGACGCGCGAGTTCTTTCTGCGACTCGATATAACGGATGACACTCGGGAAAGCGGCAAAATAGTCGTCTATAAGTTGTTTCGCCTCAGCGCGGGAGCAATCCAATTGCTGCGCCAAACCAAAAGCAGAGATGCCATAGATGATACCAAAATTAGCTGTTTTGGCTTTGCGCCGCTGGTCCTTGGTGATTTGCTCTATCGGCAGACCGTAGATACGTGCGGCTGTAGCGGCATGGATATCTTGTCCGTTGCGAAAAGCCGCCAACATATGAGCATCCTGACTAAAATGCGCCATTAATCGCAACTCTATCTGACTATAGTCCGCACTCAAGAACCGACATCCCTCATCCGGAATAACCGCTTCACGAATGAAACGTCCCCGTTCCGAACGGATGGGTAGGTTCTGCAAATTAGGATTCGAACTGGAGAGTCGTCCTGTAGCCGTTACGGTCTGGTTATAGGTAGTATGAATCTTACCATCCTCCGCAATATATCCCGGCAAAGCTGAAATATAGGTGTTGATCAGCTTTTGAGTAGCACGAAAGTCTAGGATTAGTCCAACAATCGCATGACGATCCTTCAATGCGACCAGTACTTCTTCGGAAGTGGAATACTGACCGGTTTTAGATTTCTTGGCCTTAGTATCCAGTTTGAGTTTATCAAAAAGCAATTCTCCTACTTGGCGCGGACTATTGATATTAATCTTCTCACCGGCCAAGTCATAAATACGTTGTTCCAGCTGGTTTAATTCGACCGTTAACACCTGTTCGGCTTGCTTGAGTTTCTCTGCATCCACGCGCACTCCGGATTTCTCCATCTCCCGTAAGACTTCGACTAACGGGAGTTCTACTTCGTTGTACAGATTCCATAAGTCGGTGTCTGCTTTCAGCGCATCCCAATCCGGTTCCTTATAGGGATTAAAGGCCACTTCGGGATTCAGCAGATATTGGCATAACCTATTTTCAATGGTATCGTAAGCGGCCGGTGCAGGTTCAGCAGCAGGCGCTTCGAAGGAAGCAAAAAGATCCAATTGAGACGGGTCTGCGGGAACAGCTTTGGCCGAACGGGACGGAGTGGTCGGTGCAGCGGGTGCCGTTGGAGCAGAAGGGGAAATCTTACGCAATAAGGTATTGAACTCCAATTCGCGATAGAGCGCAGTAAGTGCTTCTATATTCGGCTCTTTTTTCGTCAACAGGCTTTCATCCAACGTGATAGGGACATCTGTGCGGATAGTTGCCAAGAAACGGGAGAACTTAATCTCTTCCGTCTGGGACTCCACTTTCTGACGAAGCGCACCTTTTATCTGGTCGGTATTGGCCAACATGTTATCTATTGAGCCAAACTGTTGCAGCAGCGCTACTGCCGTTTTCTCTCCCACTCCTTTACATCCGGGAATGTTATCACTGGCATCGCCCATCAGTCCCAACAAATCAATCACCTGCTCCTTGCGCTGCAAGCCATATTTAGCACACACCTCTTGCGGTCCCATCAGTTCAAAGCCTCCAGTATGACGCGGCCGATACATAAACACATGGTTAGATACAAGTTGACCATAGTCTTTATCCGGCGTAGCCATATATACTTCAAATCCTGCATCCTCGGCCTGATGCGCCAACGTTCCTATCACATCATCCGCCTCAAAACCGGACACTTCCAGCACGGGAATATTCATCGCTTCCAATAACCGCTTGATCACCGGAACGGCTTTTCGAATGTCTTCCGGTGTCTCAGGACGCTGTGCCTTATATTGCTCAAAGGCTTCATGACGGAAAGTTCCTCCTGCGGGATCAAAAGCCACACCCACATGGGTCGGATTGATCTTCCGAATCAGGTCATCGAGCGTAACCGCAAAGCCGAAGATGGCAGAGGTATTTTCTCCTTTGCTATTCATGCGCGGAGCGCGAATGAAAGCATAATACGCGCGAAAAATCATCGCGTAGGCATCTATGAGCAATAGTTTTTTCATATTTACCAGTTTATAGGTGTTTGACCATGTTGTACAAGATAGCTATTGGCCGCCGAGAAATGTCCGCATCCGTCAAAACCACGGTAAACAGACAGCGGCGAAGGATGCGAAGTCTGCAACACAAGATGTTTCTTTCGATCAATGAACTGTCCTTTTCGTTGTGCGTAAGAGCCCCAAAGCATAAAGACAAGGTGTTCTCGTTCCTTATTAAGCGCCTCAATCGCTGCATCCGTCAATTCTTCCCATCCCTTACCTTGATGACTACCTGCTTTATGCGCCTCTACGGTGAGAGTAGCATTCAATAACAAAACGCCTTGTTCTGCCCACCGACGTAGATCACCCGTAGCGGGAATAGGAGTTCCTAAATCGCGATGTATCTCTTTGTAGATATTCACCAACGATGGTGGAATCTGCACTCCATCGGGCACAGAGAAACTCAGCCCCATGGCCTGTCCTTCCTCATGGTATGGGTCCTGGCCGATGATCACCACGCGGACCTTATCAAAGGGACAGGAATCGAAAGCATTAAAAATCAGACCTGCGGGAGGGAAACACCGACGGGTCTGATATTGCTGGCGCACATACTGGGTTAAGAGTTCGAAATAAGGCTTATCAAACTCCGCTTGCAGAACGCGTTGCCAAGATGGATCAATTCGTACCTTCATTAGTCTACTATCAACATCGCATCACCGTAGTCACCGAAACGATATCCTTCTTGGATCGCTATCTCATAAGCACGCATCGTCTCTTCGTATCCGGCAAAAGAAGCCACCATCAACAACTGACTCGACTCCGGCATATAGAAGTTGACAAAGAAACTATTTGCCACCGAGAAATTATAGGGCGGGAAGATAAACTTATTGGTCCAACCGTCATACGCTTTGAGTTGACCGTTTGTACCGGCTACATGCTCCATAGCGCGCATCACTTCTGTGCCTACCGCACATACACGACGCTGCTTCGCATGCGCCTTATTCACTGCCTCAGCCATCTTCTCAGATAAGATGATTTGCTCCGACTCCATCTTATTCTTTGTCAAATCCTCCACATCAATCTCCTTGAAAATTCCAAGCGACACATGGCTGGTCAGGAAGGTGGTTTCAATACCATGAATCTCCATGCGTTTAAGCAGCTGTTTGGAGAAGTGCAAGCCGGCTGCCGGTGCAGCTACAGCACCTACCTTGTCCGCAAAAATCGTCTGATAGCGCTCCGCGTCCATCTCCTCTACCGGCAGGTCATGAAAGACCTGTTCATATTGCTCCTGTACACGCGGATCCATCGGTCGACGAATATACTTGGGCAGCGGGGCTGTACCTAATGCATACAGACGCGGCACGAACTCCTCGTTGTCATAGTCTGTCAAGAAACGGAAAGTACGTCCACGGCTGGTCGTATTATCAATAACCTCCGCCACAATAGCAGCATCTTCTTCGAAGGTTAGTTTGTTGCCGATACGAATCTTACGTGCCGGTTCAACCAACACATCCCAATAACGGGTCTTATGATTCAACTCGCGCAACAAGAACACCTCAATCAAAGCATTCGTTTTCTCCTTACGGCCCCATAAACGAGCCGGGAAGACCTTGCTATCATTGAATACAAACAAATCGCCCTCGTCGAAATATTGAATCATCTCGGACAATTTCTTATGCTCTACCTCTCCTGACTTACGATGAAGCACCATCAGGCGCGCATCATCACGATAAGGAGCCGGGAACTGAGCAATCAATTCCTCCGGCAGTTTGAACCGAAACTGGCAGAGGCGCATATCATTGGACTTGTACATAATTCTTATCTTGTTTCACTCGAACGATCAGGTTCGAAATTAGTAAGTTGTTCTAAAAATTTTTCTATCGTTAAGCAATCTTCTACTCGGGTGTTTCCCACGCGAGTGCGACGTAAAGCTATCAAATGAGCCCCGGATTTCAAACGTTCTCCAATATCCCGTGCCAGTGCTCGGATATATGTTCCTTTGGAGCATACGACGCGAATCGTCAACTGCATGGACTGTTGGTCGAATTCCAGTACCTCTATCTCGTCTATTACCAGCAATCGGGGTTTAAGTTCCACTTCTTCGCCTTTGCGAGCAAACTCATACGCACGCTTCCCATTTATCTGAATGGCAGAGAAGGCAGGAGGAGTTTGCCATTGTTCGCCTTGAAAAGTAGGAATCACCTCATCTATCAGAGCACGCGTGATATGTGCTGTAGGATAGGTAGCATCCACCTCTTTTTCCAAGTCGAACGAAGGCGTTGTAGCACCTAATTGCATGGTAGCTACGTATTCCTTTACATCGTATTGCAGTTGATCGATGAGTTTAGTCTTTTTGCCCGTGCAAACAATTACTACACCCGTTGCTAAAGGATCCAGCGTCCCGGAATGCCCCACTTTCAGTTTTTTCTTTCCTAATTTACGACAGAGGTTCCACCGCACCTTAGCCACCAAGTCAAAGGAAGTCCAGTGAAGCGGCTTATCAAACGCCAGCACTTCTCCTTGTTCAAAGTTCCACATATCAACAAAGCGTAGCGATAAGGGTTACGGAGCCTACAATAGCACAATAGAGAGCGAACCATACCAAGCGTTGACGGCGTACTATCTCGATCATGAAACGACACGCAAAACAACCGGTTACAAAAGCCGCCACGAATCCCACAACAGCCGGTAACAACGCCAGGTCACTTTCCATCGTTCCTTTAAGCAACTTGATCATATCTAACAGTGCCTCGCCCATAATAGGGATGAGCACCATCAGGAAAGAGAACTGAGCTACACTTTCCTTTTTTACACCGCAAAGCAGACCGGTTGCGATAGTGGTGCCGGAGCGGCTCAAACCCGGCAACACAGCACAAGCCTGCGCCACACCGATGATCAGAGCATCCTTATAAGTTACCTCATGTCCACTATTCTGACGACGCTTTTGAAGCCACTCGCTGAGCGCCAACAAGAAAGCCGTAATCAGCAAACAAACACCTACTAAACGCAGCCCGTTACCAAAAAGCGACTCTACTTGATCTTTAAAGAAGATACCCACAATAAACACCGGGATCATCGAAACCAATATCTTCGCCACATAGTCCTTCTCCGCATTCCATTTCCATGTACTGAAGGTGCCTTTGAATAAACGCATCACCTCATACCAAAGGATGACTAAGGTGGAGAGCACCGTAGCAACATGAACAATAATGGCGAACGTCAGATTCTCCTCACTGGACGAACCTAACAAAACCTGACCGATCTCCAAATGACCTGACGACGATACAGGCAAGAACTCAGTAAGTCCTTGCACAATACCTAATATCAATGCTTCGAACCAACTCATTTCTTCTTAGGACGGAAAAGGATGGCAAAAAGCATAAAGACAAAACCGAATAGAGAGATCATCGGTCCTACGGTAATACGACGGGTAGAAAAGATATCCGGATTATATTCCTCTCCGGACGGAGCTCCTGCCATCAATGCAAAACCGATGATGATGATTGCGAAGGAAATCGCAATCAAAATAAGATTTATTTTGGATAAGGATTGTTTCATATCAATAAGAAGACTTATATTTCGTATAGCGAATTATTATCCATCCGGATATAACGACCTGTAGCAATTAGCGATGCGAACAACGTAATAAGCAAACCGGATGCAAGCACCACTACGGCCACAAAGGTAATATTCTGCCAAGTAAGCGGGAAAAGCAATACTCCGAGTTTCTCGTTTACATAATACATTACTCCGCTCAATACCGATAGCGCCACGACACCGGACAAGAATCCCATCAACATGTTACGACGAACAAACGGACGACGGGTCACCCAAGATGTAGCCCCTACCAGTGTCATCGTATTGATGATAAAACGCTTGGCATAGATCTGCAGACGAATAGTATTCACGATGAGTACCATGGATACCAACAGCAGCACCAAAGCAACTATCAACAGGATGAAAGTGATATGATGCACGTTACTGGTCATCAAATCCACCAAATCACGAGGATAAATCACTTCCTGCACACACTCTTGCGCTTTTAACTGCTCTGCCATCAACGCCAGACTATCCGGATGACTGAAGGCATCGATAGGGTGAATCTCATAACTGGCCGATAAGGGATTATAACCCAAGAAGGCTGTAGGATCTTCACCCAAAGAACGGATATGTTCTTCTAAAGCCTGTTGTGCAGAAATATAGGTATACCCGCTATAATGCTGCGGGTTCGCAAATATTGTCTCCAATTGTGCACATTGGATGCTATCTGCGTCCTTCGTTAAGACAACTGTTACGGTGATGTTCTCGCGCATGCGCGTAATAAGCGCTCCTGCAGATAGCAGGAGCACACATTCCAAGCCGATCAGGCATAACACAAGCGAAACACTGACGGCGGAAATAAAGTAGGAATTTCTAAAACGATGTTTACGCATTAGTATTCCCAAAGGTCTTGTTCAAAATTAAGCAACTCCGTAGCTATACGGTCTTGTTCTTTCTTGATATCCTCATACGTCTTGGCATAATCCGGAATCCAGCGGTTATACATATTACCCTCACCAACGATATAAGAGGTGTACAGACGTTTCTGGAAGAACTCGTCATACGTCACACGCTTGGTCTCGTTACGGTTCGGGATGGCATACTGCATCGCCAGATAAGGACGTAACAGGTCAAACGGTACCCAGAACATAATAGACTCGTTCAGCGCACCCATTACTTGCGTCGAATCCGTTATAGTAATTCGCTCGGAGTACAACGGCGCAATAGCAATAATCTTCGTATGCAGACGCGATGTGTGCTTATCGAAGAACACAACCTCTTGCGTCAGATATTTCACCTGGTTACGAACCAAGGATTCGTAGGGATAGAAGTTAAAACTGAACTTATCCTCAATCGAGTCATAGTGTACGACCATATCATTGGACGTAGAGATATCCAAATCCGGATCACCATCCAACGGGTTACCTTGCAAGAACATACCCGGGATAACTTTTTTTGCAGCCGGCTCTTGCTTGAAGTCTGGCTTAATCGTACCGGTCTGTTTCTCAAAGATAGGCATACCATCTATAACCGCATCGGTAATTACTTTGAAGAGGTTACGATAGTCCGGGTCATCCGACAAAACAGGGAAGTACAACTGGAAGTTCTGCTTAAAGCGCATGTCTATAATACGATATACATAGCGTGCCCAGATAACATCGTCAATACGATGGTTGATTATCACCACTGTATCATGTGCATTGGAAAACTCTTCCGTCGTGATGCGAGCAGAACCATACTCATCCAAGAATTGAGTCGGAATATGCTGTGCCTGCGCAGTAGTAATACCAAGCACGAAGCAAGCAATAATACTAAGTTTCTTTATCATAATAATTGCGTATTAATTCAGGGTTAGAGGGAATGGGTTCAAGGAAAGCACCTCGCCACTCGGACTTTGAGCACGGATACCCATAATAATCACCGTATTTCCCTTCTTTAATTTCTCCATACGATTTAACTGATCGCGGCTGAACTTACTACCATCCGAATCAGTAATAGTACCACCGATGTTCGCTTTGAAACCTACCACTTTGAAGTTCAGGTTCAAGATACCATCAGGACCGTAAGAAGCGATGATCTGAGAAGAACTGCTGAGAAGCGCTTTACGAGGTACCCCCTTCTCACCATTGTACTCAGCGTCTCCGAATTTCAAATAACCTTGCGGTTTCGGCAGCGGTTTGATATTATATTTCTGACTACCCATCGTCTGCATCTTACCATCCAACTCAGCGGATACAGAGATGGTTACCTCTTTGGCGGTCTGGTTCGGTTTAATAATCCAGAAACCACCTTGCTGGCGAATTGTAGCACCGTTAACGGATACTTTTACCTTATCGTTTGATACACCCGGTACAGAAATCGAAAACTTGTTATCATGACCACGATACATCGTATTCAAGTCAACGTTCGAAATCGTTACAGCCGGTTCACCAACGCTATAGGTACTCTCAAACGGCAGCTTCTCCATCTCGCCGGTCGAAGGATTCTGATAAGCAATCCATCCCGAATATTTCTTGGCACCCACACCCGAAGCAACCACTTCGTAGATTCCTTGGTCGTTGATACGCTGACCTTCTACATAGTATTCAGGACGTTGTGTTGAGTCCACAGCAGCCAAGATGATCTGAGCCGAATATTTTCCACCGCGAATCACGTAGTTCGAATGCGGAATCACGTATGCGTTCAGTTTGTTTACACGCAAGTCACCAGCATCCGTACGATCCATCAGATACTGAATGATCTGACCCTCTGTTGTACGAACGTCGTTCTGCATCTTCGTCAAGATAGTAACCGATGCACCGACAGGCATACCATCAAATACGGCAACTTCCCAGTCACAAGAGTCTTTCTCGTGTGCGTTGTAACCACGTTCTGTTGCGAGATTCCGCATAATTGCATTACGCAACTCTGCATCAGAATCTATCAGTCCGGCTGCATAGTCGCGATAGTAGGCTACGATTTGTTTCAGTTCCAGACCATGACCTTGAACGAGGGCATAGGTACCGGTCACATCCAAATTTGAATTACCCTGAATATGCATAGTCGGATCCACACCTTCCGCCTGCAATTCCGCTACACGGCCCTTACCATCGGCCATGATTGCCAATTGCAGTTTGAAGTTCTGGAGATAGTTATATAGCGAATCTGCACGTAATTGAATCTCTTTTGCTTTATCGAACCACTCCTGCGTCTTCTCCGGGTTATCGGCATTAGCCGCCTTGAAGTCCGCATACAATTTCGCATTACGAGTGTTCATTGCAGAGATAGAGGAGTGCAGACTGTTATCCACCAACGTAAAACCATTGAGGATATCTGTACTTACGTTCAACGCCAACATGGCGGTGAGCACCAAGTACATCATACCAATCATTTTTTGTCTCGGGGTTTCCGGACAGTTTTTTGCTCCACCCATTACTGAATGTTTTTATTGTTTGTACTAAGCTTCGATCGAGTTATGCCAGTGCGTTCAGCATATTACCGTAGATACCATTCAGGTCAGCTACTTGTTTCTGCAATTGCTTAGCGCCGGTAGCGAATGCTACTTGTGCCTCAGCTGCTTCCTTAGCAGCCGCTGCAGCATTCTTCTGCGCTTCAATCTGAGCATTAACAGCCTGGAGTTGCAATTCATATACAGAGTTCAAAGAAGCCAATTTCTTACCTACCTCTTCTACGCTCGACTTATATGCTTTGGTCTCATCGGCTACGCTATTCATATCACCGCTGATTTGCGCATAACTTTGCGCCAAACCTGCTGTTGCATTTGCGTAAGCCTCAGTAGCCACTTCTGCTGCAGCCAGTTTTTCATTCAGCTTAACACCGGTTTGAGCCACCTTGCTCAACTCAGTAAATTGAGTAGCGGTGCTTGCCAGATTAGCAATACCGTCTTTCAAAGCTTTCAAGTCCTCTTCTTTCAGTGTCGGCACTTTTGCCGTTCCTACACCGCCCTCAACCGTAGCTCCGCCAGCTGCAGCAGGATTAGAGAGACCAGCAGTAACAGGTGCTCCGGCTACACCGGCACCCAACAAGGTCGGTCTCGGCAATTTCGATTTCTCTTCCAATAATTCCGGCTTTGTACCGTACTCCAACAACTGAGGGAATACGTTATCCCAGTGGTATTCAGGATGCGGATGCTCCAATGTTCCAATCAAGAACAGGAAAGCCTCCGTAAACATACCTATCATCAACACAGTACTTGCACCGGGCCAGTGCAAAATCTTAAACAACGCACCGATAATAACGACCGATGCACCTACCGAATAGATGATATTTACTTTGTTCTTACCATCATACGACTCATACCAGCGCATGAACCGATCCCATAAACCTTGCTTTTCTGTAGCCATAATAGTATTGTTTGTTTAAATATTTTCTAAATTGGATTAATCACCGATATACGAACGAACGCAGCGGAAACCAATATACGGACGGCTCTCATACTGGTACTCGTAGGTACGTACGCCACACTGGAGGAAGTAACTGATATCCTTCCAGCTACCACCCTTAACCACTTTACGTTTCATGATGTCCGGATCGGCCTTACGAGCCATGTAACTATAATCCGGATTCAAGTCATGAATATACGTATTGGCCGAACTCTGGTAAGCAGAGTTGGTCCACTCCGATACGTTTCCGGCCATGTCGAACAGACCGAAGTCATTCGGACGGAACTGAGCCACTTTCATAGTCGTAGTTCCCGTATCATCGTTGTAAGCTCCACGGTACGGCTTGAAGTTAGCGAAGAAACAGCCTTTGCCGTCGCGGGCATAATTACTACCCCACGGATACATGGCCATCTTACGACCGCCGCGAGCAGCGTACTCCCACTGCGCCTCCGTCGGCAGACGGTAGTCGTTTGCCTCGATAGCCGAATAGGAATTGAAGTATTTGGTACGCCAATTACAGAATGCATGAGCTTGCTCCCAGGTAACACCCACTACAGGGTATTCCGCATAACCCGGATGCTTGAAGTACATCTGGAGCAACGGGTCATTGTACGAAAACTGGAAGTCACGTGCCCATACCAAGGTATCCGGATAGATACAAATAATCTTCGTGGTAAGCAGATCTTTCGGCTCCTTCAACGGACGATAAATCGTCGAGTCCTTGATCTCGCCGTTCTCGTTTACCCAGAAGGTATCTACACGAACAGTAGCTCCGGGAGGATAGGAACTGGTAGCCACATCGAATTTATTACGTTGCGGCAGAGCCTCATCCATATTCACCCAACTATAGCGATAGTGCAAACCGTTGGTTTTCAACCTACCATCCGAATAGAACATAGGAGACAATGCATCTACGATATCCTCCTCCTTGTTATTCCAAGGCACCTTACGCGCCCAATTCAGCGAGAAGTTCTCTTCATCGAAGTCCTCATCTTTGGGCTGAATAGCATAGTCTGTCAAACCGGCAGCCACCAGACTAGTCAATGCAATTGAGTCGCGTACCCAGTTAACGAACTGATGATACTCATTGTTGGTAATCTCGGTTTCATCCATCCAGAAGGCTTCTACCGTAACCATCCCCACGTTATCCGGCTGCTCAAAGACAGCAGACTGCGTGTTGGCACCCATCATAAAAGAACCCTTCTTGATAAACAACATGCCATAAGGATTAGCCTCCTTAAAAATGGTTGACTTGTATGCGCCTACAAGTTCACCGGCCGGCTTGTTGCAACTAACCATCATCATCGCTGTTAAAGCGATCAATGGCAACAATTTTGTTACTTTCATATTAGTTTTTAATCGATTAATGTTCTAATACTATTATATAATATATATATTACTATATAATTACAAATATCTTACCGATTTGTATTTGTTGGTTCGTTTCGGCTTCAGGATATCAAATCCGTAAGCCAGATACACCTCGTGGCTGCCATAACTCTCCAGCAGCAGTTTGTTGGTCGGCAACTCGCACGTATATCCGATTTGCAAACCCGAGATCACATCAATTCCCAACAATATATTGACACTTCCGGCGATGCGATAGCCGAGCCCCCAACGATAGCGATCCTTATAATCACACATTAACGTCAGGTTCACATCCCAACCGGCAAAATCCGTCATCACCATCGCACTCGGCGTCAACATCCATTCCCGGTAGTTCTTTAAGCGGAAATGGTATCCGCCCACGACATACATCGTACCGGCTAATGTCACCATCTGCTGCGCACTACTCGTTCCGTCCGTCCAATCCACACGCGGCCTCGTCAAATGACTGTAACTCGCGCCAACCCACCAAGTAGCGGTGCTGTAGTATAAACCCACACTCATGTCAAATTTCATTCCGGATTTACTTCCCGTCGGAAGTACTGGGTCATTGGCGTCGTGATAGTCATCCCCTAACTTACCCAAGTTAATCGAATCCCCTTTAAATCCCACATTCACGAATCCCAAATCAAGTCCTATTCCCAAATATCCGTTCCCTAATTTCTGACGGTAGGCATACTGCACATAAAACGATTGCGTAGTAAATAAACCGTACCTGTCATTCAAAAATCTCACTCCTGCGCCATGGTTCGTTTTTCCGATCACAAAAGGCGAGCAAAATGTAAACCACGTACTCATCGGTGCGTTAGCGATGTCCACGAACTGCATTCGATGCACACCCGCCACTTTCATCAATCCTCCTTCTCCTACCGCACCGGGATTATAGGACGTCGGCATATACATATATTGACCCATTTGCGGATCAAACTGCGCACTCACAGTTACCGCCGCGACAATCCCTACCAAAAGAGCTAAAACGCGCTTAGTACTCTTCCTCATCAAAGAAGAAATCCTCGTCTTGGGTTGGATAGTCGGGCCAAATATCCAATATACTTTCGTATTGCTCTTCATCCTCATCTTCCAACTCCTGCAAGTTTTCAATTACTTCTGCCGGGGCTCCAATTCGATTCGCGTAGTCTAACAATTCTTCTTTCGTAGCGGGCCATGGAGCGTCCTCTAATTTCGAAGCCAGTTCTAATGTCCAATACATACTTTATCTATAATATATATTCCAATAGCAAACAGACCCATTACGGGCATAGTCTTACAAAATATCGCGCAAAAGTAATAAAAACTTTCGACTTGTGCAAATATTTTGGGGAATATTTTCATTTTTTCATTAATTTTTACGCCAAATCGCCTCTTTTTCGTCATTTTTGAAAGCCAGATAGCGCGATAAAACGAATAAATAGTCGCTCAAACGATTAATGCATTTGAGCTCCGTTTGGGGGGCTTCCGAAGCAATCATTTTCCGCTCTGCCCGACGACAAATTGTACGGCAAATATGGCAGCGACAAACCGCCTCTCCTCCCGCCGGTAGGACGAAGGCATGTTGCTTCGGAACGACGGTTTGCATGGCGTCTATCCACTGTTCCAATTGCGTTACATCCGTCTCTCCGATCCATTTGCCCGGAGCCTCACTAAGCGCCGCACCGAGATTAAAAAGTCTGTTCTGTATCCACTCCAATTGGTTCTGCACATCCTCCATCCATGGATCCGGACCCTGTACTCCTGCGCGCAGCAGGCCTATCCAACTGTTCAACTCATCCACAGTTCCGTAGGCTTCGATACGTACATCCGTCTTGGGCACTCGCGCACCCGAGGCTAACGAGGTTTCTCCTTTGTCGCCTGTCTTTGTGTATATCATAGTCGTATTCGATAATGTCGCTTCAGATAATGGGGGTCCACGAACAGCAAGCCCACATGATACAGATCCATGCTGGTGGTCACCCGCGGATCATCCTTCAGTTCCCGCCATGCTTGCTCCATTTCCGGGGAATGATAGATATCGTCTATCGCAATCACCCCTTTCTCATTCATCCGCGGCAACAGATAGTCCACATAACGCTTCGTGGCCTCATACGTATGGTTTGCATCCACATACGCCAAATCGAGTCTTTCACGCGCGTATATATATAAGGTGTCGTCGATGTTACCGCGATGCCATTCGATATTCTCCAAGCGCAAGGTGCGCCAATTCGCTTGCGCGATCTTCAATACGGCCTCACTTCCTTCCAAGGTCACGACCCGATTGCGTGAATCCACCGACGCCATGTACGCAGTAGTCACGCCTAACGAAGTTCCCAACTCCAGGATCTGCAAGGGACGTTTCTCGTTCTCCCCCATAAATCGCACCAGGCGAAACAGTGCCTGCGCGATCTGCGGGCTCTCAAGATGGTGTTTGGCAATATCTGACACTTTCCGACGAACCGACAACCCCTCTTTCGAACCGCCCGAACCGAAATCCAGCATCTCCAGTTCATCCGAACAGGCCTTCAACTGCTCTCTGCGACGCTCGATATCGGCAAAGCAATAATAGCTATTCTCGTCGCGCAAGATAAAACGCACGATGGCAAACAGATAAGGCGAATGAATGCCTTCACCCGTCGTATTCCACGCCGTTAGCCTATGGCGAAGATACGTCCATGCCCTATAGATCGCACCGGATTTTGTCATTTGTCGCGCAAAATTACAAAAAATCTTGCACATGTGCAAAAAAAAGTGTAATTTTGCGGCATGATTTTGAATTATATCTGGATTTCGCTCATTTTATTGGCGGTAATAATGGGCTTGGTGCAAGCCCTTTGCTTCGGCAATGTGGAGATTTTTTCCGATATTCTCAATTCCACCTTCGATAATGCCAAGACGGGTTTTGAACTCTCCCTCGGACTAACGGGCGTACTGGCTTTGTGGATGGGTATCATGAAGATCGGCGAACGCGCAGGGGCTGTAAACTCCTTAGGACGCATCATCAATCCTTTCTTCAGTCGCATATTCCCTGAGATCCCCAAAGGCCATCCGGTTTTCGGTACGATGCTGATGAATGTTTCGGCGAACATGCTGGGTCTGGATAATGCCGCCACGCCCATGGGTTTGAAAGCCATGAGTGAACTGCAGGAATTGAATACAGATAAGACCAAGGCTTCGAATGCGATGATCATGTTTGTTGTCTTGGGTGCCAGCGGTTTGACGCTCATCCCTACCACCATCATGGCCTATCGTGCGGAGTTAGGTGCTGCCAACCCGGCAGATGTCTTCCTGCCTATTCTCATCGCTACGTATGTAGCTACCCTTGTGGGTCTGCTTTGTGTATGTATAGCGCAAAAGATACGTCTCAAAGACCCGGTTGTTTTAGGAACTATTATTGGCCTCACGGCGTTGGTCGGGCTCTTGGTTTGGGGAGCATCCTGTATGGCTCCGAAGACCTTATCCATGGTCTCTGCGGCTGCCGCTGCCATTATCTTATTGGGGGTCATATGCTGGTTTATCATTCAGGCCATGGTGCATAAGATCAACGTCTATGATGCCTTTATCGACGGAGCAAAAGACGGCTTCAAAACGGCCATCGGTATTGTTCCGTTCCTGATTGCTATCTTAGTGGCAGTAGGTATGTTCCGTGCCAGTGGCGCTATGGGCCTGTTAGAACAAGGTATCGCCGTTCTCTTTGGATGGTGCGGCATCAACCCGGATTTAGCGGGTGCAGTACCGACCGCTTTGATGAAACCGCTCAGTGGTAGCGGTGCACGCGGACTGATGTTGGAGGCGATGACGAACTACGGAGCAGACAGCCTTGTGGGACGTCTGTGTTGCATCCTCCAAGGCACAACGGATACCACATTCTATGTGCTGGCCGTTTATTTCGGAAGTATACATATCAAGGACACACGGCACGCCGTAGCCTGCTGCCTGTTGGCCGATTTAGCCGGCGTGATAGCCGCCTTCGCTATCGCACCTATATTCTTCGGATGATACGATTTACGACAGATAGTATAGAGATGCCTGCGCTCGACGAACGCAAGGTGACACGATGGATTCGAGCGGTAGCTGCGGATTACGGGTTCAGCATAGGAAACATCAACTATGTCTTCTGTTCCGACGAACGGGAGTTGGCTGTTAATCGCGAGTTCCTCGGACATGACTACTACACGGATGTCATTACGTTCGACTACTCCACTCCTTCTACGCTGAACGGAGATATCTTCATTTCGCTGGACACGGTGCGTTCGAATGCAGAGATGGTAGGTGAACCCTACGAGAAAGAACTCCGCAGAATCATCATCCACGGCGTGCTTCACCTCACCGGTCAAGGCGACAAGACACCGGAGACCAAAGTTGAGATGACCGCCAAAGAAGAAAAGGCGCTGGCCAAATGGAGTTAAGATGGCAAATAATTGATGAAAATTATTGTGCAAGTTCCTCCTGGGGTTATTCCGGCGAAGTCACAGGTTTTGAGAATATAGAAAACCAAAGCGCAGCACATAAAGTACTGCGCAATGGTCAAGTGGTTATCCTTCGAGAAGGAAAGACCAATAGCATTTTAGGTACGCGCATAGATTAATATACGCGCTGACCGGTAACGGTAAAGGCCTCTCCGCCGCGGATGATGATCAATTGTCCGTGGCGGATTTCTTTACGTGCTTGCGGTTCAATTTGCACCATCTCCAGTGCTGTAGGAGCAGAATTGCCTAAGTTGATATCAATCACATAGGGGTCATGATCAGACCATGATTGATCGGAAGAAACGGCGCTGTTACATTTGTATGCACAAATATGCTCTACGTGCGCATTTACGATTTGCGCAGCCATAGATGCGTTGGCCAACACGTGGTCAATCAATTCGCCACCGCCGTAGCAGTGCGACCAAGCAGACGAATTATACTTGAGCAACTGCTCTTCAAAGCCGGCGTTGACGATGGTTGTTATCGGAGCTTCGCCATATTCGCAGTTGAGGTCGCCCAAGATCAGAATATCCGGATCAGCTGTGAGGTTGCCCACGGCGCTCACAAGGTTATTTGCATTGGTCTGACGCTGTGCTTCGCCTTGGTCGGACGAAGAGTCTTTCGCTTTGAAATGGTTCATGCTCACGATCAACTTCTCGTTATTAGACAACTGGCGGAACGTTTGGATACGCATTGTACGTGAATAATAGCCATAACTAACAGCACCCGTGTTGCTACCAACCGTAGCCACCTTATCTGTACGATAAATAAAACCGGACTTGATTTGATTGTCGGAGATACCATCATACCACATATAGTCAATACCATCGCTCACCGCCGCATATCGACCTGCTACACCGGCATGTGCATTCATCGAATCAGCCAACTGCTGCAGCACGATCGGTTTAGCCTCTACCTCACAGAAAGCATAGATGTCCGCATCGATACCCAGCATGGCATTCACAATCTTTACCGTCTTTGTACGGAAACCTTCGGCATCGTTGTAATCCGGACGCGAAGACTCGCTATAATTATAATAGTAGTTCTCTAAGTTCTGTGCGCAGATACGCAACGTTCCTGCTTGTCCGCTCGATGCCGGATGAACATGGCTGATATAATGAGCACTGGTAACCTCGTTCTTACTATTATACAGTTGATAGATACCGGTAATCGACAAGGTGTCTCCTTCTGAAATATCCGAAGCATTGAATGCGAACGCATTACCATCTTCATTTTTATCAATGCCCCACACGATAATATCTGCTGTCTCATCGGTCAATGTAAAACGGCCGTACGTATGGTCTGTAATGTTCGAAACAACACCGCGCAGAATATACCGTTTTCCATCGTTAAGCGCAATAAATTCGCTAATCGTCTTCGGAACCGGAACCCATGCTTCAGCCGGTTTTTTATGGCTAATATATCTCGCTCCGACTACCTCATGTGTAGAGTTATACAGAGTATAAACACCAGCAACGGTCACCGTATCGCCCTCTTCTATGCCATAACTCGTGAAATTGGACAAACCATACACATATGCAGTACCTGTATTGTCATCTATATAAAAGTTACCATATTGCGTGTTGGCGATGTTGGTCACCACACCGGTTAAGATACAAGTATCTTTGGTATTAGCGAGTGATATAAACTCAGCGATTGTCTTTGGACCAAGGTTGATCGGAGGTTCACCATTATCAATAATCTCACACGTACAACCTTTCGCGAACTCCGGCGTTTGACCGAACTTGGTCAGTTGACCGGTCACTCGCACTAACGCACCCTTGTTGGGAGCATCCGCTTGTGTTTCTGCCACGCATCTGAATGCCTCGATAACCTTTCCGCCATCCTGCATATCGGCCATCCAGAAAGAAACATTTTTATATTGGGAGCTCCATGCATTCTGAATAAAGGTAACATAACCTTGCACAACATACGTCGCACCTCCGTTGTATAATTCACCTTCTGCTCCCACACTCAATGCGTACTCACGAGCTTGCGCGCACGTAATTTCCGTCTGCGCTTGTACCAGCATTGCCGGCACTAAGAGTAAGAATAAGAAAAACTTTTTCATAAGCGTAAATATTTAGTGCATCGAGGGCGGGTATCAGCCGCCCTCGAGCTATAGACTTCTGCTATTAGTCCTTGAACTTAGCCGCCAGGAACTCGCGGTTGAGGCGAGCGATGTTAGCGAGGCTAACCGACTTCGGGCACTCAGCGGCACAAGCACCGGTGTTGGTACAGTTACCAAATCCGAGTTCGTCCATCTTAGCCACCATCGCTTTCGCGCGAGCCGCTGCTTCGATCTTACCTTGCGGCAGGAGTGCGAGCTGGCTAACCTTAGCCGCTACGAACAACATTGCCGAGCCATTCTTACAAGCCGCAGCACATGCGCCGCAACCGATACAGGACGCAGCGTCCATCGCCTCGTCAGCTACCGGCTTCGGAATAGGAATGGCATTCGCATCGGGTACACCACCTGTGTTAACGGAAACGAATCCGCCGGCTTGCATGATCTTGTCGTACGCACCGCGATCCACCATCAAGTCCTTGATTACAGGGAACGCACGGCTACGCCACGGTTCCACAGTGATCGTCTCACCATCTTTGAACTTCCGCATATGGAGCTGACAGGTTGTGATCGCGCTGTCAGGTCCATGCGGGTGACCGTTGACGTACATCGAGCACATACCACAGATACCCTCACGGCAGTCGTGATCGTAGGTGATCGGGTCTTTATGTTCTGCTACGAGTTGCTCGTTCAGGATATCAATCATCTCCAGGAACGAAGCACCTTGGAATACATGTTTGAGGTCGTAGGTCTCGAAATGACCTTGCGCCTTAGGTCCGGCTTGTCTCCAAACACGAACTTTTATGTCTATATAACTATCCATAATTATCAATTGTCAATTATCAATTATCAATTCTTATAGTTACGGGTCTTACGTTCCGTGAACTCGTAGTCAAGCGGCTCTTTGATGAGTTGCGGCTCTTGGTCCTCACCCATATATTTCCAGCAGCCAACATAACTGAACTTGTCATCCTGACGGAGAGCCTCACCTTCCGGTGTCTGGTATTCTTCGCGGAAGTGACCACCGCAGGACTCCTCACGATGGAGTGCATCCACAGCCATCAGACGACCGATCTCGATGAAGTCAGCCAAACGGAGGGCTTTCTCCAACTCGTTGTTGAGGTGGTCAGCCGTACCCGGGATATAGACATTCGTCCAGAACTCTTTCTTGATTGCATCGATACGCTTGATACCTTCCTTCAAGCCCTCTGCGGTACGACCCATTCCAACGAAGTCCCACATGATAAGACCCAACTCTTTATGGATAGAATCCACAGAGCGCTTACCTTGAATAGCCATCAGTTTGTCAATCTTATCCTGTACAGCCTTCTCCGCCTCAGCGAACTCAGGCAGGTCGGTGGACATACGGGGTACGCCAATCTGGTCAGAGAGGTAGTTCTGGATGGTGTACGGCAGAACGAAGTAACCGTCAGCCAGACCTTGCATGAGGGCCGAAGCACCGAGACGGTTAGCACCGTGGTCGGAAAAGTTCGCCTCGCCGATACAGAACAGACCCTTTACGGTCGTCTGGAGCTCGTAGTCAACCCAGATACCACCCATCGTATAGTGGATAGCCGGGAAGATCATCATCGGGTTCTCGTACGGGTTCTCGTCCACGATCTTCTCGTACATCTGGAAGAGGTTTCCATACTTCTGAGCCACTACATCTTTGCCTAGACGCTGGATAGCCTCGCTGAAGTCAAGGAAGACAGCCAAACCGGTGTTGTTGACGCCGTAGCCCTTGTCGCAACGCTCTTTGGCAGCACGCGAAGCTACGTCACGCGGCACTAAGTTACCGAAGGCCGGATAACGACGCTCGAGATAGTAATCGCGATCTTCTTCGGGGATATCACGACCCTTGATCTCACCGGCTTGCAGACGCTTTGCATCCTCCAGTTTCTTCGGCACCCAGATACGACCGTCGTTACGGAGCGACTCCGACATGAGGGTCAACTTACTCTGGAAATCACCATGCTTCGGGATACAAGTCGGGTGGATCTGCGCGTAGCAGGGGTTAGCGAACAAGGCACCGTGGCGGTACATCTGCATAGCAGCCGAACCGTTGGAAGCCATGGCGTTGGTCGAGAGGAAGAAGGTGTTACCGTAACCACCCGAACCTACTACTACTGCATGCGCGAAGAAACGCTCGATGCGACCGGTAACGAGGTTACGAGCGATGATACCACGTGCACGCGGTTCGCCGTTCTCATCCTTGATCAACACGATATCCAGCATCTCATAGCGGGTGTACATCTTCACTTTGCCTTTACCGATCTGACGGCTGAGCGCGCTGTATGCGCCGAGCAGCAACTGCTGACCGGTCTGACCCTTTGCATAGAAGGTACGACTAACCTGCGCGCCACCGAAGGAACGGTTGTCGAGCAGACCGCCGTATTCACGAGCGAAAGGAACACCCTGCGCCACACACTGGTCGATGATGTTGTTACTTACCTCCGCCAGACGATATACGTTCGCCTCACGCGCACGGTAGTCACCTCCCTTGATCGTATCGTAATAGAGACGATAAACGGAGTCACCGTCGTTCTGGTAGTTCTTCGCTGCGTTGATACCACCCTGCGCAGCGATCGAGTGCGCACGACGCGGACTGTCTTGGATACAGAAGTTCAGTACGTTGAATCCCATCTCTGCGAGCGAAGCAGCAGCCGAGGCGCCGGCGAGACCCGTACCTACAACAATCACGTCGAGACGACGTTTGTTGGCCGGGTTAACGAGTTTCTGATGGTTCTTATAGTTCGTCCACTTAAGCTCCAGCGGTCCTGCGGGGATCTTGGCCATCTCCGGGGTAATGACCGGAGTAGCTTTCTCACTCGGGGTAGCCATTACTTCTGCAGCAGCTTTGGCTGCGCGACCGGCTTTCTTAGCCGCATCTTTCGCTGCATCCACTGCCTCCTTCACTTCTGCGCGGTCAGCTATCTTCTCTGCGCGGGCCTGAAGTTCTACAGCAGCTTCTTGAGCTTTCTCCACCACTACTTCAGCAGCCTCTACAGCTGCCTTAGCAGCCTTTACTGCTACTTTCTTAGCAGCATCTAATATCTCTTCTTTCTTTGCCATAATTCTTTGAATTATTAGTTGATAGTTGAGTGTTTAATGTTGAGTGTAGTTCAGGTAGTTTTAAGTTTTTCTTCGCAGCTAAACGGCTATTTTCAACTTTCAACTTTCAACTTTAAACTTTAAACTACTCTAAACACTAAACTCTAAACACTAAACTCTAAACACTAAACTTATTCTACAACATCCCTATTCCCACGCCGAGGTAATACAAAACAACGATTGCGAACGGCAGTACAGCCAACGTAGCAACGATTACACCGATCACTTTGATGCGCTTCATCCAAACGAGGTTGTTCCAACCCAAGGTATGCAATGCAGACCAAACACCGTGACGGAGATGGAACCAGAGCGCGCAGAGCCAGATGAGGTAAAGCGCGCAATAGATCTGTCCGCAAACAGGAGTAGTGAACAAGGCCTTTACATAAGCCGCACCGTTCTGAGGATCGAACGCACCCGCCGTAGCACCGTTGGTGATCTCGGCCAACTGCATTCTGAACCAGAAGTTGTAGAGGTGAAGCACCAGGAAACCCAGTACGCAGAAACCGAGCACGAGCATGTTCTCCGATTCCCATTCTACGCCTTCTTTCTTACCTGTTACCGCATAGCGGTCATTACCACGTGCTGCACGGTTCTGGATGGTCAGATAGATACCATAGCAGAAATGGAGCACTACCAAGAATGCCAAACCCAGGGTACCGATGAGCGCATACCAGTTAGCGCCCAGCAAGTGGCAGATCGTGTTGTAAACTTCCTCCGAGAAGACCACAGCAAGGTTCATACAGCCGTGGAAAATCAGGAAGAGCACCAACGCAAGGCCGGTTAAGCTCATGATGAACTTACGACCAATTGAGGAGTCTTTTAACCACATAAAAAGTGAAAAAGTTAATAGTTAATAATGATTATTTTTGTTTGTTATGTATGTTGCTCAAACGCATTCACGCACTTTTGCGGTGCAAAAGTACAAAAAAAAATTGATATATGCAAGCGTTCGGGTGTTTTTTCGCAAAAAAATAGAATTTATTCTATTATTTTATGCACGGAGAAGGCTTTGGATGCTTGCATACGGAAGACATCTCGGGGCATAAAATAGAGGGTTTAC
>JAEDNI010000032.1 GCA_016302585.1 Paludibacteraceae bacterium | reverse complement strand
TTAAAAATTGTTAAAAGTTTTGAAGAAGATATTAACAATAAAAAAAGAGGACTTATGTCCTCTAATTTTATAAAATCTTAATAAATTCTTTTCTTGAAAAGCTCCATTTGCGTTCTCGTGGTTCTGCATATATATCTTTAGACCATTTTTCTCCGAGATATACGCCTTTTCGCTTTTCGACTTTCAGCTCTTCATGGTTATCAAACAAAAGAGATTTGTTATCTGTCCAAAGGATAGAGCCTGCATCGCCAAAACCATTAAGGATATCGTACAAGTAAGTCGATTGTGTGTTTGTAAATGGTTCTTGGGTATATACAAATTGGCTATTCTCTACTTTGAGATATTCTTTTTGTGCCTCATCATAAACTTCATAGGCGCGTATAAGAACAGATGCTCTATACTCTTTATCGGGATTTTCAAATGCTATGTCATAACCCGAAGCGTGAGCATGAAAGGTTATAGGAGTAAAATAGGGGAGTTTTGCTTTAATATGATAATTGTCTCTATGGTAAACTATATCATCTTTGATTCCGTTCGGTTGTTCACTATGGAAATAGAATTCAACACGCTGGATATAAATGCGAAACCTGTTAAGCACATGAATATACCCACCATACAAAAAGTACGGTGCTAGTTCTGAAAAAGCCTTTGATAATTGGGGTTCCGAACTATGATCCTTATTGGCAAACTCTAATAATTTATCTTTTAAACTTTTCATGGATGTCATTTTCTCCTTTTTTGTTTTGCTCGGAAGCACCGTTTCGGAGAGGGACGAGTTCTTATTTCGCCATCAGCGGGATTTTGTTATTTTACATGTTTTAGGATATTATCAGCATCAATGCTCAAATGTGCGATTCAACTTATTGCCTATTGGTCTTCATTTATCCTCTTTGTCTTCGAACGGTAATTCTTCTGTTTTGCTTTCTTCTATCGGACGGATGTGGTCCGAAGCGCGTTCGGATGAAATGACGGAATGACCTAAACGACTCTCAATGTCTGCGCGGGCATTGCGAGCAACTTCGCCACCTTCTTTGGCAGTCTGGCTACTCTGCGCCATTCCTTTCGGATTGCGCTGGCGGGATATTTCCGTTGCAGTCACTTCGGCAAGCGTGTTCAAGGCCAACTCTACATTCGTCATGTTATCACGCAAGTTCTCTTTGGTCAGACCTTTGTGGCGTTTGTATTCACCGGTGGTCATTCCGCTCCAAGCCTGCGTAAGGACATTCGTGAGAATCGCAAAGTCCTTCTGCTCTGTAATACCTGCACGATGCCATTCGTCCGTCAACTCTTTGCGCATCTCTATGGAGCGCATCCTTTCGTTAATCCATTTGTCGGAATAACCTTGGCGGCGATAGTCCTCCACCGCCATTTGAAAGGTCAGCTCCGGATCAATCATCTGGTCTATGCGCTGCTTGCCTAATTTTGCCAACCACTGTTTGACAGGCTCGGCTTTCTTGGATGGAACAGACTGAATGAGACGGAAAATACCTTGTATATCAGCCATGTCCGTCAAGCGTTTCTTACCATCGGCGGCGGGTAATTTCAAAGCGTGACAATTTGTCACGGTTTCATTTCCTTCAGCTTTAAGCCGTTGCTTTAACTTGCGCCAATAGGCAGTTGCATCGGCACTATCCGTCAATACCTGTACTATATCCACAATAGAGAAATAGTACTTTTCTTGCTCGGCATCCCAGACGATGCGGACACGCTTTCCTTCAAACAGTTGTATGGCAAAATTATCGTCCATTTTAATGATTAAAGAATAAGGAATATTACTCCTTCAGCGAAGCGGTCAGAGAAGTTTCTTTACTTGCTCATAAACGTTCTGGGCGGTGAAGCCGAGTTTCTCGTCAAGGACCTTGTACGGAGCGGAGAAACCGAAGCTCTCGAGACCCCAGATAGCACCGTTGTCACCAACCAGCCCCTGGAGTGTGCAAGGCAGACCTGCCGTCATACCAAAGCGTTTCACACCCTTCGGCAGCACTTCGTCCTGATATTTCTGGTCTTGCTCACGGAAACGTCCTTCGCTCGGAACGCTGACAATCTGCAGGCGGATACCTTCTTTTCGGAGGAGTTCGGCGCCGGCCAACAAGGTCGCTACTTCCGATCCTGAAGCCAACAATACAACCTGCGGGTTCTCATCTTTGCTGACGATATATGCACCCCTGCGGAAACCTTCGAGATTCACATTGGGCACCGGAGCGATGTCCTGACGACTCAAAATGAGCGCAGACGGAGTCTCGGTGTTCTCGATGGCTGCACGCCATGCGAGTGTGGTCTCCTCGGCGTCAGCCGGACGAAGAACCAGCATCGACGGTTTGCCATGATGGTTATGCAGTTTCTCCATCAAGCGGATCTGAGCCTCTTGCTCTACAGGTTCGTGAGTCGGACCATCTTCGCCGACACGGAAAGCATCGTGCGACCAGATGAATTTAACAGGCAGTTCCATCAATGCCGCCATACGTACTGCGGGCTTCATATAATCGCTGAAGACGAAGAATGTACCGCAAGCAGGGATGATACCGCCGTGCAGCGCCATACCGATACATACGCAAGCCATGGTAAGTTCTGCTACGCCGGCTTGGAGGAACTGACCGCTGAAGTCCCCTTTCTTCAGTGCATGGGTCTTCTTCAAGAAGCCGTCCGTCTTATCGGAGTTGCTCAAGTCTGCCGAGCTGACAATCATATTACCGACGTTCTCTGCCAGGAAACTCAGCACCTTACCGCTGGCGTTACGCGTTGCATCGCCGGCTTTCTGCTCAATCAGACTCCAGTCGATACAAGGAACTTCACCCGACATGAAGGTCTCGTATTCGTTGGCAGCGAGCGGGTTCTTCTCTTTCCATTCGTGATAAGCCGCATATTTCTTATTGGCGATCTCACGCAACTCAATAGCGCGGTCCTCATACAATTTGGCTACCTCCGGGAAGATAACGAACGGGTTCTGAGGATCACCACCGAGGTTCTCGATCGTCTTCTCGAACGAAGCACCGGCCTTGCTAAGCGGGGTACCGTGCGTCGAGCACTTGCCTTCCCAGTTAGCACCTTCTGCCGTAACACAACCTTTACCCATGATGGTATGACCAATGATGAGCGATGGACGCTCTTTCTCGGCTTTCGCGCGAATAATAGCCTCACGAATTGCATCAGGATCGTTACCCGGAATCTCCTGTACGTACCAGCCCCATGCTTTGTATTTGGCTGCCACATCTTCGGAGGTCACTTCGCTACACTCTGTGGAGAGCTGAATCGTGTTGGAGTCGTAGAACATAATCAGGTTATCCAATCCTAAGTGACCGGCCAAACGACCTGCACCCTGCGAGATCTCCTCCTGTACACCTCCATCCGAGATGAAGGCATAGATCGTCGGGTTATGAATCTCACCGTAGCGGGCATTAAACCACTTCGCAGCAATCGCAGCACCTACACCGAAGACGTGACCCTGACCAAGTGGACCGGACGTGTTCTCAATCATACGCTCGATCTCACGCTCCGGGTGACCCGGAGTTACCGAACCCCATTGACGGAGGTTCTGAAGGTCTTCCAGCGTGAACTTACCGGCCAGGCAGAGCTGACTGTACAGCATCGGAGCCATGTGACCCGGATCCAAGAAGAAACGGTCTCTTGCTTCCCAACCCGGATTCTCCGGATCGTACTCCAAAAACTCACTGAAGAGCACGTTGATGAAGTCAGCACCACCCATAGCTCCGCCCGGGTGACCACTCTTTGCTTTCTCTACTGCTGCTGCGGCTAAGATACGAATGTTGTTCGCCGCACGATTCAAAAGTTGTGTCTTGTTCATAGTAATGAAATTTTATATAAATCTTAAATCCTATATCCTAAATCTAAAACCTCCATCCCAAATAGTAGTTGGCTCCCCAACCGATGTTATCGCGGTTGCCGAACCCGGGGATGTAAATGGCTCTCATCTCGGTGGCTGCATAGCCGTCCAGTTGGCGGGTGAAGAGACATTTGAATCGTCCCATCCAACCCATATAAAACGAGGTATTTTTTACTTTCGCGATCTCCACCTGACATCCCAGCACGATCTCTCCCCAACAATCTCCTTGAACGCCACTCCGATGCATCATAAAGTCGGTGTTGCGCACCACAGTCGTCATGGTCTCTTCGCGCACCGCGTCCTGCGTATACTCTTGCACGGCCGCACCTAAGCGAACTCCTATTAACAAAGCGTGAGGGCTGTCTGCATGTTTCTTCAGCGGATTGATATCGCATCCTACGCGAAAAAAACCTCCGTGCCCCTGATATGTCAAGGTGTCTTTTTGACTCTTTGTACCACCCGCATAACCGAGTTCAAAAGTAGGGTAGAAGCGTTGAGCCAATCGTACGTTCACGCCGATCTCGTAGTGCTGCAGTCTCCCTTTGTTGGTGGCTACCGTTATGATCGGCGATAGGACATCCAGCTTGACTTGCGTACCTCCGTAGATCTGCTTCTTTGCGACAGCAGGCTTAGCAACATCGGTTGAGTCATTCGCCCAACAAGCGATGCTAAGCATCATCACCGCTACTATAACCCAAAACCGGTAAACCATCCTACATCAGCGTTTTCGCTTCGTCTTTCAGCATCGCCAGCGCTTTATCCGTTGGCGTGAGTCCGTTGCTCATATAGGCGGTTAATAGGGTTGTCGCATAGGTCTGCGCTGTAGCTTCTTTCGGCAACTGCGCTACGATAGCAATGCAGAACGAAGCCATCTGGTCACGCGCACTGATGATGGCATCCCATACTTCAGCACTTACATAAACCTGCTGACTCTGGTTGTGATCAAACTCCGCACGGATAGTCTGCAGTAAATATTGCTGCAACTGCGGCACAGACCAGGTCGTCAACGCCTCCGGCTCTTTCTGCTGCAACTCAATGATCATATGCTCCGGCTTGGTGCGCTCCAACAACAGCGTCAACCGCTCGTAGGCACGCAGACGGATTGGAGAAACGGACTTCTGACTCTCGCGTTTCAACTCAAACTGACGCTTGCGTTCCTCGTTGCGAAACTGCGAGTGCTGGATAAACCATAGGCCCGCAAAAATGACCAAAACCAAGAGGATACTGTATAAAATGATCGTTCCCATTTTTATAAATTCACATTTCGGCTGCAATTCGGCTGCAAAGATATTAAAAAAAATTGACATACACAAGAGTGTATGCCAAAATTTTGTGAAAATCTGAAATTTGAAATCGAAAATCTCAAATTATCGAATCATGTCGTCGCCAAAGAACGGCTGCAATGCTTTCGGAATACGAATACCTTCTTCGCATTGGTTGTTCTCTAACAACGCAGCTACGATACGCGGGAGGGCGAGTGCCGATCCGTTGAGCGTATGGCAGAGTGCCACTTTCTTATCCTCCGCACGGCGATAACGGCATTTCAGACGATTCGCCTGATAGGTGTCGAAATTACTCGTGCTCGATACTTCCAACCAGCGGTGTTGCGCCTCGCTATACACCTCGAAGTCATAGCAGAGAGCGGCTGTGAAGCTCATATCGCCGCCGCTCAGACGAAGAATACGATACGGCAACTCCAGTTTCTGAAGCAGACCTTCTACGTGCTCCAGCATCTCTTTATGCGAAGCATCGGAGTGCTCCGGTGTATCGATGCGTACAATCTCGATCTTAGAGAACTCATGAAGACGGTTCAGACCGCGTACATCCTTGCCGTACGAACCCGCCTCGCGACGGAAACACTCCGTGTATGCGCAGTTCTTAATAGGCAGTTGAGCCTCGTCCAAAATGACGTCGCGATAGAGGTTGGTCACCGGCACCTCAGCCGTCGGAATCAGATAGAGATCATCCACCTCACAGTGGTACATCTGACCCTCTTTATCCGGCAACTGGCCCGTTCCGTAACCCGAAGCGGCGTTCACTACCGTCGGCGGCATAATCTCCGTATATCCGGCTTTATTGGCTTCCGTAAGGAAGAAATTGATCAGAGCACGTTGTAAACGTGCACCTTGACCGATATAGACCGGGAAACCTGCACCCGAGATCTTTACGCCCAGGTCGAAATCGATGAGGTTGTACTTCTTTGCCAACTCCCAGTGCGGTAGTTTGGCTTCGTCGTTGTTCACCTCGCCTACCCAAGTACCTACGGTGTCGCCACCATGGTGGGGTACGTTCGATTTGACAACCAGGTTATCCTCCGCAGCAGCACCTTCTGGTACTATGTCGTAGGGTACGTTCGGGATGGTCAACAGCAGTTTGGTCTGAGCCTCTTCGGCTGCTGCCATCTTCTCGTCGTACTCCGCGATCTTTGCTTTCAGTGCACCGGTCTGCGCTTTAGCGGCTTCTGCCTCTTCGCGTTGACCTTTGGCCATCAGCATACCGATGGACTTGCTGATCTGGTTCATCTGCGCAGCTGCAGCATCTTTCTCCTGCTGCGCGGCCTTACGCTCTCCATCAAGACGAAGCACTTCGTCGATTGCCTCTTGGGCGCCTGAGAAGTGCTTCTTGTTTAACCCGGCAATGACTTTCGCCTTGTCGTCGTAAATCTGTTTTAATGTTAACATGTTTACGCCTCTGCCGGTTGGATACTAACGTACGATTTGTTGTCGCGTTTCTTGCGGAAGGTTACGATACCGTCGCAGAGCGCATACAGCGTGTGGTCGCTACCCATACCCATGTTTTCACCCGGGTTGTGAACCGTACCACGTTGACGTACGATGATGTTACCTGCCTTTGCGAATTGACCACCAAAGATCTTCACGCCAAGACGTTTACTTTCTGATTCGCGGCCGTTCTTAGAACTACCGACACCTTTCTTGTGTGCCATACTCTAGTTGTCCTTTCTTTTAAGCAATAACAATTTCTTTAACTACTACGTTGGTCAAATCTTGACGATGACCATTCAGCTTGCGATAACCTTTGCGACGTTTCTTGTGGAATACAAGAACTTTCTCACCGCGGCACTCGTTGTCGAGCACTTCGCAAACTACTTTTGCGCCCTTAACATAAGGAGCACCTACTTTTACTTTACCCTCGTTGTCGAGCAGCAGCACGTTCTCAAACTCAACGGTTGCGCCTTTCTCGAGCTCGTTCATACGATTGATGAACAGTTTCTTGCCAGCTTCTACCTTAAACTGCTGGCCCTTCATTTCTACAATTGCGTACATTGACGATTGTTTTAAAATGGTGATGGCGGTGCGGCGAGCGCTATCCAAGCGCTACTTTTTCAAGCCTTTCCGTATAAAATGTTACTCTCTATCTGCGTGTCGATGCTATCGACTCGATGCGATCGACCACAAAAAAAATAATGCTTTTTTCAAAAGCGGCTGCAAAAGTACAACAATTTTCTGACATGACCAAATTTTTTGGCATTTTTTCGCATTTTTTTTTGCATATATGCAATAAATATACTACTTTTGTGCCCGATTTAAATGAAACGAATGAGAATATGAGCAAGCAAAAACGTTTTATGTTGGACGAGAGTGAACTGCCTCGTCAGTGGTATAATATCGCGGCAGATATGCCCAATAAGCCCCTTCCGCCTCTCAACCCGGCTACAAAAGAACCTCTGACCGTAGAGGAACTGTCCCATATCTTTGCGAAAGAGTGCGCAAAGCAAGAGTTGGACCAGGAGCACGCATGGATAGATATCCCCGAAGAAGTACAGGAGCGCTACCGCTATTATCGTTCCACACCTTTAGTGCGCGCGTACGCCTTGGAAGAGGCTTTGGGTACACCCGCGCATATCTATTTCAAGAACGAGAGTGTCAACCCGCTTGGTTCGCACAAGGTGAACTCGGCTATCCCCCAATGCTATTACTGCAAGCAGGAGGGTACGACCAACGTCACCACCGAGACCGGTGCCGGTCAGTGGGGTGCGGCGTTGAGTTATGCGGCGAAGACCTTCGGACTCGAATGTGCCGTGTATCAGGTTAAGATAACCATGCAGCAGAAACCCTATCGCAGCAGTATCATGCGTACCTTTGGCGCGACCGTTGAAGGCTCGCCATCCATGAGTACTCGTGCCGGAAAAGATATCATCACGCGCGATCCTCATCATCCCGGTTCATTAGGAACGGCTATCTCCGAGGCTGTCGAACTGGCTACCACTACTCCCAACTGCAAATATACCCTGGGATCGGTGCTCAACCATGTCTCGCTCCATCAGACCATTATTGGTCTTGAAGCCGAGAAACAGATGGAGAAAGCCGGCGAATATCCCGATAAGATCATCGCTTGTTTTGGTGGCGGTAGTAACTTCGGCGGACTCGCTTTCCCCTTCTTGCGTCATAACCTCATCGATGGTAAGAAGACCGAGTTCATCGCGGCTGAACCAACCAGTTGCCCGAAGCTCACAAAAGGTGAGTTCCGCTACGACTTCGGAGATGCGGCCGGATATACACCCCTGTTGCCGATGTTTACCTTGGGACATGACTTCAAACCGGCGAATATCCATGCCGGAGGTCTGCGTTATCATGGTGCCGGCACCATCGTCAGCCAACTCGTCAAAGACGGTTACATGCACGGCGTAGATATCCCACAGTTAGAGTCTTTTAATGCCGGTTTGCTCTTTGCCCGCACCGAAGGTATTATCCCCGCGCCTGAGAGCTGTCACGCTATCGCCGCTACAATCCGCGAAGCCAATAAATGCAAAGAAACCGGAGAAGAGAAAGTGATCCTTTTCTGCCTCTCCGGACATGGTTTGATAGACATGCCGTCCTACGACCAGTTTATCAACGGCGACCTCGCCGATATCTAATAAAAAAGCGCCCGCAAGGACGCTTTTTTTCTCTAAACTCTAATCTCTAAACTCTAATTCCTAAACTGCAACTCCCCGTCTTTGAGTTCTACGATGATCGGTTTGGCTTGATCTACCTTACCGGCAATGATCTGCTTACTTAGTTCGTTCAATACCAACCGTTGCAGCGCTCGTTTAACGGGTCGTGCACCGAATTGAGGATCGTAGCCTTCGCGGGCGATATAGCTGATCGCATCGTCGGTAACACGTAAGTCAAAGCCTTCGCTCTCCAGCATCTTATGGATGCGACCTATCTGCAAACCAACTACCGCTTTGATGTCGTCTTCCGTCAACTCGCTGAAGTGGATGATTTCGTCAATACGGTTGATGAACTCCGGCCGAACTTGTGCGCGCAATTGCTCTTCCGTCAGGTTAGAGGTCATGATAATCAGAGTGTTCTTGAAGTTCACAACTCGACCTTTGTTATCCGTCAGACGACCGTCGTCCAGCACTTGCAGCAGCACGTTGAATACATCCGGGTGCGCTTTTTCGATCTCATCGAACAGCACGACAGAGTAGGGTTTTCTACGGATAGCTTCGGTTAACTGACCGCCCTCATCGTATCCTACGTATCCCGGAGGAGCACCGATGAGTCGAGTGGCCGAGAACTTCTCTTGATACTCACTCATATCGATACGCGTCATCATGTTCTCGTCGTCGAAGAGATAGTCCGCCAAAGCCTTAGCCAACTCCGTCTTACCGACACCCGTCGTACCTAAGAAAATGAAACTACCAATAGGTCGTTTCGGGTCTTGCAAACCGGCACGACTCCTGCGAATAGCGTCGCTCACGGCTGCTATAGCCTCGTTCTGACCGATAACGCGCTTGTGCAACTCCTCTTCGAGGTGTAGTAACTTATCGCGCTCGCTCTGCATCATCTTCGCTACAGGAATACCCGTCCAGCGTGCTACAACCTCTGCGATGTCGTCTTCATCGACTTCCTCTTTGATGAGGGCTTCGTTGCTGATGGCATGCAAGGAATCCTGTGCCGCTTTGATATTCGCTTCTGCGGCAGGGATCTGACTGTACCGAATCTCCGCCACTTTGCCGTAGTCGCCTTCGCGTTCTGCTACTTCGGCTTGACGTTTTAAGGTCTCGATACGTGCTTTCTCGTTCTGGATAGTGGCTACATAGCCCTTCTCCTTGTTCCAGCGTGCATTGAGTTCTTCGCTCTGATTCTTGAGGACTTTGAGTTGCTCCTCAATGGCTTTTAACTTTGCCTCGTCCTTGTCTCGCTTGATCGCCTCGCGTTCAATCTCCAGTTGTTTGATCTGACGGTCCAGCGTATCGATCTCTTCCGGTTTGGAGTCCACTTCCAAACGCAGTTTGGCTGCAGCTTCATCCACCAGGTCAATCGCTTTATCCGGCAGGAAACGATCCGTGATGTACCGTGCACTCAGCGTCACGGCTGCTATGATCGCGTCGTCTTTGATACGCACCTTATGATGGGTCTCGTAGCGTTCTTTCAGTCCACGCAGAATAGAGATCGTAGCAGCCTCATCCGGCTCATCCACCATCACTTTCTGGAATCGACGCTCCAAGGCTTTATCGGTCTCGAAATATTTTTGATATTCATCCAGTGTCGTCGCGCCGATTGCACGCAGGTCGCCACGTGCCAGCGCCGGCTTCAGGATATTAGCCGCATCCATTGCGCCGTTACTCTTACCGGCTCCTACCAAGGTATGGATCTCATCGATAAAGAGAATGATCTCTCCGGCCGATGCTACCACTTCGTTCACTACGCCTTTCAGACGCTCCTCGAACTCACCTTGATATTTCGCACCCGCAATAAGGGCACCCATATCGAGCGAGTAAATCTGTTTCTTCTTTAGGTTCTCCGGTACATCGCCGCGCATGATACGATGCGCCAGACCCTCCGCAATTGCCGTCTTACCTACACCCGGCTCACCAATCAGAATCGGGTTGTTCTTCGTTCGTCTGGATAAGATCTGTAATACACGCCGAATCTCGTCATCACGACCGATGACGGGGTCCAGTTTACCTTCGCGCGCCTTCTCGCAGAGGTTTATCGCGAATTTGTTGAGGTTTTCGTTGTTACTGTTCTGATTCATAGTTGTATGTTGTTTAGTTAATAATACCTAATTGTCCCCGTGCCCAAGAGCACTGGTCACCCAACAACCTACAAACAATGCGCCAATGTATACCATACTGACAAAATGGCAGTCTTTTTGTGTACGGTCTATGGTGTACGAAAAAGGCGAGACTTGCGTCCCGCCTTGAATGGATCCTTTCGGACTCGAAGGTCGTTTAACGAGTGAAGTCCGAGATATTAAAGGTACCTGTCATCTCCTGTGCTTCGATCTTGCCCGAAAGGAGGTCAAAGAAGAACGCACGGATCTCATCGAAAGTCAACTGTTTGGCTTTGCCGTCTGCGTCTGTGCCGAAGTCATAGGTACGGAGCAGTTGCGGACCAAGGGCTGCTGCGGTGAGCAGGAAATGGTTCTGGAACTTATCGTAATCCACCAGGTCGGCTGCCAGCACTTTACCTACTACGGTATAGCTGTACAGCGTCTTTTGGATATGCTCGTCGGTGAGGGTCGTGCGGATAGCATCCACGTCGAGGTTCATCTCGATACGTCCCGATTCGCCGGATTGAGGTAAACCGCGATAGAGTGCGCCCAGATCCGCCAGACTGAGGTTGTACATCTTCGTGCCCGGTACGAAATGAATCTTCTCTACAGAGAAGGCTGTAGGCAGCAACATCTGTATCGTGCCCTCTACATGGATACTCGGTGCATTGAAGGTACCGATGATACAGTTATTCAGGTCGACAGATTGAGTAGCGAAGATACCACCAATCACGACGCAGTTCTCTAACGTGATCTCATCCGCATAGATACTGCCGGCTATGAAAGCGTTCACGAGTGATACACTCTTGGCATTGATATCCGAATGGAACGACACATCGCACTTACGCGCCCGCGATACCACCGACGAAGACGATGCTACGCATTTCTGGAAGTCGATGACGCCTTTCGCGTCGCTGTTGACGTGTAACTCACGTTGCGTGAATACGGCGCCCTGGAAATGCGCTTCGCCGTTTTGAATCTCCAACTGAGCAGCGTATAGCGGACCTTCGATCACGCTGTCGCCTTGTACGGTCACGATACGCGTGAGTTCCGAGATTTTACTGGGGAGGATACCTCCTTTAACGAGACTGCCGTCCAGCAGAATATTGGTCTCGTTGATATGTGTTTCTTTTAGTTTTTTCATAATGCATTAAAGGGAATAAAGTTTAGCAATCAGTTTCTTAACGCGCATGGCATGTTCGTCGGTCGGATTGGTCTCGTTAAGCATGCTCTGGAAGTATGCATCTACGTTCTCTTTCTCCTCCGCACTCATGTCCGGTATGTTGGCTGCACCGGCTTTGTCCGCCAGTTGGCTCTTACGCTCTTGCGGCAGCATATCGTTGATATATACATGCTCGTCCTGTACGTTGTGCTCATTGGTCAGAGATGCGTAACATACAGGTGTATAATACGTCCGCTCGTTATTGTCGTTTAACTTACAATGATTCAACGTGATCTCCGTTGCCAGTTTCTTCGAAAGGAAGGTATTGGCTTCGTTGAGTGCCTGACGGGCATGGGTCTTCGCAATTGCAGTACCGATCTGGGCATCGAGAATAGCGTTCTCTTTACCGGCTAACGCCACGATATTGAGCATGTCGCTCTCCATGAAGCGGTCCTCTGCGGCATACATATTCGCTGCCGTCACAAACACCGGCTGATCCAGCGCGTGTACGCGGTTGTCCAATTCCTTATTCAGATCATTGAAGATATTGGCGTACTGCTCGGATTTACGATGGTAGTCTTTCTCCATCTGCGCTTTGAGAGCCAGCAGTTTCTTTTGCGACTCACGCATGTCGAGCAGTAGGGCATCTACGGTCTTCTGGAGCTCAACAATCTGGTTGCTGATCTCGAATCGGATGACTTCAAAGAAGCCGTTGACTACCGTGTCTCCTACTTTCTTCGCCTTCTCTTTGATACTCTTTACCTGTGCGGCTTGCGTCGCTACCACGCTGCCCGTAAGAGCATCTACATGGTTGTTACAGGTCGCTACACTATGGTCGAAAGGAACGGTATCCACTTCGATATCCACTTCCACTTCTTCTACGGCTGTACCGCTATAATACGCTGTACCGCTACCTCCGCTTTGAGAAGGACCGTAGGAGTACGAAACGCTTCCCGAGTAGGGGATTCGGATCGTTTTTCTATAGGTTCGTGTATAACTCATAGCCGTGCATTTAAAGGGTTTGATACTGCGGGGCTTTCTCCATGAGCTTCTGGATGGTCCGTTTAATACGTTCCGGCGCATCGGACTCTGCCATGAGGCGAACTAATTCATTCGTCACTTTCTCGTCCGCCGCCGACTCATGCCAAGGCATCGTGCTCGCTACTTGCATCAACTCGCCGCGAACGGAAGACGTGTTCTGCGCGGAAAGTAAGGCGTCGCAACTGGTGATCAGAGAAGACGAACCCTGCTCAAAGCAGCGCTCCGAGATCACTACCGGCATATACAGCACTTTCGATTCGGCTTTCTGATTTGCGAGCAGAATACGATTCGTGAGGGCTTTCTGGTCCTCCATACTCGCGACAAACGATTTCGCAGCCTCCAACACCTGAATACCGTGATACTTCACATTCGAAGTCAGGATCCGTTGTGCATCGGTTACGCTCTCTGTTTGGCCTACCGGAACCGTGGCAGTCAGCGAGGTCATACGGTTGTGGGTCGTCTCCACTTCGGTTGTGGCAAAACGGAAGATAGGTTGATCTAACTCCTGTACGCGTTGACGCAACTCTTTGTTAAGCGAGTTGAAGGTCTTTGTGTAACGCTGTGCTGTACGCATATAATCGCGCTCCATCTGACGTTTGATATTCAGCAACTGCTTCGTCTGCTGATTCAGACGCATCAGATACGAGTCCACTTCGCTCTGCAGGTTTGCAATCTTCTGCGAGAGGGTAGAACTCATCAGCGCGTGGAAACCACGGTTCACATCGTTACAAACCCGTTCGGCTGCTTCTTTATCCGCTTGAATAACAGCGGCCTGCATCGCCACTACTGCGGTCGTCGTGCCGGTAACGTGACGGCTGACAGAATGCAGTTCGTCCGCCATCGGTTGCGTATCGACTCTACAATTGATATATTCCATACAGCCCTCCTTTATTTAGTGATTTCTATGGTAGCACCTATCTCACGAAGTGCTTCTGCAAAGGCTTCGGCCGCTTCATCGTTGATATCCGAAATGAGATCAACCGGAGCACTGTCTACGAAGTCTTTCGCTTCTTTCAAATCGCATCTCAACCATTCTTTGATGGTCTTTACAAGCATCAGTTTTTGAGGACCTGTCTCTACAAGTCGAACGGTACAGTCTCCGGAGATATCCACATCCTCTTCTTCCTCCTCTTCTTCTTCCTCTTCATCCTCATCTTCCTCTTCCTCTTCCTCTTCCTCTTCCTCTTCCTCCTCATCCTCTTCCTCTTCGAATTCTCCCTCTTCAACTTCCTCTTCGAATTCTTCGTCCTTTGCCTCCTCTTCGAGCTCTTCGTTCAGTTCTTCCTCCATTTCCTCGTCGAGTTCTGCGGGTTCGTCAGCCGAAGGTACTTCGCCGAACGGCACTTCTTCGGTCGGCTCATAGCCAATCTGCTGATCTTCGTTCTCCGTGGCCGCCAGTTCTTCCAATGCATTCTTGGCGATTAACGGCAGGTTGAGCGACAAGTGCTCGTAAACGGTTTCCTCTACTTGAGGAGTAGGCGGCAGGTCGGATTTCTTCGCCAACAGCGGGTTCACAGCCGACAGCGATTTACGGCGCTCTTCCATATCGCGAACTTCGTTCGCAGCTACGGCTAACTCATTCGAGTGACCGTCCTGCAGACGGGCATCGTAGTATTCGATATGACCGAACTCCTCGGCGCGTTGGTCGATATCCTCTTTGAGGCGATCCATATAGTCCTCGAAGTCTGTCTGAACTTGCTCAAACTGCTTTGCCTGTGTCTCGAAGGCCAACAGGGCTTCGGCGCTGTTATCTTCGATCTCTACAATACCGCTTTCCAGGTTCTTCGAACTGTTCAACGACTGCTGGGTCTTCTGCAACTGCACGAGCGTGTTGTATTTCGCTACGTACTCACGCAGACTTCCTTGCATCAGGTTGATCAAATCCGCCGATTGTGCACGGTTGGACAGATAGAAGTTATCTGTATCCTGGTGCCATTTATTGAGGTACGATAGTTTCTGGTCCTTGATATGGTTGTAGATCTTCAGACGCTCGATACGGTTTTCCTGCATCAGTTTCTCTACCATCGGCGCTACAATCTCTTCGTATATCTGGTGAATACCGAACGGCATAGTCGTTGTACTGCCGTCCTCTGCCATCCATTGGTCCGTGACGAGGTTATAGCGTACGCGAGAACTCTGACGCAGCGTAAACGGTTGGTAGCCCTGAACGGAGTCGGAGTAATCGAATTTCTCATCGCGGATACGCTGGATCTCCTCTGCCTCCAACAGCGGCGAATAATGGTTATATGGCGCCTTGAGAATCTTATAAAGCAGACTGTTGGACGCGTTCACGATCTTATCCGTACTCGAGAGCTTGAGCATCGAGATCGTCTGAACGGAAGTTGCCATGGTCTTCATCAGGTCCTTCAGCACGTCCTCAAACTGCTCCGATTCGTTGCTCAGCGAGTCTTTGAGTTTATTCAACTCCTCGAACTTAGCGATATCGTCGTTGTATTGATCGGTGTCGAAGATCGGCAACACGACGGCGTCCTTGGGCAACTGCGAAGTGGTGAACTCGTTGATGTTTTCCAGACGCTTGCTGTTATCGGCTACCAGAGGCAGCGAAACGGACGAAGTGTCCAGATCGTTCATGCAGTACGAGATGGTACGCAGCGAGCGGTCCAACTTCCCGAAATAGTCGTTCTGGTAGATCTCCTGCATCGAGAGCGAGTACTCATCGGTCTCTACCGCTTCGGCTTCCTGCGAAGTCTCTACGATCGGCGCTTCGGTGTTCAACTGCTTGATCTCCTCGATCGTGTTGCAGAGCAGCTCGTTCTGACGACTCATCTGCAGCGTCACTTGTGACTTCGGTACCTGACCCGTATAGTCCACGATGAAACTCTTGTCTTCATATTTGATCTGGTCTGCGATAGGTACGTAAACCACACCTAATTTGTTTACTTTATAGTCGCGGAAGATCTCTTTGTGCTGCTTATGGAACTCGTCGATACGCACATCGAGAGCCGCCATCTGCTTCGCGTATTTGTTCTTACGCACCCAGTACATGAAGAACAGGATGATGGTAAAGAACCATTTCCAGCATGTGGAAGCCTGTACTTCGATTTCGTGTTTCTTAGCCTCTAAGTTAGCGATCTCTTTCTCGATACGCTCTTCTTCGCGCACTACGCGTTCTGCGGCTTGCTGATAGTACGAGAACAACACCTTGGCTTCGTCTTGGTAGATGTTGCTCGATTCTTGAAAAATTTTACCTGTTGTAGCCATGATATAGATTGGTTAATGTTAATTCAATATAGATTTGCGCTGCGCGAGCGTGCGTTGCAGGCGCGCTACGTTAGCGCGCAAACTCTCGCCCTCCATCTTCGCATGGGGTAGGGTGATGGCGATCTCGTGCGCCAACTGGATGAACTTCTGCTCGTAGGCCAGAGCCTCGGGATTGGAGCATGGCGTGATATAACGCAACTGACCCTCGATCTCCTCGATCGCACGACGAATATCGTCCGGCGCATCGGGGCTATCGAACAGCGCGTCCTGTACCTCGCGCACAGCGATCTTCATCTGCGCACGACCATCTAAGGCTTTCGTCTCCGCTGCCGCTACTTCACTCACTTTCCGCTTGGCCATGAGGCTGAAGAGCCACGTCAGCACCAAGATACCAAAGAGACCGCCTTGACCTAACAACTGGTACTCGAATTTCAAACTGAAGTAAGCCGCGAGGATACCGAATACGATCGCTAAGAACGCATACAGCAACTGACCCTTCCAGCGTATACCCAGACTGCCTATTTCCGGCGCGTGGTCGCCTTCACTGATGATCGGACGAATGAGGTCAAAACTGAATACCCACCAGATGATGCTCAGCACCACGGTGTCCAATATCATGATGTTCTGCTCCAATCCGTGCGGCAACAGCAACATCGCTGCTACGATGAACGCTTGCCCCAGGAGCAAAATGAGAATACCTAAAAAACGTTTCATAGATATCAATTATCAATTATCAATTATCAATTATCAATTATCAATTATCAACTATCAATTACCCTCTCTTCTGTCCGCAAACCGGGCAGAACTTATCACGCGGCTGCAACTGCGCACCGCAGCGAGAACATACATTCACGTCCTGAACAGGGATGGAAGCACCGCAACTACCGCAGAAACGGGCACCCGGAGCGACCGGCTGACCGCACGAAGGACACACATTCGCCATACCGCTGCCTGCTGCTAACGGCGTACCACACGATACGCATCGTTTCGCATGGTCCGCGTTGTCGGTACCGCATTTCGGACACGGGTTGTATTTATGGCCGCAGTGGGGACAGAAAGCCTGGTTAGATTTATATTTCTTCGAGCATGCGCCGCAGTAGATATCGCGTACTACGGTGGCTGCTCCCGCTGCTACCGATCCGGCTGCATTGGCATTTCCGGCGCCGCCCATCGCAGGCTGGTTATACGCCGGCTGCATCATACCTGCACCGACACCGCCTCCGCCATTGGCCATACCGCTCATCATCTGAACCGCCATCAGACCGCCTAACAGACCACCGCCGTTGCCGCCCATGTTCGAGAAACCGTCGATGGCATTGTTTGCCGTGCCGAACATCTGCTCCTGTTGCCAGGTGCGACCCGTGATCTTCTGAGCTGCCTGCTGCGAGATAGCATCTGCTATCTGTTGACCCTGCGGCGTGGTCTTGTCGATCTCGATGGCGTTCACGTAGAACTTCACCAACTCCAGACCTAAGTTGCTCCAGAATGGTGCAATCTGGCTCCGCAACTCCTCGCTTAACTTATCTAAGAAAGCCGAGATCTGCATGAAGCCGATTTTGTTATTCAGCATATACTGCAGAATCATCGACTTTGCCTTCGAGCATATCTCGCCGTACGACTGATTGGTCATATCGTCTTGGGTGAACTCATGACGCGTGCCTACGAAGTTAATGATGAACTTCTCCGTGTCCACGATCTTCAGACCGTACTGACCGCTCGCGATCAGAGGCAACTGCGTGTTGTAGTCCACGTCAAAATAGGGTAGACTCGCAATCGTCCAATCGATGGCGAAGGTCTGTACTTTGTTCACAAACCATACCTCCGCGGTGAACGGGTTCACACCGCCGAACGGAAAACCGTACAGCGTACGCAGGATAGGTAAGTTCTCGGTCTTTAACTGGTGTTTACCCGGCCCGAATTTGCCGAGCAACTGCCCTTTGGAGAAGAGCAATGCCTCCTGGCTCTCGTGTACTAACAACTGCGTTGCCGTTGAGAGGTTTCGCTCCGGATGATGGTACGCATAAATCACCTCATCTCCCTGCGGTTGCCATTGTACAACGTCAATGATTGGTTTGCTAAAAAGTCCCATAATGAATTGTGTATTAGAGTTAGTTAATCGCGTTTGTCATGTATAATGAGCACAGACGCTCATTTTCCGGCTGCAAAGATACTACTTTTTTTTGACATATGCAAGTGTGCGTGCATTTTTATTTGATTTTTAGGAGAAAAGGGACAGGAGAAGAACAGGGCGTACTGCAGAGCAAGTGATTCCTATTAGGGTACGTATTGGGTAGTACAATGACTAACGAATATCCAACGAATCACTAAGGAATCACTAACGATTCGTCCCTTGCGCGGCGTAGTAAAAAGATGTCGGAATAGCATTCCGACGCAATGAACGAAAGAAAAAAAATGCACTGCACTATTTGCACTATTTGCACTATGGAGGGGAAAGTGCAGAAAGTGCAGAAAGTGCAAGGCAAAAAAATGACATGAGACAGTTGAGATTCTGAGACAGTAGAATGAGGCGTTATCCCCTTTAAACAAGGGAAAGTATCAAGTGTCTCAAGAGTCTCATGCAATTTTTTATACTACCGGCATCCGATGCTGGGCAATGGACGACGTATGAAGAAAACGCGGGACTTCCCGCGGAACTACCAAGAAAGAAAAAGCTGCCTGCTCGGTGGTGGAGCAGGCAAGAGTTCCGATAGATCGAGTTATCGGGTTATCGATAGATCGAAAGGGGTTATTTTACCTCTTGACCTTGGAGGGTATAGGTTTTGTCTCCACGGAGGATGAGGATTTGACCGTTACGTAAAATTTTCTTTCTTTCCGTGTTGTTTACATTGACATCTTCTATTCTTTGTTGTTCGCCGGTAGTGGTGAATGATGCTGTCTCGGTGTTGAGCGTACTACCATTAGCGGCTTTTGCTGTGATTGTTACATTGTACGTAGTTCCACTTGTAAGCCCTGTAATAGTATATGAGAAGTTCTCAGATTGCATGCCTTGTAGAGCATCATTGTGTGCAGGAGCATGATATACACTTGATGTCAATTCGCCTTCTGCATCAAATACAAATCTCCATGTGTTTTCACTGGACTCAATAGCTAGTTCGTAGGATGCAGCATTAGCAATTGCTTTCCAAACAATAACCGCAGAATTATCTGATGGTGTGATGCGTATATCATCTGTTTCAGGTGTCGTCCCGATAGGAAGAATGGTACGATTCATCTTCCAATATTCTGCTGATTTATATGCACTGACACTTTCAGCAGGAACATATATTATTGTGTTATCACCGAACCATTCATGGATTGTAGGAGGATTTATAGCATAGCACGTAACTGATGTTAGATTTTCTTTGCTATCATAAAAAACTCCTTCCTCCAAATCTGTTATACCACTTCCCAATACTACTGAAGTTAAAGACTCACACTCCTCAAAGGCGCCACTGCCGATAGTAGTAACACTATTCGGAATGTTTATTGCAGTCAAACTGCGGCATCTGGAGAAAGCCACTGGTTCGATGCTAGTCACACCTTCAGGAATGCTTATAGAAGCTAAACTGCTGCAATTCCAGAAAACCGCTTGAGAGATGATAGAAACACCTTCAGGAATGGTTATAGAAGTTAAACTGCTACAGTCAGAGAAAGCCTCACTTCCAATATAAGTAACACTATTGGGGATGTTTATAGATGTTAAACTACTACAACCCCAGAATGCTTGTGGAGCTATGATGGTAACACTTTGGGGAATATTTATGGATGCAAAACTGCACCCACTGAAGACAGCAGTTTCGATGATAGTAATACCTTCTGGAATATTTATGGAAGTCAAACTAGTACATGCAAAGAAAGCCATCTGCTCAATGCTTGTAACACTTTTAGGTATGTTTATTGAACTCAAACTACTACAACCTTCGAAAGCCTCATCTCCAATGCTTGTGACACCTTCTGGCAGAGATACCGAAACTAAATTACTACAGCCGTAGAAAGCTTCACTTCCAATGCTAGTAACACCATTGCCAATAGTCACAGATGTCAAATTATGTTCATCAATAGCATAATAACCGAAAGCATTATCTCCAATGCGTGTAACGTTGTCGCCTATAATGTATTCTTCTACCTGATAACCGAATATATCTATCAGACAATAACCCAAGCCATGATAATCTTTACTTACAATAGCGTCGGAATTAAGCGTTACTTTGATTATACTTTCGCACCAATTAAATGCAGCATCTTCAATGGTTGATACATTATTGCCAATAGTTACAGACGCTAAACTGCTACATTCAAAGAAAGCCCACGCTCCAATTTCTGTAACGCTATTAGGAATGTTGATTGATGTTAAACTACTACATCCTGAAAAAGCCTCTTTTCCAATGCGTGTAACGCTGTTGCCTATAATGAGTGATGTTATGCTTTCACGTTGAGAATACCATGGGACTGACAAGGCACCATAATCATACATCTCACCAGTTCCGCTAATAGTAAGAACGCCATTTGTTAAATTCCATGTGAGGTTTTCTCCGCATTTACCGCTTTCGGCAAAGATAGTTCCCATGCCTGCCACTATGGCAAGCAAAAAAAGTAAAAATTTCTTTTTCATAATGTTAAAATTATTTTGTTGTATATTTAAATTATTTTTATTATCTTTGCAGTCGATTTGACATCTAA
>JAEDNI010000031.1 GCA_016302585.1 Paludibacteraceae bacterium | reverse complement strand
TAGTCTTCTCGACAAAATAGCAGCTCAACGGCTGCTATTTTTGTTAGAAGACAAAGGTGCCTCCAACACGCGTGTTCTTATCTCGCTAAGCTCGAACGATTATTGCTGTTCGCAATTTCCGAGTCACGTCTTCTCGACAAAAAGACAGCCAAATGGCTGCCTTTTTTGTTAGAAGACAAAAGGTGCCTCCAACAAGCGTAGACTTTATCCTTCGCACTCGCGTTGGATTTTTTTGCGAGAGGCAAGTAGTACGATGACGGCCGTGATGGCAGAGAGGGTGTCGCTGATAGGAATCGCCCACCAGATGCCATCGATGGGATTTGTAAATGCCAGCGGTAACCAAAGTGCCAAGGGGATGAGGTAAATGACTTGTCTCGTCAGGCTAAGGAAGATTGATTTGCCGGCTTTTCCTACCGAAGTGAACAAGTTACCTGTGACCATTTGGAAACCGATGATGAGCATGGTGCTGCAGATGATACGCATGGGTCGGATGGTTTGATTAATGAGATCTATGTCATGCGTAAACATCTTCGTGACGATTTCGGGGAAACACTCGCCGAGGATAAAGACGATTCCCATGATGCACGTCGCATAAGCACAGGTCAGGTAGAAGGACTGCAGCAGTCGGTCCATATGTCTCGCGCCGTAGTTATAACCGGTGATAGGTTGCATACCTTGGTTGAGACCCATTACCATCATGGCGAAGATGAAGGTGAGACGGTTGATAACTCCGTATGAAGCAATCGCCATATCGCCGCCGAAGTTCTTGAGTTGATTATTGATGATAATAACTACAAAGCAGTGGGCAATATTATAGAGGAACGGCGACATTCCGATGGCTAAAGCCCGTCCGGTGATATGTTTGTTAAGTTGCCATATTCCCCGATGAAATCGAACCAATTCGCTACGGTCTGTAAATTTGGTAACTTGCCAGACGACAGCAAAGGCTTGGCTGAGAACCGTAGCTAATGCAGCGCCTCGTACGCCCATGTTCAACGCAAAGATGAAGATGGGGTCGAGAATGATATTGATGATGACAGCGAAGAGGGTAGCGATCATGGAGAAACGCGGATGTCCGGCAGAGCGCAACATAGCGTTGAGACCGAAGTAAATATGGGTGAGGATGTTCCCGTACAGGATGATCTCCATATATTCGTGCGCGTAAAGAATAGTGTCCTCGCTAGCCCCAAAAGCCATGAGAATCGGGTCTAACCAGATGAGGCCGACAGCCATGACGATGGCAGAGAGAATGATATTTAGGACGATGACATTGCCTAAAACGCGGTTAGCTTTTTCATAATCTTTCTCTCCAAGGTAGATGGCCAGGAGCGAAGATGCGCCCACGCCAACGAGACTACCGAAAGCAGCGCATATATCCATGAACGGTTTGGCGACGGTTAGTGCGCTGAGTGCGAGTGCGCCGCAGCCATGTCCGATATAAATAGAATCGACGATATTATACAGCGACATCGCTGTCATCGCGATGATGGCAGGCAGTGCATATTTCCATAGCAGTTTATGCACGGGAGCTGTACCAAATTCGGCGGTTCTGGTCATGGAGGATATTTATGATTTGTGATTCATGATTTATGATTTGTGATTTTTGCAGCGATTTCATCGAAGGCAGAAGCAGCAGGATGGCCGGTTTGCAGGGCGATAGGTTCGCCGGAATCACCTCCTTCGCGAATGGATTGGACTAATGGTATCTGCGCCAGAAGTGGGATTTGAAGTTCTTCCGCTAAGGCTTTACCTCCATCTTTACCGAAGATATAATAGCGGTTTTGCGGCAGTTCAGCCGGCGTGAACCATGCCATATTCTCGATGAGACCGAGTATAGGTACGTTAATCTTCTCGTTTTGGAACATCTCTACCCCTTTCCGTGCGTCCACAAGTGCAACCGGTTGGGGAGTGGTAACGACGATGACTCCGGTGAGTTGGAGCGCCGAGATAAGGGTAAGATGAATATCGCTGGTACCGGGCGGAAGATCGATGAGAAAATAATCGAGTTCTCCCCAATGGGCATCATCAATAAGTTGTTTGATCGCATTAGAGGCCATTCCACCGCGCCATATAACTGCTTGATCGGGATTGACGAAGAAACCGATGGAGAGCATCTTAACACCAAATTGTTCGATGGGTTCGATAAGCGTTCTTCCTTCGATTTCAACGGAGAAAGGTCGACAATCTTCGGTATGGAACATCTTGGGCATAGATGGTCCGTGAATATCGGCGTCGAGAAGTCCGACGCGATAGCCTTTTTGCGCCAAGGCGACAGCCAGGTTGGCTGTGACGGTTGATTTACCGACACCTCCTTTTCCGCTATGAATCGCGATGATGTGCTTCGCGGCTATGGGCGATTGGTGGTTGGTAGTTGGCGTGGGATTTACCTTGACGAATTTGGTATGTATATTCGCCGCTACATTGGGATCAATATAGGTTTTTAGCGCCGTCTCAGAAGCTTTGAGTACGGATTTAATGAACGGGTCGTTCTCTTTTTGGAAGATGAGAGAGAACGAGACTTCAAAACCGGAGATACGAATGTCATCTTCGAGCATGCCGCTTTCGATAAGATCTTTGCCGGTTCCGGGATAGCGCACATGGCGCAGGGCATCTATAATCTGCTGTGGATACATATTATTCAATTTTGCGAGTGCAAAATTACAGTTTTTTTTCGATATATGCAAAAAAATCAGTAATTTTCTCAAAAATGAACGATCGATGGAACATTTAAAAAAGATAGCCCGATTGCTCGAGCTATCTTTTTATAGGCGTAGACTGATTTATTTAACCATCAGTTTAGCCTGGTAGATGCGACCATTCTCGCGTAATCGGATGAGGTAAACACCAGCAACCGGCATACCGGGGATAGTGATCGGGTTGATCAGATTCTGTGCTGTATAAACGAGTGCACCGGTAGCGGAGGTAACCTCAACCGTAGCATCATCGAAGGTACCGAGGATGCGAATCGGTTCACCAACCTGTGCCGGGTTCGGCATAACAGCCAGCGAGTTGACAAACGTATTGTTAATACCTTGCGGGTTGCCCACTGTGATAACCAATGTAGCCTCGCCGCAGTTGAGGTTAATCGTACGTGTGTAAACACCAACCTCGGTACCAACCGGCAGGATCTCTTCGTTGTTGAGAACGTACGGCAGGTTATTTACAGCGATGCTGTCTTGGAGCTCATAGGTTTGCTCGGCTGTCGGCGTAGCTACCAAGAGATGGAGCGTTACGATGGAGTCACAACCATAGATAGTATGGAGGCCTTGCTCGCCGTGAGGTGTACTGTATTCACCCGGATTGCGTAAACCGCCGAACGGATAAACATCGTAAACTTCGCCTTGGCAGATCGCAGCGCGGAAGAAGGTGTAAGCCTCTTCACGGTTGATAATCTGAACCGAAGCAATCGAGTCACAACCATCGTTATTCTGAACGGTGTCGGTATAAATACCATCTTCCGTCAGAGCCGGATATTTCTCTGTGAAGTCATATGCCGGATCGTCCGGACAGCGGTTAACAACGAGTGTCTCGCCTTCCAGAATCGGGTTCACGGTCAGATAGAGTGTAACAATACTATCGCAACCATTAAGAGCCGGTAAGGTATCCGAATGGATGGTGTTCGTGTAGTACTTCACACCGTTGAATTCGTAGTACGAACCTTGGCAGATAGTTGCTTCCACATTCTCATATTGCTTCTTATTAACCGTTACATTCAGGATGACAGTAGAGTCACAACCGATACCCGATTGCAGTTTCTGCTTGTAAACGCAGCTCTCAACTGCAATAAACTCGAAGCCGTAGCCTTTGTAGGTATCACCTTCGCAAAGAACAACACCTTCCAATTCGTTTACACTCTCATCCTCAACAGTAATCGTCAGACGCTCAATGAGGTCATCGACGTTATCCTTTTGGGCAGGAGTGAAGCGCTCGAATTGGTTGATACCAGCAGGCAGTTGGTCTGCATCGATATAGAATCCGTGTCCGCTATAATCTTCCCAGCGACAAATTTGATCGCTATTTTCGGTCAGTTTATAGGTGTTGAGTTGGATATTATCAAGCAGAACGATGTTCTTCGAACCAGCTACCTGTTTGTCAGCAAACGAGTAGATGTAGAATGCGAGGTTAATCGTCTGGCCTGCATACTTCGATAGGTCGATATACTTCGTGAGGAACTTGCCGTTAGCGTAGAATCCGTTGAAGTTATAGTCACCCTCGATGTCGGTGGACCAGATGATTGCGTCTTCAGCTTTCCAAGTCTTCGCCCCGTCCGTCGAAACAATTACCATGAATTGTTCGAGCAGGTCAGTATTCGGATTTGGAATATCGCTGGATTGAGCACGCAGTGCGATATCGAAGCTCAACAAGAGGCTGTCCTCTGTATTTGCGCTGAGGTCAATCTCCGGAGAGATGAGCCAGTGCATAGCAGAGCTGGTAGAAGAAGAGGAAGCATTATTGGTGGTCAAGTTTGCATAGATCTGTTGGTTCGATCCAACATTAACACGCCAATCGAACGAAGCCGTTACGGATGCTTCGCTCAGGGTCTTCTCGCCGTTGAATACTTCTTCTGCGGTAGCCGTATTACTACGCCACCAGTTCTTTGGCAGATTGGTCTTCACTGCATTGAAGTTCTCACTGAAGCGGATGACATAATCGGTAATAAATGTACCTGCAGCGCCCCATTCCGACTCGTCACCGGCTACGGTATCGCAGAGGTGTTTGAGACGGAAGAAGTAAGCCGTAGCGGGCTTGAGGTCGTTGAGAACAACCATATTGGTGCTATCCAACTTCTGGTTGAAGATGAGCGATTTGTCTTCAAACTCTTCGCTTGTAGCCACTTGGAGCTGTACATACGGGTTGATTACCAAATCCGTCCAGCGAATGGTAGCGGAAGTAGCCGTTACATTCTCTGCGCGTTGTCCGGTAGCCGGCGTACAGAAGTCGCCCTTGATCACCTCCAGATCATCAACGAAGAAGTAACTGGTCGGCAAACTTGCCGTCGAGAAATCTTTCGGGTTCGGAGCAACAATCGCAATACGTCCCTTACCTTGGTATTTAGCCAGCGGGAGCGCATATTCTTGCCAGTAGTCGTTTTTAAGCGGGTCATTGTAAGCAAATACACCGGCCGTAGATGTCCACTTATGATCGTACGTGATGGTATCAATCGGGGTAAATGTGCTGAAGTCAGCAACGTCCGTGATCGTACCGATTACCAGTGCACGTGCATAATTTCCGTTAGAGGCATTTAACTTGCCCCTTTTAGCAGCAGTTGTAGCACGGCTACTATTGAAGCGTGCAGCACGTCCCCAGAAGTGGAGCGTCATCGAATCGAGTTCGAAATTGAGTTCCGGCAATACAGCATATGCGTTGTAATAACTTGCTGTAGTGTAGAACTGTAGTGCGCGTCCACCTACTGTATCACCACGTGAGAAGCAGATAGAAGATGCTGCCTCTTTCGGATTGATGATTGCATAGGGATGATAGGAAGTGTTTGAACCAAAGGCTAAACCTTCTTCCCAGCATTCTGGCAACATATAGGTAGCCGAAGTACCATATTGATAGAGGTTTTCCACAAATCCCCATGAAGCCTCGTCCTTCTCGGTCGGTTTACACGGCGTGGTGAACTCAAGCGTTACCGCCTTGCTCAGATCCTCGCCACAAACAGCTTGTACACTGATGGTGTAGGTTGTTTGTTCTTGGAGCGAATCAATCATGAAATAAGCGGTATCCACGAGAGCCGTAGCGTAAGCCTTGGTAGAATCTTTCTCGGTAATGGTTACCTTGAAGTTCTTCTTCGGCGAGAGCCAGTTGAACTCAGCTGCGTTGTACTTGAGAGCATCCTTGTTGAGCGCCAATTTAGTGACGTTAAAACAAGCATCATCAGAAATCTTCTCAACCTTCACGTCATCAATAAATACCGTATTACTCTTTTCCGGACCGGCAAGCACAATATACTTACCTTTAGCACCATAGAATGGCACTACTACCTCGCGCCAGTAGTTGGTTCCTTCGGGATCCGGGAATTCATTAATGTCCACATTGGAGATGCTGGTTCCTAGCGTCGGGAAGATGTATTGCGTCAACTCCTCGAAGGTACTCATATCATATGGGTCAGTAACAGTACCGACACGAATCATACGACTATACGAACCACCATCATAACAATATGTAGTATACATGATACTATCACTTCCATCCACTTTCGAAGGCGTATAACTATAGGTAACACGCGCCATGAAGCGAATTTGGAGACTGTCATAGTTTTCTACATCGTTGATAACCGGCAATACTGCATACGGAGCAGAAGAACCGATTGTAGCTGATGTTCCTGCATAGAAGTACATTACGCTATCACCGGAGTAAGCTCTTACATATGAATTCAAACCAGTCGTAGCGTTCTTTGTATTGTAATATATATACGGAACTTCACCTACAGTATTCAAACCCTTGATAGAGTTGTTTACAAACCACGTCTGCGGAATCTTGTTAGTTCCGGTCGGAGCCTGTGCTTTCTGCGGCTCACCATTCTCGAAGGTCCACTGAGCGTCTGCCAGCGGAATTTGGTAGAGTGTAGTGGCCGTAACCGGTCCACGCCATTCGCTGACGTCACCATCGCCACAGTTAGCACGCACATAGAAATCATATTCGGTGCTCGGCTGTAAGCCGTTAACGATGAACGCAGTTGTATCAGCAGCCACGATAGTCATATCCTTCACATCCGTGCCTTCAGTACCGTATGCTACATCCCAAGCGCTGTTGTTACCCTGAAGCTGCTCCCAAGTGAGTTCGGCAGATGCATCGTACATCTTTGCGCTCAGGTTGTCCGGCATGAAGCAGGTCGGCACAAGTGAGATCTCGATATCATCGACATAGACACCTCCGTCTCTGGTCTTACCATTACCCTCAATACCAATCAGCACGATGTAATGACCCTTGCCATTGTATTTCTCGCTTACGATACGAGTATATTTGCTGAAGGTCGTTGCACTACTGATAACGGTATCAATAGGCTGGAATGTAGCCATTAAAGTGTCAAGCGTCGAAACTTCCTCTGCGATACCAACAACTACCTTACGATTCGGGGTAGCCGTTGCGGTAGCATTCGACTTGTACCAGAACGAAATCATCGTCTTCGTCAAATCATTCTCGATATACGGCAGCGCTGCAAACGAATACTTCTTGGTAGTAGCATTATCGCTATACATATAAATGGAACGTATACCTGCGTGCGCATTAGTAGCCGTTGTACCGAAGCTCGGATACGAAGCACCTGTACCTTCTGTAATGGTAGTACCTTTGAGGTAATAGCAGGTCCAGCAATCAGGCTTGCGGTTACCCGAAGTAGTCGTATAAGACTCAAAGTTCTCAGCGAACGGCAGGGTGTACGCCTCCGGGCAGATAGTGGTAAACGAACGAGCATTTGACCAAGCGCTAGTATCACCAACACTGCAAATCGTACGTACATACATGTAGTATGTAGTAAGCATCTGGAGAGTGTCTGTAGCGATAGCGAAGGTGTCAGTCGTCTCTTTTTGCCAGATTACCTTAGCATTTGCCTCTGAAGGATCTACCTTCGTTTCGGTAATAGCTACTTCGTATTTCTCACCTGTCTTATTCCAAGCTATTTTAGCGCCGTAGGTACCTACGGAGTCTGCAATAACTTCAGAAGGAGCTGCACAGCCAGGAATCAGATCGAAGCGAACATTGTCGATATACGCGTAGTTGGTACTGTCACCGCTCTCAGAGAGGAACATTACCTGCGTACCCTTAGCGCCTGTTACAGGATCTCCGTCGTAACTATCGAACGGAATAGTAACACGCATATAGCCCAATGAGTCCGTTGCATACGGGACATTACGAACAACCGTGATAGGCGCAAAGGTAGAGAGGTCAGCAGGGTTGCTGATAATACCTACCGTCATACGTTTTACGTTGGTTGCTGTCGTTGAGTTATGGCAAATATCGAAGGATATCTGATATTTGTTGATGTCCGTTACATCCAGCGGCGGCATAATGGCATACGCACCATCCGAAGTAGTCGTATTTAAGATATACAGATAGTATCCGAATTTGCCGGTTTTAGAGCCTGCTGTATATGGAGGATTGGTTGTACCGTTCATCATACCAGTTGACCAGCAGCCAAGTATGTTCTGCTCATGGAACATGATGGTACCCATAGCTTCCGGAGTCTCCGGCTCACAAGTGGTCTTGAACGCTACTACGTCCGACCAAGTGGTCTTCGTAGAACCGCAAACTGTGCGTACATACGCATAGTAATTGGTGTTGAGTTGCAACTTGTCGTTGACATAGATTAACGTGTTCTCCGTCGTTGTCTCAACCGAGATTACCAAACCGGTGGTGTCGTCTGCATTTGCATTGATGCTCTGCGACAGAACCATCACTTCGTATGCGTCCGCATTCGTCTTATTCCAAGAAAGGGTAACACCGTTCGTCTTCGGTTCAGACGTCGTTAGACTAAACAGTTTCTCACAATCCTTGATATAATCCACTGTGATGTCATCGAGGTAATAGTTCACTTTACCGTCACGCTCATAATTACGCTTGAATGCGATATATTTACCTTCACCAGCGTACTTGTCAAACGTAACGATGACACCTTTCCAAGCGGTACCTACTACGTTTACGCTATCCACAACCTCGAAGGTGGTGATATCGTTCGGGTCTGTCATTACACCGACTTGCAGCATGGAGTTCTGCGATACGCTGTAGCCCTTCACGTAGAATTCTACTTGCAGTTTCTTGATGCTATCAGCCATAACCGGCAGTGCCGTCCAAATCTGGTTTTGAGCCGTAGAAGACGAGTTTGTGTACAACGCGTACATGGAGTTGCTGTTATGTCCCCAGTCCGCAGTCGTAGAGCGGCTGATATACGGATAGTAGCTGGGGCTGCTCGCATGCTCCTCTGTATAAGTATATGATGGCGCACTCCAGCAATACGGGATGAATTTTACGGAACTACCTGTCTTGTAATCCGGATCCTCAAAGTCCTCTACCAAAGGAAGCGGATTAGCCGGCAGACACTCAGTTGTGAAGCTCAACCAGTCAGAGATCTCATACAGCGAGTCGCAAACCGGCGAAATCATATAGGTATAATCGCTATGCGGATTGAGATTACGAACAATGAACGAAGTCTGCTCTACCAGCGAGTCAACCAACAACGAATCCTTGGAATTCTTCACGCGAAGTTGCCATTTGGTCATATTGTTGGCACCCCAAGAGATGATAGCCGAGTCATGCGCGGTCTCTACTTTCGGGTTGGAGATCGGGTTACACTCGCCCAACGGGAAGAGCTGAATCCAGTCAATACGCTGAACCGATGCGTACCAAGAATTCCATGCATAGCCGGCGGAACTTGAGGTACGACTATTGCTAACCGGATTCTGTGCGTCCATAGCCAAGAGGGCGATGATCTTGCCGTTACCCTTGTAGTTCTCAAAGGTGCAAGAGAACGGCTGATACTCCGAAGGCGAATTGCAATCGAAGACTGCGATCGTATCGAACGTCGTGATATCATACGGATCGGTAAGAATACCTACACCCACGCGGGCGGAGTTCTCAATCGAAGACGAATGGCGCTCCATATAGAACTTGAGCAATACTTTGCTCAGGTCTTCTACCTGCGGCAGAGCGATATAGTTACCGTATTTATGGCGGTATCCGTAATAATCAGGATCACCCTCGGTTACTTCGTTATACTCTTTTTTCATCCACAGATAGTGAGAATTCACTTTTTTCTCCATTGATGTGGACATGTTTGACGAAGAAGATAACTGAGTAATCGTAGGATAGGAACTATTTAAACCGTGGCCATTGGGAGCATATAACGTCATAGAGATAATTCCTTGCGGCCAAGCCGTAGTTGTACCCGAACTGCCGAACTGATTCAACGATCTCTCTGTGTGCGTATTCGTTGTCTCCTCCCAGTCCACCTTGAACGGAAGATCGTCCGTAGCGAGGTAAAGCGGCAGATAAGTAGCTACCGGCAGAGCCCATTCACCGGCTCCGTTAACAGCCTGCACATATACCTCAAGTAAGATACCAGACGCAGAATCAACCACTATTTGAATCTGTTGCTCGGTCTGGTTCTCCAGTTTAACAAAGATGTCTGTAGCATCCAGTGAATCCGGATTCATGATCACAAATCCCTTCGAATCCGCTTTATGCTTTGCTACAACTACATTGTATGCATTGCCATTCGAATTGAGCGAAAGGGTGAAGCTATTCGCTGTTGCATTCGAAATCTTAATATCACTCGGCCATACCGGGGCGTTCGACTCCTTGATCAAGATATTATCGATATAGAATAGGTTATCTTTGTCTTTGAAATCGGAAGCGAAAGCCACATACTTTCCTTCGCCTGCATACTGAGCAAGCGAAACGCCGAATTTCTGGTGTGTGCGATCCTCTTTCACATAGCAGGTATCAATTGGAACAAATGTAGAAAAGTCCTCCGGATCGGTCATCACACCCACAATGATGCCGCTTGCGAATTCATCTCCAATTGATTGATACGCCGTTCCCCAGAAGCTGACAAATACATTCTTGAGGCTCTCCACATTCAATTCCGGAGTAGCTGCATATACATATTGTCCAGCAGGGATGTTGGTGCTCAAACTGCGTGCGCCGGTGAAGGCGAGACAGAAACTCTGGTCGTATGCATAATAACCTGCACTTGCCGTACCCGGTTGCGTATGGGTGTTGACAAACGGCATATATTCCATTGTCACACCATCCTCGCGCTTGATACTCGTTCCAAATGACCAGTAATTGATATGGTTAAGGCTTCCCGATTTGTACTCGAAATCTTTACCTGCAGTAAAGTCTTGAACTAACGGCAGATTAACAAAGTTCTTAGTTCGGAATGAGGTATAGGTCCATTCGCTGGTCGCTCCTTGACAGTACGAACGTACATAGAGCCAGTAAGACTGATTACGTTTCAGAACCAGTCCCGCTTTCTCAGAAGAGAAAGAGAACTCATCATCCGTGAGGAAACCATTGTAAATGATCTTGGACGGATCCACTTCCTCGCTTGGATCCAGTGCAGCAGTAGTAAGTGCCACTTCAAACGAATCGGTGTCGAAGCTGGCATTCCAGCTAACTGTAGCAGCAGAGGTGGTCAAACCGGAAACGACATATCCGTACGGATCAAGACATGTCGGCATCGGGCGCACTTCGATATTATCCAGAACTACACCGCGACCGAAGCGATCTGTTACTTCAAACATAATTTGATAGGTCTCGCTTTGGCTCGTGAGCTGGATTGTATCACGCTGCCACTTTGCAATCTTCTGATTGAACTCAGGATTGCCGTTTCGTCCATCCAAACGCACCCAAGCATCGGTAACTTGCGAGCGATAGTAGACCTTAAGTTGGTCAAAATCACCCGTACGCTGCTGTTGCGCATGGCTGAAGACCAAGATAGGCTGGAACACTTTTCCCATGCTCAAGTCCATCACAGGAGAAATCAGTCGTGTGGTGTAGCCGATGGTAGCAGGCGTATTATTACGCAATGCAAGGAGGTAGTTCCCATTCTCTTTGAGAGCTTTGGGATAATCTGCCTCATCGGCTGTTTCAATTGCCCATGGATGCTCTCCGTAAATATCACTACTTACGAATTCTTGTGTCCACCCTTCGGGCAATACACCACTCTCGAAGTTCTCATTCAGGGCGTAGATACTGTCATTCACTACGCCTGCGTACGTCATAACAGATACTAATACCAGTAATAACGTCGAGAGTAAAGTTTTTCTCATAATGTTAATAAATTTAGTGCATAATAGGAGCATTTTCGTGGGTAAAAATGCAGTTGTTACAGTTATTATTTTATCAATAATAATCTCTCAAACACATACACTGCGAAGGTGTATGGGTTACATTTATTAATAAGGACACGCGTACGCCTACGCGCAAGCGCTGGGTAGTGATATTCATGAGCGTCGAACCTAACAGGCTATTGATTTGGAGATACTTTTGTGTGTTTTCCCAGGATTGCGTGGCCGGGTTGGTGTCTATTCTCGAATAATCGAATAATGGAGTAGGCGTTTTTGATGAATACTCAACCGGAATATCATAACCGGCATATACCCCAAACCGCGCTAAGCCTTTTTTGCCCATGGGTACGCGAGCACCCAACTCCAGTTCTACGGCTACCTCATGCGCGTCCGCACCGGCGCGAAGCGGAATGGTATTGAACTCGGATTCCGGCCAGAAACCATATTGCTCTGAGTTACGAATGGGCTCGATAAAGCGCTCGTATTCTCCTTCCGCAAACATGCGTCCGCTGGATTTGTAGTTGTTGATAAACGGCGCGGCGCGGAACTCGGCTCCTACACCGATATACATCCATTCGCCAATCTCATAGCCGAATTGAACCGGAAGAATGAAACGGAGTTGGCGCTCCTGCTCTTTGAAATCGGAGTATACGTAGCGATAGATAAGCTGTTCTCCCATAAGATCGACGCGGTCAAAGGCATCGGAATAGGAAGCCATCGCATTGTTGGTAACAATATAATCGAAACCTAAACCGGCATTGAAGAAGAATTTACCTGCGTGAATCTCATATTGCAAGTGCGCTTGTCCCCCATAACCGGCTTTGGGTTTTACTCCGGAGGATGAAGCAGGTAGCATATTTGCTTCCACACCGGTCAGGCTGAGGCCTAACCAATGGGTTACGGCGGTTCTACCATACCGCGGGACAGCCATCAGCGAAGCAGCTAACAGCAGACAGATACATACTATGATAGAACGTTTTTTCATCTTATTACAATTTTAGCGGTACGATGCGCAGCAGGACAAACCAGGAGGTAGATACCCGGGGCGGTAACACCGCTGAGCGTATTCGATTCGGACAAAGGAATCACTACACGACCCATGACATCTACGAGCATCCATGGTCCGTCCAATTCAGCCGCAATCTCGTCTATTCCTTGTGCACCATTATAAATTACCGGACAAACAGCCACTTTGACACCATCCGAAGAACGGGTTACGACTACGGTATATTGTGCTCCCAGATCTGCAGTACCCACAATCAGATAGGAACTATTGGCGCCATCCATCCGTTGCCCATTGCGATACCACTGGTATGCAGAGAAGGAATAACCGCCATTCAGGCTATCGTTGAGCAGGGCGATGATACCATTCTTCTGCGCCACAATTGAGGACGGATAGTTGACTTGTACCATCACAGGTACATCCGGTGCGGGACAGCGCGGCGTACCTAAACGGAGCGTAGCAGGGTAGTAACCCGGTACGACCGTATCTGGCAGAGGAATGGCAATCTCGTCATCTTTACTGAATTGATATATCGAGTCGAAACCGGCAACTATGGCTATGCTGTCAAACAGGATGTGTACACTATCCAAGCGACCTTGTACGATTTGCATCGGAATAGGTAATGCCGGTCCATCGCCGCATGCAGTTAACGTATCGCTCAGTTCGACTATCAACGTCGGCTCAACACTAAGATGAAGCGTTACGATACTATCCACATCCGGCCAACGCCGGCTTTTAAGAGTCGCTTTGTAAGTGCCGGATTCGGTAATTCGCTGGTCGCCTAAGTCGAAATAACCACCTTCGCAGAACGAGGTATCCACCCGAAATTCCGTCTCATGGATGTATACGTGAGTGATTATCTCGCATCCGCCAATGATATCTAAGTCATCAAAAACATAAGGTTCCCAATACACTTTGCCTTTGTACATGGATCCTTTGCCTAAATGCACTTCACGTTCTTCGCTGGCTACATCCGGCAGATTAATAACAGGCATTTGTATTGAATCGGTACAAGCGCCGTTTGAGATGTAGGCAATGATAGTCGGTGTATATGAGCCGCCTGTATCCGGATAAATATGTATGATTGAATCGGCATTGGATATCACCACTTCTCCATCGCCAAAATCCCATTTGATCTCTTCTACTTTCTCGTAATTGGTATATATAGTATCGGTACGGTGATCTTGATTCCAACGCTCGATATTCTTATAGTAAACGTACGATTTGTTATAGAACGTCACCGCATTCGTACACTTCGCGCCGCCATTCCATTTATAGTCTGCTTGAGCCACCGGATAACGCGGGATACCACAAGCGTCCAGGGTGTAATAGCATTTATCATTGCTCTTGGATATCACGTCCACGTTATAAGAGAGCGTATCCATCGGATCAATGGTAAAGGTCTGTTCGGTAGATAAGATCGTACCAGGTTGATCCGGAAGATACCACGCATAATCGAATCCGGAAGGAGCTGTGAACGATGTAGTCGGGTTATCCTTGCCGCAGTTCAGACCCGATAACTCTGCCGATTCGCAATCCAGCGTGAAATAAGCATATCCCCAGTGACCTCCATACGTGCACTCTCCGATCATAAGCCGCACAGTAATCGTTTGACCGGCATATTCGCGAAGATTAACCGCTACTTCCTGCCAATCCTGCCACCAGATATTCTCACCGGACTGGTGCCATTTCTGCGTGTCACCAAAGCCTACGTGGAAGACGGCCTTACCACAGTTATTGGGAAGTGGACGCAAGTGACGTCCTGTTCCGTATAGGATTTCCAGTGTGAAACTGGATTGTCCTTCTTCTTCGTGACCTCCGTCTTGTAAAACCGTAGCATAATTGAGTTTGAGAATAGATCCTTCTCCTTCCGGTACATTGTAGGAATACTCTATATGGGAGATTTCATAGTTCGATTTCCAATTACCGAGTCGTACCGAAGCCAGCGCGCCATCCGGCTTTGTCTTGAGCCGGTTATCCGTACGAGGATCGGTTTCTCCCGGTACATAATGGAGGGTATGCAAACTCTGGTCGGATTCGTATCCAAAATCAATGGGTCCTTGGATAATAGCCTGTGAATTCCATGTTGTTCCATAACAAAGACATGCCGTTTTGTCATCCAAAGCCATATAATTGATGCATCGTCCCGGCAAGAAGTAGAAGGGTGTGTAAAGTGCATATTCACTTACACCGTTTTCTCCACAATGTGAGCGTACATATACCTGCGCCATTCCTTCCGAGAGGCCATTGACACTGATACGCTTCAAGGTAATATTATCATAGTATTGCCATGTGCCCGATTCGTAGTCATACACGCGCGCATCATACCAGTCGGCATCTCCTTCCCATTGAACTATCATCGTGGTTCCTTTCATGGACCGACTGAAGTTGGTTGGCGGAGGACACTCATCTTCCTTGGGGATGATGGTGATATTATCCACGCATCCGCTTGGAGGGATCGAAGCGGAAGAACTCTTTACATTGGTCCAAACGATAGCCAATTTATGCGCCCTGCCATCCGAAGAGAAGTTCAGTTTTCCTTGCCTCCAGATAGATGAACTATTGAAGATAGAATCAATACGATAGGTATCCACCCATGCCGGACGTAAGGCTGCGGCCGTGTAGGTCTCAACATCTGCCGGAACCCAGCACACCCATATACCTTCACCGCTGGCTGCACGACCTTTCGCCAACCAATCGAAATACAGGGTATAATCGCCTTCCGGTAAATACAGTTCACGAACGGCAACGGCATACATATTCGTGGATGAGGCATAGGTGTTATGCACTCCGTCATCGGATATGAAAAGACCGAAAGCACCTTCCTGTGTGGTATTTGCCGCTTCGCCTATATACCATTTATTAGGGCATCTATCTGCGCGAGGGCCATCGTTAAGCAGCCATTGCTCACGCTCGGCTTCGTCCTCAAAGTCGCATTGATAGACAATCTGCGCTGCCATCGGGAACGACAGCAGAACGGTCAGTAATATGAATAATAGTTTCTTCAATTTTTTATAGTATTACAAACTCTACACGACGGTTTTGAGCACGACCTTCTTCTGTATCATTGGTCGTGATAGGCTGCGATTCACCCTTACCTTCCGCTTCGATACGCTCAGGCGCTATGCCGCGACGGATGAGGTCGTTACGTACGCTATTTGCACGTCCTTCGGACAGTTTCTGGTTCGCTTCATCCGAACCTACATTATCGGTGTGACCCGTGATACGGATGCGAATCTCCGGATTCTCATTCATGAGATCATACAGGTCTTGCATAGCCGGCATAGATTCTGGAAGAATCGTGGTCTCGTTGGTCGCAAAGAAAAGGTTATGCAAGATAATCACACGTTTCTTCACGATCGGCTCGAGATAATAGGTATATTCGCCTTCGATGCTCTCCAGCGGTGCTGTTAACGCAAAGTGGTTAGCTGCTTCGATATGGATGCGTAACGAGGTATTGAGCGGCAAGCGTAATTGCGCAGCGCCGGTTTGCTCATTCGTATTGGCCGAAGCAACTGCTTTCTCGTCAGCCGTGTTTACGAAGGTTATCGCAGAGGCTAAGAGCGAGTCACTCTTGGCATCACGAACGAAACAGCGGAACTCAGGCCGCGGCGTCATAGCCAATTCGAGGGTATCTCCCCATTCGCCATGGCTATACTCGTGCTCCAACGGAATATAATCCGCATGCCTTAACTGGAGACGATAACCTCCAGCTGCCACTTTCGCAACCATCACACCCTTGGAATTCGCGGTCTTGCGAATCGGTTTGGCTTTGGGATTACCCAATGCGGTCATCTCAACTGCTACAGAAGGAATAGCCTTGTTTGTGCGGCTATCCGCAATGCGCAATACCATAGCCGGTTTTTGCGGTTTCGGAGGCTGTGGCTTATTCATTTGCAGCAGGGCTGTTACCTTCACACCGATCAGTAAGCTGTTGATACGTTGACTTGCCCAATCGGAACTATAGAGCGAGCGGGTAGTGATAGTATTCTCATCTGCTGTAGCTATGGGACCTTGCGCACCTTTCGCCAGGTTCATTACACCATAATCCATGAAGAGAGCAGCACGCAGATGCAGCGGGTATTTACGCGCTTTATTGCGCTTGTTCCATTCAGCTCCCATGAATCCGTTGATATAGACACCTACTTCGGCGCTGGCTGTTAAGTCGAGCCCGTAATTATACGTGCCTTTGGTGCGATAGGGCGCATCGGTGATAATGTCATGCGAAGGCAAATCGGTCCAATTCGGATCAAAAGCAGAGAGGTCCGTGATGGATGTGGTGAGTGTACCACGCTGGCTATAGGTACCGAGTACGGTATAGCCGACTTTCACACCGGCCATGAAATACCATTGATCCCATTGTCCACCGAGTAATACAGGCAGCATCACTTGTCCGGCGACATGGTTTTCGCGCATCGGGTCTCCGAATGTGTAATGCTTGATTTGGTTGTATCCATCGGCCATCATCGCTACATCGTATGGATAAGGGAAAGAGATCTTATCCATGGAGGAGAAGATACGGAATTCCGGTCCGGCATTGAGGATGAAATGGTCGTAACGATATTCGTAGCCAACGCCTAATAAACCACCTCCGCCGCCATTGAAACGGCTGTAGGTGCTATTGTTCAGCAGGCCGCTATATCCGGCACCGCCCCAGAAGGCGATATGATGCAGATTGCGGTTTGCACCTTTCCATTCTTTGGTAGAACCGGTTTTCTTGTTGCTTTTCTTCTTTGCGGGAGCTGCACTCACTGTCTGAGCGGCTACCAGCATGATCATCAGTATGTAATACAATGTCTTTCTCATCTTGCGGCCCTCCTTATTCTATTACACTAATTCGGCAGACACGTGTCTCGCTGCCTATTTGCACTTGTACCACATAGATACCCGCAGGTACCTCCATGGTGATACTATTTGTTCCTTCGGAGAGCGCTTGTGTGAGCGCGATGTCTCCGAACATATTGACGATGGTTAACGATGCAGCCTCCGATACTTTGACGGTAAGTGTTCCGCCTACCTGAACAGGAGACGGATAGACGTATACCACTTTCTGGTCCTCTACAGCCGTTGGACGGAAAGGACAAGTGGTTACTTTTTCGCCATTGCTTACACGCGTCATTTCCAGGTAGTATGAGTCGGCCGGATCCAAGCCTTCTGCTACATAGAGATAGGAAAGGTTGGCTCCCGCAATGGCTTCGTTATTCTTATACCATTGGAAATCCGTGAAGATATGGGTTGCCGAATCGGTATCCAGCGCTTCTGCATTCTTGAGCGAGAGCACATCTCCCCAACGCTGATACACCCAACCGGGCATACAGACGCTGACAGCGGCTTCGCGAACGACAGAGCAACCGAAGTCATTAAAGAACTCGAGGACGTAGAAACCTCCGTTCAATCCGGTGATAGAATCTGCGGTTTGGGGTTCTCCGCCATCTACCGTGTAATAATCAAATCCTGCACCGCCAATGAAGATAGCTCCTGAATTTGGGCTATCACTCATTTCGCGAACTGTTATTTCCGGTAAAATCGAATCGAGAACGGTTACGTTCATCCAAAGCGTGGAGTCACAACCATATTGATTGGTATAGAAACGGTAGAACTTACCGGATTCATGTGATTTATAGGTTTGACCATCAATAGTCAATGGTATTTCGGCACAAATCGTAGTGTCCGGCAGTTGCTCAGTACTCTGCGGAGAGAGATGGAGATTCAGATATACCGTAGAGTCGCAACCGGCTGAAGTTTTCCATACATTCACATATTCGCGTTCTTCACCCGCATACTGCGGACCGAACACGATATAACCACCTTCACAAATAGTAGTATCTATTCGTAATTCTTTATCGCCGATAGAAGGCAAAAAAATGATAAGGGAAGTATCTTTGACGCACCGTCCTTCTGCAATAGACGCATAGAGAACCACATTGAAAAAGCCTCCTTTATTGGGGAATATAACGACCGGATTTTTTTCCGAACCCACCTGACCGTTTCCAAAATCCCACTCATACTCATCGCAAGGTTGGTCATAATGATGCTCGGTTACATTATTAAACTTGGTCATGATATGACTCTTGTTAATGAACTTAACGCGGTTTTGGCAATTGGCAGGTTCGTACTGCCATTCAAATTCCGCAATCGGGAAACGAGGACGTGCGGAGGAATAGAGGTCAAAACCGCAGGTCTCCTCTTCTATATACGTAAGATGGCAACGATAGGTGGTAGTATCAGACGGATCGATAAGCAAAGTACGCCCATCTTCCGATTTTATCGAATCAGGAACGGGGTTGTCGTACTTATCAAACCACTCGTACGCAAAGCCGGAAGGAGCAGCAATCGACATCTGCGCATCATCACCGCAACTGGTACTTACGATTTTTGCTGCGGCGCAGCCCATTGTGAAATACGCATAGCCGAAGTGTCCGCTCCAGTTACAGTCGCGTGTCGTAAGCCGTACTTCAAGACGTTCGCCATCGTAGGCATCCAGATTCAGACCGATGGTTGTCCAGTCTTTCCATGTTACGCTACCGAAGGTGTTCCATCCGGGACGTTGGGAGTCTGCATAGAAATCGGCAGTACCACAGGTATAGTCTATCAGGTTACCCCACTCATCCAAAATCTCCAGATTGAAATGAGGTTGGTCAGCCGGCCCATGGTTAGGATCCTCCAATACCACAGCATACTTCAAAAGCAGAATAGAAGCATTCTCACCGTCCACTGTGTAAAAGAAGGATAGCGATTCTCCTTCCGCGCCGACATTCCAGTTTCCCAAACGCACTGAAGCTACTTCTTCTTCCGGTACGATTTTTAATCTGCCACCTGTGCGAGGGTCGTATTCATCCGGATCCCAGTTGATGGTATGCCGCCAATACTTCGGATCATCCGTAAAGGCCGTGTCATAAACGCCTATATTGGCATACGGATTGCTGAATGTTCCGTATGTAGCTACAACATCTTCTCCATGCAAATCCACGTAGTTAATACAATGACGATCGGGATAGTAAACGCCGAATGATGTGCGATAAGTATAAGCGCTGGTATCTACATCGTTGCATACACCACGAACGCGGATGTCGTAGGCTCCTTCGTCTAACCCTTCTATCACGAAGCGTTCATCACGGATACCGGTTTGAACAGACCATTTTTCGCGACCATATCGACGATACTCGATGCAATATTGAGCGCTGGTACCGGTCCATGTTACCACTACCGAGTCGCCCACTACTTCTGCTTCCAAATTGGCCGGTTTGGCACAATTTCGGGTAGTGATCTGGATGTTATCTACGCAGGCCGAAACCGGGTTAGGCAGTTTAGAGTCACGATTCTTATTACGCCAAGCGAAGTAAAGACGATACACACGTGTACCATTCGAAGCGAAAGGAACGGAAACGTGTTGCCAACGACTGCAACCACGCATTACTCGATAGCCGGACTCGGCAAATGACTGGATATAATCCGGGAATTCTGCACGTTCGTAGTTACAATCCATCGAAGTCATCTGTTTGGCAATACCGACAGCGGCGCACATATATGTTTCATCGCCTCCTAAGCAACGCCAATCGAACGACAACTCATATTGGCCGGAAGGAATAGTAAAATCGAAGTAGGCATAAGAGGTGTTCCAAACCGTATCGAAGGTACAAGTCGCGCCTTCATCATACGAGATATACAAGGAACGCTTACCTTCCGTTTTAACGGCAGTACCTATCACCCAGCGCTCTTTGCATATACTGAGGTCTGCTCCGTCATTCAGACGCCACTGACTCAGTTTAGCGCTGTCTCCCAACTCAAAGCCCATTGAATAGGGCACAGATATCTGCACGGGATTTTGCGCGTACGCGTACGAACAAAAAAGGAAAACGCTCAACACAGCAAGAGCAAAAACTCTCGCACCTCTCACATATGAAATAATATGTTTAAACATAGCAACCTGTTGTAATTGGACTTAAAAAGTGTGCAAAAATACACAAAATATTCCAATTACACAACTTTCTGCTGCTTTTTCTGTAACTTTATTTCATTTTGTAAGATAAACTTTACAAAAATTACAGAATCTCCTTTAGAAATTCTAAATGTCGTGTCTATCAACTCTTAAAATGTCGTATTTTGTACTCTCTATCTCCTCTTCCTCCTCACCCCACAACTGTAAACCACCGACGACCTCTTGCTCGATCCGCGTTATA
>JAEDNI010000030.1 GCA_016302585.1 Paludibacteraceae bacterium | reverse complement strand
AGGTCGGGAGAGGTGGCTATTCGTTTATATACCTCTTGGAAATAGGGCTCAAACTCCTTAAAAAACTCCGTCCGAGCCCTAAAGATATACTCCGCCGGCTCCACCATCTGCCACTCAAGAACCTCTAACAAATCCTCGGAAACCTCCCTCCCTTGTGGGGAGGGTTGGGGTGGGGTTTGTAATTGTTTCAATAACGCATTTCGTTGCTTAAGCAGGGCATTGTAAGTGGCCAAACAATCAAGGAACTTCCTGTTCCGCTGACCGATCACGACGTCCATGAATCGGCGCCGTTCATCGGACCCCTCATCAATGAGTTGTTGGTCACTCGGGCTGATCATCACTAACGGAAGCAACCCGATATGATCAATCAGTCTCTGATAGTCTTTCTTGTCCTTCCTGAACTGTTTCTTTACTCCTCTTCTCAAACCGCATGAGATGGTAAAACTATCCTCCCTCCCTTGAGGGGAGGGTTGGGGAGAGGTTATATATACCCCTTGCACCATCGCCATATCTTCGCCGTGGGTGATGTTAAGCGAATCTTGGGAGGTATAAGCAGACTTGGTAAAACTCAATAAATAGATGGCATCGAGCACATTCGTTTTGCCTTGTCCGTTCAGACCCACGAAGCAGTTGAGTTTGGGACTGAATTCCAAACTCGCCTCGCGTATATTGCGATAATTTAATATGTTTAATGATTGTAAAATCATTTATTTCTTTTTCGCCCACGTATTAGCCCTGTAGATGGCTGTTACCGCTCCGCGGTGAGGGATCGTCCTGACGGACTACGTTAAATTTATTTATAAGTAGGCTGCTGGGGCGAGGCCTCGGAGGCGCGCCAGCGCTACAGACGTCTAAAGGGGTTTTGTATGTATTTTTCTATCACCTAAAACATATACATTACGCCATCCGTAGTATCCAAGTAGTAGTGTTCCGCTTGGTCCATGGGAGGGGCGAAGTTCCACAAAATACCGATTTGCTTGCCCGTAAGACGCATGTAGTTCCAGAGTTGTTGCCTGTGTTCTGCAACTAACTTATCTACCGCCTTGCACTCCACGATGATGTCGTTCTCTACGAGAAAATCCACAAAGTGCTTGTGCTGTATAGGCTTGCCGTGAAAGACTACCGAAAAGTAGTACTCCCGTTTGTGGGAAATACTTTGTTCATCCAATAATATCTGCAACGCCTCTTGATACATATACTCATTCAAGAATGGACCAAGCTCGCGGTGAACCGCAGCACACAATCCGTTAATGGCATAGCAGCGTTGTTTTAACTCTGCGGCTATTTCCGGCTTTGTATCCATTAATCTTTTCAGCGTATATTGCATTGCAAAATGTTTTTTGTGTTTATGTCCTTCGGACGGCTGTTACCGCTTTGCGGTGAGGGTTCGCTCTGACGAGCTACGGGAAGTTTACTTACCAGTAGGTTGGCAGAGCGGGCACTCATGGCGTTGCTAAACGCCACAGACGTACGAAGGGGTTTTTTATGTTTTTTTTTCTTAAATGGCTATTTACGCGTACGCCTCCACATCTTCCTTGGTAATCTTCGCCCCCGCGAGAATGATCAACCGCTCCACGACATTCCGCAACTGGCGGATGTTTCCGGTCCATTGTTTCTGTTGCAGGGCTTTTATGGCTTCGGGTTCAAAACTCTTCTTCGCTATACCTTGCTCGTCGCAGATTTGCTCAACGAAATAGTTCACCAACAGCGGAATATCTTCGATGCGGTCATTGAGCGCCGGAACAGCAACAGGGATGACATTCAAGCGGTGGAAGAGGTCTTCACGGAAATTACCTTCCGCAATCTCTTTTTGCAAGTCTTTGTTCGTTGCCGCTAACACACGTACGTTTACTTTGATGGCTTTGTCTGAACCCACCCGTGTGATCTCGCTCTCTTGCAGCGCACGTAGTACTTTGGTTTGCGCCGCCAGACTCATATCACCTATCTCGTCCAAAAACAGCGTGCCTCCGTCGGCTTGCTCGAACTTACCGGCTCTGTCCTTCACGGCACCCGTGAACGAACCCTTCATGTGACCGAACAACTCGCTCTCGATCAACTCGCTCGGAATAGCTGCGCAGTTGACCTCCACCATCGGACCATTCGCGCGGGCGGAGTTCTCATGAATCAGATGAGCCACCACCTCTTTACCTGTACCGTTGGGACCGGTGATTAGAACGCGTGCCTCCGTAGGCGCCACCTTGTTTATTATTTCGCGTACGCGCGCTATGGCGGCACTCTCACCAACCATCTGATGACCTTTGGCGGCCACTTTCTTGCGTAACTGCTTCGTCTCTTGCTTGAGGCTCTTGCTCTCCAACGCATTCTTCGTCGTAATCAGAATACGATTGAGATCTAACGGCTTGACCAAAAAATCATACGCACCGGCTTTCAGCGCTTGTACTGCCGTCTCCACATCCCCATGACCAGAGATCATGACGATGGACGCACCAATCGGATCGGTCTCCTCCCCTTGTGGGGAGGTCGGGTGGGGTTGTTTCAACGCCTTAAGCACCTCCATTCCGTCCATCTCCGGCATTTTGATATCGGAGAAGATGAGGTCGTACGCTTTGGCTTGCGCCATCTCCAAACCCTGCTTGCCGTTTTCTGCTACTTCCACCTCATGTCCTTCGTCGGCAAGGATCTCTTTGAGCGTATTGCGAATGCCGCGTTCGTCGTCTATAATCAGTATTTTTGACATGGTCGTGAAAAATTTCTAAATCGGGCACAAAATTACGACTTTTTTCTGAATTATGCAAGTATTTGATATTTTTTGCAAAAAAAAGCAAATAAATTTGGTCATGTCAAAAAAAATGCCTACCTTTGCAGCCGAAAATATGGGTTATAGTGTAAACTATGTTTTATAACATATATTTTTATTTTATTTAAAACATCAACTTTTTTATTTAACTAACATGAAGGTTCGTGCAAGTCGAGTGTAAGCTCGCTTACGCAACTCGACGAAGCCGAAGCTCCAAAATTTTAAATCTATTAAAATTATGAAGAAATTATTCTCTTTTGTTGCTGCTGCGCTTTTTGCGGGCAGCATGATGGCAGCCGACTTGCTGAACATTGACTTTACGCAAGGTCAGGGTGAGTGGACAATCACCGATGTCCAAAAAGACACACTTAGTTTTGTTTGGCAGCAGACTGCAAATTATGGTATGAAAGCTTCTGCGTATACCACGGCTGCTCATGAAACCGAGTCTTGGCTCGTTTCGCCTGATATTGACCTTACCGTGGCAGAGAGTGCTGTTTTGACCATCAATCATGCTATGAACAAAGGCAACAACTCCACGCTTGCTGTTATGGCTACTACAAATGGTTCTGATTGGAATGAAGTAAAGCTTTCGCAGTGGCCTGCTGGAAACAACTGGAACTTTTTAGAGGCTACCGCTGACTTGTCTGCTTATGCTGGAAAGCATATTCAACTTGCTTTCAAGTATGCTTCTTCTACTTCTAACTGCCCGACTTGGGAGATTAAATCTGTTGTAATCGCTGAGGGTGAGGCTCCGGAACCTCCTGCTGAGGCAGACGTAGTATTTGCAGGCGCAGATTTCGCTGGCCAGGGTACAGCTCAAACCGGTAGCGAGGTGTCTGTAACCAAGGATGGTGTTACTTTTACATGCGATAAGGGTTATAGCGATGACGCACATGCTACGCTCCGTTGTTATAAGGGCGGTGTGATTACAATTAGTTCCGAGACCAAGCAAATCGGCAAACTGGCGTTCCAATTCTATTCTACCTATACTGGTGACCTGGAGACTGAGGTCGTTGTTAACGCAACTGAATGGACCTACACCCTGCCGGTACAAGCTCGTATCGAGAAGGTTTCTATTTTCTTCGGTGAGTTTGATCCGATTGTTCCGCAAGGTCCGGATACTATTACGGTTGCTCAGGCTGTAGCTATTGCTGAGGCTTTGGCTGAACCGGCAGAGAATGGACAATCTACTACAGATACCAAAGAATATGTAGTAAAAGGTTTTGCTGTTCAAGTGTATCCTAAGAACGACGATGGTACTTGGTCCTTCTTTATGGCAGATAAGGCTGGCGCCTATGGCCCATTTTCAGCTTCGAATACTTCGACTGATGCGGATGTCGTAGAAAACGACTTCATGCTCGTTCGCGGTAAGATTGCAAAGCGTAAAACCAACGCAGGCAAAATCCAGCTCCAGATTTACAAGGGTACAGGTGTACACGGTCAGGCTCCGCAAGGCATTGAGAACATCATTCTGACTGAGAAGGTTCAGAAAGTCATCATGGACGGTGTTGTTTACATTGTTCGCGATGGTAAACTGTTCAACCTCCAGGGTGTACAAGTTCGTTAATCAACCTGTCCCTACAAACTCAAGAGCCTCTTCGTGAGGCTCTTTTTTTTTACCCTTAACCCTTCCCTTAACAACCCCTTTACCCCTCCCCTTAGATGCGCGTAAGGGGTGCGTAAGGGGTGCGTAAGGGGCGCGTAAGGGGCAAGTAAGGGTTATATCGTATCCCGCACCACCCTATAATATATATAATATATTATCCCGTGATTTTGGAATTTTACCCTATTTTTGCATCTGTAGTTTACAAAAAAAACTTTTTTTGGGGCAAAAAGTTTCCAAGTTTCTTGCATATATCAAAAAAAAGCAGTACCTTTGCAGCCGATATTGGATTGAGAACCCTTCAGTTTTATACAACCATGAAAAAGATACTATCTCTTTTTACCCTTATTCTCCTTGTTCAATGGACATTTGCGGTCGATCCGTCAACCAATCTGCAGGAGTATTATGCTTCCGCTGTTACCACTCCGGTACTTACGTCTCCGACCCGCGCTATCAATGTAGGAACAACGGCTGTAGTAGTACCTTAATGTACCATCGAAACTTTCCCTCGAAAATATATATCCTATGAAACATAGACACCACATATTCTCTCTCGTCTTCGCAGTAGTTCTCCTACTGCCGTTACCAGTTAGGGCGATTACTTCGAGTTATTATAATTCTATAAACGGACAGAAGGAAACGGCTCTTCGTAACGCACTGTACACAATCACATCAGTAGGACCATCTGGAATGTCATATGATGGTTTATGGACGGCTTATCAAACTACGGATGTGTATCCGTCGGACTCTACTGGCAAAGCAGGGAAAATTTGGGATATGTATAGTGACTGTTTGTTTACACCCACCGGAAAAGGAGATGGAAAGCAATGTGGTACCTATTCGGGTGTGTGCGATTGCTTTAACCGTGAACACTCTTTGCCGAAGAGTTGGTTTAGTGAAAAAACGCCAGCTTATTACGATTTAGGTCATATCGTTCCTACAGATGGAAAAGTGAATGGTATGCGTAGTAATTATGTCTTTGGCGAATGCGCAAGTGGCTATGCAACGTGGGGAACGGGTAAATTAGGAAATGCAAAAGCGGTTACAACTACGAATGTGAAAGGATCAAGTACTATTACAACTACTTTCACGGGCACTGCTTTTGAACCGGCGGATAAGTATAAAGGAGATTTTGCTCGTATGTACATGTACATGGTCATTCGTTATAAACCGGGGAATAGTAATAGCGTGAACCTCGCTGCTGCTGGAGATGGGCAAAAAATGTTCAATAGCACAGATACGAACTATGGTTTGACAGATTATTCTATTGCGCTTTTAATGAAGTGGCATCGCCAAGATCCTGTAAGCCAGAAAGAGATTGACCGTAATAATGGAATGGAAACCACTCAAGGTAACCGTAACCCATTTATTGATTATCCGTGTTTAGCCGAATATCTGTGGGGAAACAAAGCTGGTCAAGCGGTTACACTCAGTGAATTGGTGGGGACATTTACCGGTTCATGGACATCGGGTGATGGTTGCCCATGCGTGGGCCCAACTATTACTTCGCCTACAGGAGCGGTAAATATCGGAACGACGAATACATCTAATTCTATCTATAAAGATGTAACGGTACAAGGTACAAACTTGGAAAGCGGTAGTTTGATATTGACTATTGGAGGTGCAAATGACTCGTATTTCAAATTGCCGGGAGGAGCAAGCAGTACAACTATTACCAAGGCACAAGCAGAAGCCGGATATAATATCACGATTACTTATACTCCGACAGCGAATGGAAGTCATACTGCTACATTGACGATTAGTGGTTGTGGTGTTACTTCTCATGTGGTTGAATTAACTGGTACTTGTACTACCGTCTACACAGCTACTTGGATGGCAGACGGCTCAACGTTCGGAACCTCTACAGCAGCCAGTGGTACACGTCCTGACGTTCCGGCTACAAACCCATCCAACTGTACATCTTCCCGCGTCTTTGTGGGCTGGACCGCAATAAGCGGTTATAGCGGTAACTCCGCCCCGGGCGATTTGTTTACTACCACTGCGCCAACGATAACAACAGACAAGACTTTCTATGCCGTGTACGCTGATAAGGAAACGTCAGGTGGCGGTGGCTCCAGCAGTTCAGCCTCTTATACCTTCTCTAATAAGTCGTGGGCCGCAAGTCCTTCTAACTGGACATCAGGGAAAGACGGAAATGGATTTAGCAATAGTGGAGTACAGGTGACAACCGGTGTCAGCGGAGCAAACGCAACCTGCCCGACGTCTTACAACAGTATTAGTTCTATAGTGATTAGTTATTGTACGAATGCGTCCAAGGGAGCTGGTTCTATTACAATGACAGTAGGAAGCACTAGTGTCTCTAACAACGTTAGTACTACAGGTGGAACAACTCCTCGCGATCTTACTTTCGATTTCTCGAGTACTAAACCATCCGGTGCTCCTCAAATAACTGTTACATGTACAACTAACTCTATCTATATTTGTGGAGTGACGATTACTTATGGCGGTGGAGGATCAACTACCTACAGCAATTATTCTACGCAATGTACGGCTTGTACGCCGGTAGCAGCGACGGCAAGTTATGCTTATCCGACGAGAACGACGACTTGCGGTGGAAGTGTAAGTAATACATTTACGACGAACTCAAACGCTACGGTTTCTTATACGAGTAGTAATGAGACTGTAGCAACGGTTGCTTCGGATGGTACGGTAACGCCTGTAGGCGCAGGTACGGCTACTATTACTGCAACTGTTCCTGCAAATACGTGCTACACCGGCGGCGCTTCCGCTTCGTTCACGTTGACGGTTAATCGTACTTCTACAAGTGCTTCGTTTGTCTCGCCGACAACGACCGTTGGAGTAGGAAGTTCGGTGACGAATACGGTTACTACAGAGTCGGATGGTACAGTGACTTATTCGAGTGATAATACGTCTGTAGCAACAGTAAATGCTTTAGGTGTTGTAACAGGAGTTAGTGCAGGTACGGCAACCATCACAGCAAATGTTGCGCAATCTACATGCTACACTGCTGCATCAACAAGTTATACTATTACCGTAGAGGCGGCTCCTGAATATACGGTAACCTTTATGAATATGGGCGGTACGCACGCTACATGTACAGGAACGGCAGGAAGTGCAATATCCGCGGTGTCTGAGCCTACTGCATGTGCCGGTTATACGTTCGAGGGCTGGAGCACTTCGCAGTACGCGGTAGATAATACAGTCACTCCGTCACTCTCCACTCCGACTACAATTCCTGTCGGCGGTGCAACGTACTATGCAGTATATAGTAAGACGGAAGGAAGTGGTTCGAGTGCTGCAACAGCCGGAACTACACTTTGGTCGGAGGACTTTAGCGGTTATAGAGCAAATAATGTACCGAGCGGTACTATCACAAGTAGTCATACTGGTACTACTATTTATGGCAATAGTACTATTACCTATGCTTGTGATAATGGTGGTGGTACGACAAAGATATACGCCGAAAAATTGGCAGGAGGAACATCACCTGAAATACTTATCGCAAAGAGTAACGGATCTTTTAGCATTAGTGGTATCCCGACGGGTTCTGCGGAAACGATGACATTATTATTCAATACAAATAAGTCGGGTAGTCCTTCTAACTTTAGCATTACTTCCGGAACAAGTGGAATCTCTATAGGCTCTCTCTCTTCTCCTGCAGCAAACCAGCTCTCTTGTTCTATTACAAATGCTAATGGAGTAACGACCTTCGATTTGACGATAACATATACGTCTAGTCAGAATAGCCGTGAAGATAACTTCTTATTAACGGTAGCTTCAGCAGGTAGTGGTTCTTCTACCATTTATCATACAACCGCGCCGGATTGTTCTTGTACAGCAACGATAAAGGCGACGAGTAATGATGACAGTATGGGTACGGTCAGTGTCACGACACCTTGATTAGTAAAAGATGAAAAGATATATATTAACAACTAAAACTAACACCATTATGAGAAAGTTTCTCTCCATGCTATTAGCCCTTACGGCTACAGCATCGCTGGCTTTTGCAGCCACAGAGACAGTGGATTGCGGCGGGTCTGCAACCCTCAACGCAAATCCGAAGACAGGTTACCACTTTGTGAGATGGGAAAAAGATGGCGTGCAAGTTAGCACATCGGCTTCTTATCAAGTAACTAACATTCAAGCAGACGCTTCGTACACAGCAATCTTTGCTCCGAACACGAACACGCCTTACACCGTTAAGCACTATCAGCAGAATTTGGATGGTAATACTTATCCGGCTGTAGCAACTGACGTTGATAACTTAACCGGTACTACCGGAACGAACACAGCCGCTGAGGCAAAGGAATATGTGGGATTTACGCCCCAATCGGTTGTTCAAGGAACTATAGCAGCTGATGGTTCTACCGTTATTACGATTAATTACACGCGTAACACGTACGCTCTAAGTTGGGTAACGGATGGTGACGCTCTGACGGGTGCTTACACTTCCGGTCTGGTTTTGTATGGCGCAGCTATTACTGCTCCGAATACTCCGACCAAGATAGGTTATACCTTCGCTGGTTGGACGCCTGCTACCAGCGCTACTATGCCGGCTGAGGCAACTACTTACACTGCTACTTGGAATCCTGCAACGGTTCACTACACCGTTAAACACTGGCAGCAGAACTTGGCTAACGATGACTACACTGAGGTTGTGGGTGATCGTGAGGATAAGACCGGTACTACCGGAACGAACACAGCCGCTGCGGCTAAATCGTACACCGGATTTAATCCTAAGCTGTTCTCGCAGACCTCAATCGCAGCTGATGGCTCTACGGTAATCAATATCTACTATGATCGTCAGACCTACACGATTAACTTCTATAAGGACAGCCCGGCTGACGCAGGCAATAAGATCGCAGGCTTCGGCGGTACGTTCAAGTACGGCGCAACTGTTACCGCTCCTGTAGCTGGTACACACTTCCAGGTAAAAGAGCCAACTGCTCAATACACCTATACGTTCGATGCTTGGTCGCCGTCGATCAGCTACACAGTTACAGGAAATGCAGAGTATGTGGCTACCTGGGCATCGCATCTGCGTAGTTACACGATTACGTTCCAGAACTGGAACGGAACGGTATTGCAGTCTACATCTGTTCCTTATGGCACTGTTCCGGTATATGGAGGCGCAGATCCTGAGAAGGCCGGTTCTACTTGGACTGGTTGGAGTCCGGCTGTTGTAGCAGTAACCGGCGAGGCAACCTACACGGCTACCTTCGATGCTGACACCTATGCTATCACTGTAGGCAAAGAGGGTGAGGGTACTGTAACCGGTGCAGGAAACTATGGATACGGTACAACTCCGACTATTACCGCAACGGCAGCGCCTTGCTACACGTTCAAGGGCTGGAAAAAGAATGGCAGTGCAGGGTATGTAAGTACGGATGCTTCGTACACGCTCCCGGCTATCACCGGTGTGGCTACCTACACGGCAGTATTTGAGTTGAATACCTTCACCATCACCGTTACCTCGAATGACGAGAGCATGGGTACAGTGACGGTAACAAAGCCCTAATAAACTAATCATTACACAATGAAACGGTTTATTCTCAATATAGTTTGCAGTCTTTTCTGCCTCGGGGTAATGGCGCAAGCCAACCCCGCAGGCGGGATGACTGTGAATTGTGGCACATGGATCACGCTATGTGCTACGCCGCATGAGGATTACCATTTTGTGGAGTGGAGTGACGGTAGTACCGATTCATTACGCCAAATAGAGGTGCTGGCGGATGCTACCTATATTGCCTATTTTGCCGAGAACTGTGTCGATCTTCCCGATCTGCCGGTTGTGACTCCTTATGACTGGATCATTATGCTCAACATGACGAAGGTACATGAACTTGGTTTTTATTTCAGAGCCGAGGACGTGAGCTGGTATCGTGTAGTAGGTGAACCGGACAAGAAAGGCGATCCGGATGGCGACGATGTAGTGGTTGGAACAGGCTATTACCTGACGTTGGATAAGAACTTATGGGGCACCGGCGATTACTATGCGCAGATTCATACTACGCTCGATTCGCCTGTGACGCTCTGTTCGGATATCCTGCGTTCCGTATTGGTACATTTCGCAGGGTCGGATCAGAACCATATGCTTGCGTTGATGCCGAATGCTACCCGCATGGGCGGACAACTCAAGTTGGTAGGACTCAACCCGAACGAAGAGACGACGTTACAAGTCTATACCTCTTCCGGACAGTTGGTGAATACATTCACTGCATCCGGCGAGCCTACCTATGTCTTCCAAGCTGCTTATGTCAGCGGCTGTTACCATGTACGCGTTGTGTCACCTACGGTAGATACCGTGCTAAAATATATTGTCTATGCTCGGTAAACTTCGTACATACATGCTCTGCCTCTTGTTGGCAGGCAGCTGCGGCCTGATGGCACAACCGCATTATATCAGTGTGGGTCTGCGCGGAGGGGCAGGAACGTTTTTGGCAAAAGGCGATGTGAAGACACTGTGGGAACCAAATGCCTGGGCAGATGTGCACTATTCCTATCTATGGACGGTTAGCGACAAGCAATTAGGTATTACTACCGGAGTCAATCTGGGTTATGTAGGCGGCGGCTACTACAAGGCTTCGCATACAGATCAGTTCACCAATGTGGACTACCTCGGCCAGACGATGGAATACACCAATATGGTAGGTTCGATTGTTGAGCGGACGCATGGTTTCGCATTGGAAGTTCCGGTACTGTTTGCACTACATTACCAAGGTCTCGTTTTCCACGCAGGTATTAAACTGCAGGTGCCTTGTTGGTATCAATACACGCAGACCATGCGTGACCTCAATATCGATGCCTATTATCGTGACTACGATGTGACACTACATAATGAACTCGCTACCGGCAAAGTGCCGCAGGACGAGTACGTCATGAAGGGTAATCGCGATGTGGCGGACGTGAGCCTGTTGCTGAGCGCAGATATCGGTTATGAATGGCAAGTAGCTCCGAATGATTGGGTTGGTCTGCAGGCATGGTTCGACGGTTCGCCTTATGGTCATACGGCCGGAAAGGCAACGGATCGCATCATTGATGTGGCACCTATCACAGACACTCCACCCGCAAAGGTAACGGTTAATACTGCCATCGGTAGTTTGACGTCGCAACTCAACTATCTCGCATGCGGCATCAAAGTAACTTATCGCTTCGATGTCTTAGGACATAGAAACAGCGCGGGAGCCCAATAAGGCAACCGTACATACACAATTAGAAGGAGGGCAATAACCTTCCTTCTTTTTGTAAAGTAGAGTTTACAAAGAAACTATAAAAGTGAAAAAAGTTTCCAAGTTTCTTGCATATATAAAAAAAAAGTTGTAATTTTGCACCCGCTTTTGAAAAAAATCATAAATCATAAATTTGCAATCATAAATTGAGCGATCAAAAATGTAATATTATCAAGACAGCAGGCGACATGTTCTTTCGCCTCGGAATCCGTAGCGTCTCCATCGACGATATATGCCACGAGTTAGGCATGTCCAAAAAGACATTTTATGTCTATTTCGAGTCCAAAGATGAACTTGTGGCACAATTATTGCATGCTAATGTTGCTTATATCGCCGGTAAGATGGAGGAACTGCTTCAAATGAGGGATTTCCGGAAACTGGTGGTGCGCTTCCTGAAGCACCAGGAAACGGAGAAAAACGACGTGCGTCGCGTACCGCAGTTGGTCTATGACCTCAAGAAATACTACCCTCAGCAGTTTGCGCAGTTTCAGAGAAATTGCTTCAAGACCCAGAAGGAATACATCCGGCGATATCTGGAGATGGGGCAGCAGGCGGGCCTCGTGCGCGCGAACCTTAATATAGAATTAGTAGCGGGGCTCTTTGCCAAGATCCACAGCGATGCCATTCGGGATATCGAGGAGATCGAAGGCCACGGGTATAATATGCACCAGTTTGGTTACACGGTGATGGACGTCTTCGTCCGCGGAGTGCTCTCGGAAGAAGGTCTGAAAGTCTATAACTGACCCCGTAACCCCGTAATTACGTCATCCCGTAATCCCATTATAACGAAATAAATAAAATATATGAAGAAACTTATTTTTATGATGACCGCGCTGCTCATAACGAGTACAGCGGTAATGGCAGAGGACCATGTTATGGCGGCGACGCGTAGTGCGCAACGTGCGCAGGACAGCGTGCCGGCATTGTTGCGCCTCTCGCTCAAGGAGGCGCAGGATTTTGCGGTGAAGCAGAACCGAACCCTCAGAAACGCATCCCTCGCAGTGCAGGAAGCCTACGCCCAGCGTTGGCAGACGATTGCCGCGATGCTGCCCTCGTTGGACGGATCAATCGGAAAAAACGTCATGTACGACGAAGATTTTAAGGAGAAGATGGTTCTGTTCCCGGGCATGCAGGAGCCTATGTCTATGTCCCCCTGGGAATACGGAGTAACAGCCGCTGTGGGTATCAACGGACAGGGTGTAGTAGGAGCATTGCTCAACAATGTGGCGATAAAGATGAAGAAGATTGCCCTTGAGAAATCCGAGAACGAACTGCGTAGCAGCGTCATGAGCGCATACATCTCCGTCTTGGCGCTACAGAGCATCACCGGACTCTTAGACTCCAGCCTTGTTAATATCCAAGGTCTTGAGCAGATGACACAGAACGCGGTGAACGTTGGAGCAGCCGAACAGACCTCAGCCGACCAAATACGCGTACGTGTCAATACCCTCAAGAACAGTATTAACGCCCAGAAACGAAATGTCGAACTCGCAACCAACAGCCTCAAGGTGCTGCTGAACGTGCCGGTCGAGACCGAACTCGTGCTGACGGAGAATATGGACGAAGTGCTCTCCCCGGAGCGCGTACTCGACCTGCTGAGCCAGAACTTCGCCATCGAGAATAACCTCAACTACCAGCTCCTTCAACAACAGGTTGAACTCGCCAAACGCAACGTCCACATGGCGGGATGGGCATATGGACCTACGGTCAGTCTGGCGTACCAATACAACTATCGTGACTATGGTAGCGCGGCGGGATTTGAGATGATGAACTCCCCGCATACAATCGCTTTTTCAGTCAAGATGCCCCTCTGGTCGTCCGGTAAACGTGCGGCAGCGGTGGTAGAGAAGAAGATCGCACTCGAGGAGGCGAAGAACACCCTCTCCGAGACTACCGACAATCTCGAGATTCAGTACCGCCAGCTCTGTTTCGACCTTACCAACGCCTACGAGACCTACCTCAACGAGAAGGATAATATCGAGGTCACTCAGCGCGTCTTCAACTCCTCTACGGAGAAATTCAAATGGGGCGCAGCGTCGAATATCGAGCTAACCAACGCCTCAAACGACCTCATCAACGCGCAATCGACCTACGTACAGGCGATGCTCACCCTCATCAATGCGCAATCTGAACTCGAAGAGTTCCTCAACAAATAACTTCGCACCCCCTAGGATTACCTATAACTACCTAGGGCTACATAGTACTACCTAGAATTAGAAAATTAATTACTCAATATGAAAAAGATTTTTATTTACACCCTTGCCGCCCTGACCCTCATGGCTTGCGGCAAGAAAGAAACCTCTGTTGCGGCAGAGGAAGAACGCGTGGAGCAAGTGCGCACGATCGTTCTACAGCCCCGCGAGATCGAGCGTGAGATATCCGTCTCGACGAACCTTCAAGGTTATATCACCCAAAACGTAGCGCCGTCCCTGACGGGCAAGATCGAGCATATCTACCGTGAGGTAGGCGATCGCGTCTCCGCCGGTAGCGACCTCGTGCGCATGGATCAGACCCAGTACAAGACTACGAAGATCTCCATGGCAAACCTCGAGGTCGAGAAGAACCGTATCGAGATGCTGCTCAAGACCGGTTCGGCTACCCAGCAGCAGTATGACCAGATCACGACCCAGTATAACTCCACCAAGGAGCAGCTGGAGTTCCTGGAGACTAACACCTATGTCAAGGCTCCGTTTGCAGGCATCATCTCCGCCAAGAACTACGAGGACGGGGAACTCTACGGCGGTCAGCCGATTCTGGTGTTGACTCAGATTGACAAACTGAAAGCATTGGTCGCTATCCCGGAGACCTATTTCCCGCTCTTCAAGACCGGCATGAAGCTGACGCTGACATCGGAGATTTATCCGAATAAGGTGTTCCCTGCTACGGTGGAAATCGTTTATCCGACCATTGACCCCTCCAGCCACACTTTCCAATGTAAGATTGTCATCCCGAATGCCAAGAATCTCCTTCGTCCGGGCATGTACGTAACGACGAATATCGGTCTGGGCAAAGCGAATGCCATCGTGGTGCCTTACCAGAGCGTAGAGAAACTCGTCGGAGCTAACGATCGTTATGTATTCATCGTAGAGGACGGTCGCGCTAAACGTGTGGCTGTTACTCTCGGACAACGCTTCGATCAGGACATTGAGATCATCGCTCCGGAAATCAAAGAGGGCGTCGAGTTCGTCACTACCGGCCAGCACAAGCTCGTCGATGGCGTCAAAGTCAATATCGTAAAATAGGAAATCCTAGGTTTACCTAAGTCTTCATAGGAATACCTATGTCTACCTAGGTCTACCTATTTAATCCCGAAAAATTATGAGCATTTATAAATCAGCAATCCAAAAACCGGTGACCACCGCCCTCATCTTTGTGGCGGTCATCGTCATCGGTATATTTAGTTTCCTGAAGCTGCCGATTGACCAGTTCCCGGAGATGGACCCGCCGTATATCAACGTCATGACTACCTATCCGGGCGCGTCGGCGAGCGAGATGGAGACCAACGTGACGAAGATCATGGAGAACGCCCTGACCTCCGTCGATCACCTCAAACACATCACTTCGCAGTCCAAGGATAACATCTCCGTGGTGGAGCTGGAGTTGGAGTGGGGTAGTAACATGGAGGAGGCGGTGAACGACGTGCGTTCGTTCGTCGATATGGCGGCGAACAACCTGCCGGACAACTGCTCCAAGCCGGTGATCTTCAAACTCTCCACGAGTACGCTGCCTATCTGCCAGTACTCCATTACGGCGGATGAGACGTATGCGGGTCTGGACAAGATCCTCAACGACGAAGTGGTGCCGCAGTTGAACCATATTGATGGTATCGGTAATATTTCCCTCTCGGGTGCGCCGGAACGCTATGTCTATGTCAATATCGACCAGAAGAAACTCGATGCCTACGGCATAACCCTGGAGCAGGTGGGGCAAGTCGTTTCGGCGAACAACCTCAACCTCTCTTCGGGTACGATCAAGATGCCGCAGGAGCAGTACCAGATGCAGGTGCGTTCGGAGTACATCGAGTCCTCCGAGATCGAGAACCTCATGGTAGCTATGACGCCGCAAGGTCAGCAGGTCTTCATCCGCGATATAGCGACGGTCAAGGATACCATCAAGGACCTCGCCCTGGACGAGAAGACCAATGGCCGTGAGGCGGTGCGTCTGATCATCGCCAAGCAGACAGGTGCTAACACCGTGCAGGTCTGCCGCGACGTGCGTGCCGCACTGGCGAAGATACAGAAACAGCTGCCGACGGACGTGAAGATAGAGCAGATCTACGACTCCTCGGAGAATATCCAGAACTCCATCAACTCCCTCGAAGAGTCGGTGCTTTACGCCCTCCTCTTCGTCGTGCTCGTCGTGCTCTTCTTCCTCGGCAAATGGCGTGCTACCATCATTATCGGTATCACGATTCCTATTGCCCTCATCGTGGCGTTTATCTACCTCGGTTTGGCGGATTCGAGTCTGAATATCATCTCCCTCTGTTCGCTCACCATCGCGATCGGTATGGTGGTGGATGACGCGATTGTCGTCCTGGAGAATATCACCCGTCACGTGGAGCGTGGTGAGGATCCGCATGAGGCGTCTATCTACGCTACCAACGAGGTCTGGGTATCCGTCATCGCGACGACCCTCGTGCTCGTGGCGGTGTTCGTGCCCCTGACGATGCTGAACGGAATGGCGGGTATCATGTTCCATGAATTGGGATGGATCGTCACCGTCGTATGCTGTACCTCGACGCTCGTGGCTATCACGCTGACTCCGATGCTCTGTTCCAAACTGCTCAAGGCGAAGAAAGTGCACGTGGACGAGCACGGAAACCTGGTGGACGACGAGGCAGGCAAGAAGGGCTGGTACGAGCGTACCGTCGTTCGTGCGCTGGACGTCATTGATGACTATTACGCGAGGTCGTTAGGATGGTGCCTCAATCATAAATTCGTCACCTTCCTTATCCTTCTGGCTTTCTTCGGCCTCTCGCTCACTCCTGCGTTCATGGGGAAGATCGGTACGGACTTTATGCAACAACAGGATAACGGCCGTCTCTCCGTAACCGTCAAACTGCAGCGCGGTACGCGTATCGAAGAGACCCTCAAGACCGCACGTCAACTGGAGGCACGGTTTGTGGAACTCGTTCCGGAGATCCAGCTGATCAGCACCTCCGCCGGTTCCAGCGACGATGCCTCTATCGCTTCTCTCTTCTCGTCCACGATGAACAACAAGATCCAGATGACCATCCGTCTGCCTAAGAAATGGGAGCGTGACCGCGACATCTGGACTCTTGCAGAGATTCTCCGTCAGGAGATGGCGAAATACCCGGAAATCAACGAGTACCAGTGTGCTGTTTCGTCCGGCGGACCCGGTGGCGCTAACACAGTGGACTTGGAGATCTACGGTTATGATTTCGATAAGACCTCCCAGTTGGCGGAGCAGTGCCGTCAGTTGATTTCCCAACTGCCCGGTGCCCGCGACGTGAATATCAGCCGTGAGGACGACCGTCCGGATATTAAGATCACCGTCGATAAGGAGAAAGCCTCCCGTCTGGGGCTCTCCTCGGCGACTCTCTCCACCTACCTCCGTAACCGCGTAGCGGGTATGTCCTGCGGTTACCTCAAGGAGGACGGCTCGGAGTACGATATCGTCGTGCGTCTTGAGGAGGATGACCGCAACTCTATCTCGGATATCCTCAACCTCTCCATCCCAACTGCTACCGGCAAGTCCGTCAAACTGACCGAAGTAGCTTCCGTCGGTGAGTACTGGGCACCGCCTACCATCGAGCGTAAGGCGCGTCAGCGTATCGTCACCGTCAAGGCTACGCCGTACAACACCACCCTTGGCGAACTTGCGAAAGCGATTGAGACGGAGGTCATCCCGCAACTTGACATCCCGGTAGGTTACTCCACCCATATCGGCGGTGATGTCGAGACCCAGCAGGACACGTTCCGAGACATGATCCTTCTCGGTCTGATGATTATCATGCTTGTGTATATCGTCATGGCGTCGCAGTTCGAGTCGCTCCGTATGCCGGCGATCATCATGTTCACGATTCCGTTTGCCCTCTCGGGTGTTGTCATCGCCCTTTGGCTCACCGGCCGTTCGCTGGATATGATTGGTGCCCTCGGTCTGGTGCTTCTGGTGGGTATCGTCGTCAAGAACGGTATCGTGCTCGTGGACTATATCAACCTCATGCGTGAGCGTGGCTACGAGCTTAATCAGGCTATCCAGATGTCGGGTCGGAGCCGTATCCGTCCTGTCCTCATGACGGCGTTCACTACCATCCTCGGTATGATCCCGATGGCGGTCTCGTCCGGTGAAGGTGCCGAGATGTGGCAACCGTTAGGTATCGTCGTTATCGGCGGTCTGACCGTCTCGACCTTCCTGACCTTGTATGTCGTGCCTCTCCTCTACGGCGTTATGTCCCGTCACGGCGACCGCGACAAAAAGGAAGCCCTCCGCAAGAAATTCATCTTCATGGACCTCAAAGTTAAAGACCGTCCTTCGGACTCAAAGTAGAAAGACCGCTAACGCTCAAAGTAGAAAGACAAAAATGGTACACAACTTCAGAGAACTAATTGTGTGGAAGAAGTCTATTGAGTTATCCAAGAGGGTATATCAATTGACTAAAACTTTCCCCTCGAACGAATTATATGCGTTAACATCTCAAATGCAACGCGCCGCGGTCTCTATATCTGCAAATATAGCAGAAGGAGCCGGTAGGGTAACGGATAAAGATTTTGCGCATTTTTTAAGTATAGCTTTAGGTTCTGCGTATGAGTTGGAAACAGAATTAGTACTTGCACAAAACTTTGGGTATTTAGATGAAACGGTATGTGCAGAAGTGAATTCTCTGATTGTAGAGGTTCAGAAAATGCTCTGTAATTTAATGAATAAAATAAATAAGGTTTAACTGAAAGAAGAAAGACTGTTCACGATCAAAAAGAAAGAGTCTTTGAGGTCACGCAGTGACCGGTCTTTCGACTTTCGACTTTCGACTATTTCTTATGAAATCTGTTATGATAGTTTTTAATCAGGCAAACACCGGTCGTGTGGAATATATGCTTGATGTCTTGAATATCAAAGGCTTTACGTTCTTTGAGCAGGTACAAGGTCGTGGTACCAACGGCGGTGAACCCCGCCGTGGCACCCACGCATGGCCTGAGATGAACTCCTGCGTCATCACCGTGGTAGAGGACGAACAGCTCCCTGCGCTCCTTGAGTCCGTTAAGAAACTCGACATGCGTAACGAAGAAGTAGGTGTTCGAGCGTTCGTCTGGGATATTGTAGCTACGGTCTAAGTCTTTCGACTTTCGACTAATATGGTATCCATCCAACATATATCCAAGTCATTCGGCTCGCAGAAGGTGCTTAATGACGTATCCTTGGAGATCCCAGCAGGCCAGATCGTTGGTCTGCTGGGACCCAACGGTGCCGGCAAATCCACCCTCATGAAGATCCTCATCGGTCTCTGGTCTGCCGACTCCGGTACCGTCTCCGCCCCCTCTCGTATCGGCTACTTGCCGGAAAATAACCCGCTTTACGAGGAGATGTATGTCACCGAGTACCTGCAGTTCATGGCTAAAATGACCAATGACAAATGTCAAATGACAAATGTCGATGCCCTCATCGACAAAGTCGGTTTGACCCCGGAGTGCCATAAGCATATTCGCGAACTGAGCAAAGGGTATCGTCAGCGGGTCGGATTAGCACAGGCGCTCTTGGGTGACCCCGAGCTCCTCATCCTCGATGAACCTACCACCGGCCTCGACCCTAACCAACTCGTCGAGATCCGAAGTCTCATTCGTTCGCTTGGAAAAGACCGTACAGTTATCCTATCCACGCATATCATGCAGGAGGTTCGGGAGATGTGCGACCGAGTCGTCATTCTCGACCACGGCACCGTCAAGGCCGACCTGCCCATCGACCAAATAGATAATTTAGAAACCCTCTTTCACGAAAAAACCCAAAATTAGTCGATTGTCTTTGAGCGGCTCTGCCGCGGTCTTTCGACTTTCGACTTTTTACTAATATGGCAGAATTTGATATACGACAACAAATGAGCGAAAAGGATCAGGACAATGCGCTTCGCCCTTTATGCTTTGCTGACTTTGCCGGGCAGAGTAAGGTCACTTCGAACCTTAAGATCTTCGTCGAGGCAGCCAAACTGCGCGGCGAGAGTCTGGATCACGTGCTGCTCTTCGGCCCTCCGGGACTCGGTAAAACAACCCTGAGTAACATTATTGCTAATGAATTGGGTGTAGGTTTCAAAGTGACCTCAGGTCCGGTGTTGGACAAACCCGGTGATTTGGCAGGACTCCTCACTTCGCTCGAACCCAATGACGTCCTTTTCATCGATGAGATTCATCGTCTGAGTCCGATCGTGGAGGAGTACCTCTATTCGGCGATGGAGGACTATCGCATCGATATCATGATCGATAAAGGTCCTTCGGCGCGTACGATTCAGATTGACCTGAACCACTTCACCCTTATCGGTGCGACCACGCGTTCAGGCCTCTTGACTTCGCCGCTCCGTGCTCGTTTTGGTATCAACTGCCACCTCGAGTACTACGATGCCGATATTCTTGCCGGCATTGTGAAGCGTTCAGCACGTTTATTAGGAGTGGAGATCAATGAGAAAGCGGCAGGTGAAATCGCCCGTCGCTCCAGAGGAACGCCCCGTATCGCGAATGCGCTTCTGCGTCGCGTACGTGACTTTGCGCAAGTGAAAGGGAATGGTAGGATAGATCTCGACATCGCCCAATACGCCCTCGAGGCGCTGAATATCGATACCTTCGGTCTCGATCAGATTGATAACAAACTGCTGCTGACCATCATCGATAAGTTCCGCGGCGGACCTGTCGGACTCAACACCATCGCTACCGCTATGGGCGAAGATGCCGGCACCATCGAGGATGTCTATGAGCCGTACCTCATCAAAGAAGGCTTCATCAAACGTACCCCGCGCGGACGCGAGGCAACGCCGCTGGCTTACGAGCATCTGGGCAAGACTCCCCTTGCGCCTGATGGCCAGCAATCGATCTTCTGAAATCAGAACGCTACTTTCGGCGCTTTGTTGGAACCCTCTTCGGCCTCGAAGTAGGGTTTCTTTTCGAATCCGAACATGCCTGCGAGCAGGTTATTCGGGAATCGGCGGATTAGGGTGTTGTACGCCCGAGCCTCTTCGTTGAAGAGCTGACGGGCTACCGTGATGCGGTTCTCCGTGCCCTCTAACTGTTGTTGCAGGTCGCGGAAGTTCTCGTTAGCCTTCAGATCCGGATAACTCTCCGCTACGGCTAACAACCGCCCTAATGCCTGACTCAGGTCTCCTTGAGCAGCCTGATAAGCGGCTAATTGCTCCGGCGTGGCTGTACTCGGATCGATGGTGATCTGAGTAGCGCGAGCGCGAGCAGACACTACGGCATCCAGCGTCTCCTGCTCATGCGAAGCGTAACCTTTGACCGTCTCCACAAGGTTCGGGATCAGGTCGGCACGACGCTGATATTGGTTCTCTACTTGTGCCCACGCGGACTCCACCTGCTCTTCAGCAGTCACAAAACGGTTGTACACACCTGCGAACCATAATACGATGATTGCCAGTACTCCCAGTACTGCAATCCAAGGAAGAATTTTTTTCATTGTATCAAAATCTC
>JAEDNI010000029.1 GCA_016302585.1 Paludibacteraceae bacterium | reverse complement strand
CATTTGTTTGAATCTCTCCATTTCTCCGCACGGCACATATATAGCAGTCAAACTGCTGCAATCAGAGAAAGCCTCATATCCAATGCTGGTGACGCTATTGGGAATCGTAACAGAGGTCAAACCGCTGCAACGATTGAAAGCACTACTTCCAATGCTGGTGACGCTATTGGGAATCGTAACAGAGGTCAAACTGGTGCAGGCAACGAAAGCATACCCTCCAATGCTGGTGACGCTATTGGGAATCGTCAAAGAAGTCAAACTGGTGCATTCAGAGAAAGCCAACTCTCCAATCCATTTTGTTCCATCTTTTATAGTATAGGTAGATAATGTTTTATCCACTGCTTCTATTAAATACGTATCTGCATAGCGAATATTGTCAATCACAGGAAAACCGCTGCAATAAGCGAAAGCATTATTTCCAATGTTTGTGACGCTATTGGGAATCGTCACAGAGGTCAAATTAGACATGCCATAACATAGGTAGGCAGGAATATACTCTACTTCGTTGCCGAATGTAAAGGATGTAATTTGCGAACTTATACTATCGAAAGGAGCAGTATAACAATTCTTTGCGTTCCATATAACAGAGGTCAAACCGGTGCAACCTTCGAAAGCCCCACTTCCAATGCTTGTGACGCTATTGGGAATCGTCACAGAGGTCAAACCGGTGCAAGCAAGGAAAGCACTATCTCCAATACTTGTGACGCAATTGGGAATCGTCACAGAGGTCAAACCGGTGCAATAAAAGAAAGCACTACTTCCAATCCATTTTGTTCCATCTTTTATAGTATAGGTAGATAATGTTTTATCCACTGCTTCTATTAAATACGTATCTGCATAGCGAATATTGTCAATCACAGGAAAACCGCTGCAACCAGAGAAAGCACTACTTCCAATGCTGGTGACGCTATTGGGAATCTCAATAGAGGTCAAACCGCTGCAACCAGAGAAAGCACTACTTCCAATATCTGTGACGCTATTGGGAATCGTCACAGAGGTCAAACCGCTGCAACCAGAGAAAGCACTACTTCCAATGCTGGTGACGCTATTGGGAATCGTCACAGAGGTCAAACCTGTGCAACCAGAGAAAGCCGTACTTGCAATAGATTCAATACCTTCTGGAATAGTATACGCTCCAGAATAAGATGTTGGCATATATGCAAACACATTTGCATTATAAACCGGTGAAGTCAAACCACTGCAACCTTTAAAAGCACTCTCTCCAATGTTTGTTACACTATTGGGAATCGTAACTGAAGTCAAACTGGCGCAACCAGAGAAAGCAGAATTTCCAATGCTGGTGACGCTATTGGGAATAGTCACAACACTTAACCTATGATTATTAAAAGCATAATCTCCTATACTAGTAACTCCTTCCTGAATAACCACTTCTTTGTAAGCATTTATAACCCTTCCATCGTTGACTTTAACCCATGGTGCTGCTGCTTCTCCAGAGATGATTGAGTATGGATCTGGACCATCCCAATTCCACATATCTCCGGTACCACTAATAGTCAAAACACTATCTTGCAGCACCCATGTGAGGTTGCCTCCACATATGCCGCTCTCGGCAAACATCGTTCCTACGCTGGCTGCTACAGCGAGCAATAGGGTAAAAAGTTTTGTTTTCATTGTTATTAATAAATTAAGTTGGTAATATCTATGCAGTCTCTTATCTTTTTCCATTTTCGGGCTCCATTGGCATCAAATCCGTCAAACACAAAAACGCCAATATATTTATAGTCCTTGTTCCCAAGGAAATCTTTGTATTTGCAGAAGACTATTCTTTTTTCCGCTTGGTCAAATCCAGTTTGTGTAGCAGCTCTATCAACTCCTCCTGTTGCTTTGTCAATCTTATATTCAATAATTTCATCTTCTGTATTGTTAAGTATATTCTTCCAAGTATTATTATTAGTATTGGGTGTCCAAACTACATATCCGCCATTTAACGCAAAACCGCCAGGTCTAAGGAAACCTCTCTTACGTATGGGGGCATTGAAAATCTTTGCAATCTGATCAATAGATTTGAATGTCAGATATTCCTTTTTGCATAAATGCTTCTTTCTAATAGCATAGTTATCATCCCAAGGAATGAAATTCTCTCCTAACTTAGCTATTTTAAGCCGAATATGAGCCACAATCAGATCTATTTGATAATTCAAGTCATCAATATCAAAATCAGAACTTCCAGTAGAATCGTATTGGTAGATGATGTGTTGTTCTCCTTTCGTTGTTATTTGTATATCCATATTTCGCTTATCATCGGCTGCCTTTTTGGCTTTGTGATACAGTTCATTAATTTCTATCCAAATATTTAATTGGGGAAGATACAAGTCGGCCAAAGCATAATTGCCCGATGGTAAAAAAACTGGCTGTTGTATAACGAACTTTACGTCTGTACGATTAAGTCGATGCCATATTCCGGAAATGACATACAATTCTGTTCGTTTTGCATGAAGCGTAGCAAACAGACGCTCCATGTAATCTAATTTGTCAACTGATTGAATCATAATACTTAGATTTTTAGTTTTGCCTCCAATTTACTATTTGGCAGGAGGCATTCTCCGTTATATAGTTAACTAGTTTCCTAGACCGCTGCGCTATCCTAGATATTCTAGAAGTCCTAGATTTTTAGGATATACACAAAAAGCGTGAAGTCCGTTCATTCTTCACGCTAACTGAGGGCTTCGCAATCCCCGAATAAAGTAGAAAAACAACCGAATTCCACGCCCGATATGCTAAACCCACCCCGCCAATAGCAGGGCGTGGCATGTATAACATACCCACGGGACATTCATCTTGCTGTCTGGACTTTATTCTAATGAAATGTTGCGAAGATTTCAGTTAGTCGCAAACAACGTCAATAAACGCCTTTTTTATGTCCTTGCTGTTTTACGTCGGCAAGCGACGAGGTTATAAAACCTTTGCGGGTGCAAAGGTACAACAAAAAAATGATATATGCAAGAAAAGGGAGATTTTTCTGTAAAAATGTCCAAATGCAATTTGGACGCAATGGACGAAACTGGCTCTCCGGAATAGCGGCGAGGAGTAGACAGCAGGGCGAACGTTACCGGCATAAGATGCCGGAATAATGCACAAAGGACACCGGAATACCGGCGGGAACAGGACACTAATAAACAGCCAAAATCTCGTCCACTAATTCAGGGATGGGAGTGTGGCCGTCGTTGAGGAGAGTGAGATCGCCTTGAGGGATGTGCTGCGCGTGTATGCGAGCACGAACCTTATTGATATTGGCAGGAGAAGCATCGCCGTGGTAGTCGCGGGCGATGGTTCGGGCGATACGGATGTCTTCCGGAGCATCGATGACAATGATACGATGGCAGAGGAGGTTAAGGCCGGACTCAAAGAGAATGGCGGACTCCACAAAATCGGGCTGGCGTTTCATGATATCCAAGCCAACTGCCGGGTGAATGATGGCATTGAGTGCTTCCAATAGATGTTCGTCCGCAAACACCCGCTTTGCGACATACTGCGTATTATACATCCCGTTCATAAACGCTTCTTCGCCTAAGAGTTCGATGATCTCTTGCTGCACGTCAGGGTTCTCGGCGATGAGCCGTTTGGCCTCACGGTCGCAGTCATAAACGACGTAGCCGCGCTTTGCGAGCTCGTTTGCGATCGTGGATTTACCACTTCCAATACCTCCTGTGATGCCGATAATAGCCGGCAGACCGGCTTCGCCTGACAGACCGGCTTCGCCTGACAGACCGGCTTCGCCTGACAGACCGCTCTGCTGACAGACCGTTTCACTGACAGATCGCTTCCGGGTCTGACCAAGACTGATTTGGTCTGTACTCTGTACTCTGTATTCTGTACTCTTCATTAGAACTGAAAATAAATGAACGGTTGCATTTCTGCGGAGACGAATTGATAGATGACGATGATAGCGAGGCAAACGGCTATCACGATCGCCCAAATCGGCATAGCGCTGAAAGCCAAGCGATAGCGTCTTTTCCAATTCGTCGGTAGCCAGTGAATGATCATGCCGGCAATGAACATCGCTACGACCCATCGATACTCCCAAAGGAAATCCGGGATGATGCTGTTGTTCCATGCGCCGCCAATCTGGTTCACCATATTTTTTGCCGTTGCCCAGGCTACTTCATTCGCTGTAGCCGGATCCAGGTTGCTGGACGAACGGAAGAAGAGACGCGTGAAGGTGATGAACGTGAAGGTCTGTAGAACAGCCCAAGCGGTGCCTAATGCCTTGGTGAGTTTGTTCTCCGCGCCTTCGCAAATCCAATAGACATAGCGGATAGTTGTACCAAACCATACGATAGCAGCCCAGAAGGCAAAGAGTCGCCATACCGGCAGGTTGGTGAAGTAATCGGCGAAAATTAGTCCTGCGGTAAGCAACGTCATAGACGCAAAGCGTACATGCCAGTTCATCACCCGCCAGATCTTATTGACAATCATTCCGATACCGTTGATACCACCCCAGATGATGAAGTTCCAACTGGCGCCGTGCCAGAGACCACCCAAGACCTGCGTGATGAAGGAGTTGAGGTTCGAGTAAATAAGCTTACTAGTCGTACTAGGCATACCAGGCTGTCTAGTTATTCTGTCCCACACAAAGACACCAATCATCAACACCGCCGCAGGGATGAGGATCCAGAGCCACCAACCGGTAAGGGCAGCGGAGACAAGGGCGATGATCGTGAGCCACAGATAGGTGCTGAAACCGATGCGTCTGTTTCCTCCGATAGGGATATAGAGGTAGGTCTTGAGCCAGCGGCCAAGTGACATATGCCAGCGACGCCAGAACTCCTGTGGATTCTGCGACTTATACGGGCTGTTGAAGTTCATCGGCAGGTAGAAACCCATCAGCATCGCTACGCCAATCGCGATATCGGTATAACCCGAGAAGTCCGCATAGACCTGCAGACTGTATGCAAAGAGCGCAAACAGGTTCTCAAAACCGGAGAACAAGAGCGGATTATCAAAGACGCGGTCGATGAGGTTTACCGCGAGATAATCGGACATGATGATTTTCTTCGCCAAGCCATTCAGAATCCAGAAGACAGCAATACCAAAGGCACGTCGACTGAGACGGAAGGGTTTGTACAGCTGCGGAATAAATTCCTCGGCACGCACGATAGGTCCGGCTACCAATTGCGGGAAGAAGGACACATAGAATCCGAAGTCGAAAATGTTCTTGACCGGTTCTATACGCTGATGATAGACATCGGCGGTGTAGGAAATGACCTGGAAGATATAAAACGAGATACCTACAGGCAAGATAATTGTATCCACGGAGAATCGGCCCGCTTGCGCAAATCCGTTGCCGATGTACGCGAAGATATCAAACACCCGGAAATCCGCACCAAAGATATCGTTCACAGCGTTCGTAATGAAATACGCGTATTTGAAATATGCGAGCAGACCCAAGTCTATTGTCACCGAGAGAGCCAGTAAGATTTTGGGTATTGGTGATTGGTAATTCTTTGCCTGACGGCACGATCTGAAGGTATGGGTGATTTGTGATTTGTGAATCTGCCGTGCGATGAGCCAGTCGGATAGGGTGATGAAGGCCAAGATCAGCAGGAAAAGTCCGCTGGTCTTATAGTAAAAGAACCAACTGACGAACATGAGGTACACATTCCTCATGTGTAATTTTTGATTTTTGATTTTTGATTTTTGATTTCCGATAATCAACGCAAAGAGTGCATAAACCAATGCGAAGAATGCCCAGAAGTAAAACTGGGTGAAGAGCAGCGGACTGTTCTCATCAAAGGCCAATATGTGGTGGAGGAAGTTCAAAGGGTTGATTATTGGTTATTGGTTATTGGTTATTGGTGATTGGTCATTGGTTCGAGGAGCCAGGAGACAACGGCATTACCGGCTTTACGAGCCCCGCTTCGATAGAAATGGACTCCGTCAGAACCGGCTAAACCGGTTTCTTGCCAACGTAACATACTACCTGCTCCGCCCATCCATTGGTACAGACTGAAATAGGCTATCTCTTCTTCCATGGCCATCTTGCGAAGCAGCCGGTCCATATACGGCACCATCGGATAAGTCTGCCATTCGCCATCCACCAAGCGCATCATATCGCTCGGGCCGATAAAGAGGATATCTGCGTCGGGAGCGCATTTGCGCAGGAAGTGAATCTGATCCCGATAGCCCTGCACGAATCCGCGAATGGTTTCGGGTTTCTCATTGGATGGAATGGCATTCCCGCCGAACTGCAGGATGATGAGTCGTACATTCTCTGAACGATAGAAATCACGCAGCTGCGCCGAGTCCATCTTGGTGAATACCATACCCAGACATCCGCGCATGGGAATGTTATCTACGATGACACCGGTGCGACTTTCTTGCGAGAGACCATATACAGCACCGCGACCCATGAGATGCACGGTGTCACCGGAAGTGGTATAACGGATAGAGGTATCAGCGAAGATGCGCCATTCGTCATAATGCGCACTCGCCGACTGCGGTTTGCACATGGCAATGAGGTCTTCGCTGCCACTGACCAGACTATCGTTCATCCAGGCAACCTGCCCCATGGCACCATACATGCCGTCTTCCCGTTGGTCACGTTTAAAACCGTAAACCAGATAGCGTTTGGGCCCCTGTTGCGCTTGCGAGGGACCGATGAGACGACCGTTCATACGCAGTTCCTGCCGTGTCGTGCGGGTAGGGATGGTCTGCAAAAGCGGCATCAATCCGACTCCGCGTCCTCCGTATTGTTTCTGGAGTTGTTCGCGAATCTGCATCGTCATTCGGTCCTCCTCAATCTGGCTGTCACCATAGTGCATCACCCGCACTTTGCGTTCGCCGCTTTCCTGCAGCGCTGCATAGAAAGAGGACAGGAATTGGCGACTGTCAGTAGTAGAATCGACGGCTACTTTTGGAATAACCGGTTTGGGTTTCTCTGCCGACTTCTCCGGAACAATGGTGTCCGGAGAGGGAGCAATTGTGTCAGGATCGATTATACTCTCCTCCTCCTCTTCTGGGAGGGGTTGTGGGTAGGCTTCTTCCCTCTCCAGCACTTCGGATAAGGTAGGCCAGCGCACTTCTTTTTCGCCTATGGCAATATGATGCGGTAGCACCAGACATAGTGCTGCCAGACACGCCATTACACAGACTATGAAAAGAAGGACTTTGTAGGGACGCATGTTATTTTTTCCACAGTGAACGGCTGAAGAGGAGTAAGATCGTGAATATCTCCAGACGTCCGATGAGCATGACTAAGGTTGCAGTCCATTTGGCTACGGTGGGGTAGTCTGCGTACGTTCCCGAAGAAGGGCCGAACTGTCCGATGGTGACACCTACATTGCCGATCGCTGAGACTGCCGTTCCGATCGCTTCGTCGAAAGCCACTCCGGAAGCGCAGAAGATCAACACCGCCACCACGATGATGGCGATATAGAAGAACATGAATGCCATGATATTGATCTTCGTAGAGTCGTTGATCGTGCGGCCGTTGAACCGTACAGGAATGACGGCGTTGGGATGGATACGACGCTTGATCTCTGTCAGCGCGGATTTGGCGAAGATACCTATCCGCACCCATTTGATACCTCCGGCGGTTGAACCCGAAGATGCGCCGGTAAACATCAGGAAGAAGACAAACACCCATAGCAGTTTCGGCCAGGTCATATAGTCGCTCGCCGCAAAGCCTGTACTGGTCATCGCCGTGCAGACCATGAAGAAACCTTTTCGCAGCGAGCGCTCTACCGTAGCGAAGAAATTCTCCATCTCCACGATCTTGCTTATGTCGTGCTCGATGCCGTAATGGATGAACAGTCCCAAAGAGAGGAACAATGTAGCTACTCCGACAGCGCAGGCGTACCATTGCGTCTCCTCGTCCTTGAAGAGCCGCTGCGGCTTGCCGCGGAAGAGGTAGATCAGCTGGGTAAAATTGATACCCGAGAGGAACATGAAGATGGCGGTGGTCCATTGGATTGCGGCATTGTAGCTGATCAGACTGTCGTTGCGGGTAGAGAAACCGCCCGTGGAAATGGTACTCAGAGAGTGACAGATGGAGTCAAAAAGGGTCATGCCCTCGAGGGTCAGCAAGGCTATCTGGGTGATGGTCAGGACGATATACGTCAGCCACATGTATTTGGCTGTGTCGGCGATTCGCGGACTGAGTTTCTCGTAGCTGACACCCGTCACTTCGGCGCTATAGAGCTGCATGCCGCCGAGTCCGAACATCGGCAGGATGGCGACGGAGAGGACGATGATTCCCATACCTCCGAGCCACTGCATCAACGACCTCCATAGTAATATCGAGTGGGTCATGGCGGTCACGTCGCGGATGACGGTAGCGCCGGTGGTGGTGAAGCCTGCCATGGTCTCAAACCATGCGTCAGTGAGGCTCGGCAGCGCACCGCTGAGCCAGAAAGGCAGCAGGCCGAAGACCGAATAGACGACCCACACAGTGGCTACGATCACGTATCCCTCTCGTTCGCCTACACGTCGTTCGGCTCTCCGTCCCGCCAGCAGCATCCACCAGCTGCTGAGCCATGTGATGGCACTGGAGACAATCCAGGTGCCCAGATCCGGTTCGTCGTACCACCAGGCGGTGAGGGTAGGGATGAGCATAAAGAATGCCTCGAGAGTGGTGAGCACTCCCATCGTCTTGAATACTATGCGCCAATTGAATGTACGGGTCATTTGAAGAATCTCTCTAAATGTCTGATAACGTGGCTCTTGCAGAACACTACGACCAAGTCTCCTGTAATGATCTGCGTCTCGCCGTTAACCAATATGCCTTCTCCTGCACGTACAATACCGCCGATGTTGGCTTCCTCCGGCAGGTTTACGTCCTTGACCTTGTGACGGGTGATCGTACTGCCTTCTTTGGCGTAGAACTCCACGATCTCGGCGTCCGCGCTCGTCAGGTTATGTACGCCTCGTACAGACGCGTCCAGCAGCATCTGGTAGATATAACTGGCGGCGATGGTCTTTTTGTTCAGCACCGTGCCTATATCCAACCCTTCCGCCATGGGGATGTAGTCGAGGTTCTCTATTTCTGCGATGGTCTTGCGTACACCGAAACGCTGTGCGGCAAGGCAGGCAAAGATGTTCGCTTCGCTGCTGTCGGTTACGGCTACGAAAGCGTCTGCATCCTGAATACCCTCTTCCTTGAGCACATCCATATCCGAGCCGTCGGCGTTGATGATCAGCGCGTTCGGCACTTTGTCGCTCAGGATGTTACATAACTCCCGGTCTTTCTCGATGATCTTGATATTCATCTCATCTACAAGCTCGGTTGCGGCTTTGCGGGCAATGCGGCCGCCGCCGAAGAAGATGACGTTCTTGATCTCGCGTTTGGACTTACCGAGTTCTTCGCGCATGAACTCCATGTTTTCTTTGGGGCATATACAATAGACTATGTCGCCTTCTTGTACGCCATCCTGTCCTCGGGGTATGATGGTCTGCTGGTCACGTTTGATGGCTACGATGCGGTATTTGCCGTGGTTATAGATGCCGGAAGAGAAGGGCTTATCCAGCACTTTCGCAGACTTACGCACCTTCACTACACAGAGCTCCAGTGCGCCATGAGCGAGGTGCAAGTGATAGCGCATCCAGTTGGTGCGAAGACTCTCTTCAATCTCGTTCGCAGCCAATACCTCCGGATAGATCAGGTGGGTCAGACCCATGTTCTCAAAGAACTTCTTATTCTCCGGCAACAGGTATTCGTAGTTATCGATACGCGCCAAGGTGCGCTTCGCTCCCAGGGAGTTAGCTATCAGACAGGCGGTCATGTTCTCCGTCTCATGTGGAGTAACGGAGATAAATAGGTCACAATCCTTCACGCCTATTTCACGCAAGTCATGAATAGACGTAGGGTTGCCCACTTTGGTCAGTATGTCATAGTTGGCACTCAGGTCTCCAAGCCGATCTTGATGTTCGTCCAAGAGACTGATCTCCATGTCTTCGCGACTCAGCAGCTTAGCTAAGTGTGTGCCTACTTCACCGGCACCTGCAATAACGATTCGCATAACCCTTCTTTATCGAGTTTTAATAAATGATACAATTCTTTAGTGGACCCGTGTTCTACAAACTGGTCGTTGACGCCCAGTCGGATGACGCGCGGCGTGTAGCCGTGATCGGCCATCCACTCCAGTACTGCGCTTCCCAAACCTCCGGCAACCATGCCGTCTTCTGCCGTCACAATGGTCTTGTATTTCTTTCCCACTTCGTGCAGGATCTCTTCGTCCAGAGGCTTGAGCCACCGCATATCGTAGTGAGCATAGGAAACCCCTCCCGACCTCCCCTCAAGGGAGGAGATCGCTTCGCTCATGGTGTTTCCGATAGCGCCGATGGTCAGTACGGCAATGTCTTCTCCGTCTCGCAACTTAACGCCCTTGCCGTACCTTACTCCCTCCCTCAAGGGGAGGGTTGGGGAGAGGATTGTTCTTCCTCTCGGATACCTTATCGCCACCGGTCCGTCCAGCGTCTCCGCCATTTTCATCATCTCTTGCAAGTCTTCGGCTGTACGCGGCGCACAAATCTGCATGTTAGGTATCGGACGTAAGTAAGACAGATCCAACAAACCATGATGAGTAGCTCCGTCATTACCGACTATACCGGCGCGGTCAATGCATAGCACAACGTGTAGGTTCTGCAGCGCCACGTCATGTACGATATTATCGTAGGCACGTTGGAGGAAAGTGGAGTAGATATTGCAGTAAGGCAGCATACCTGCTTTCGCCAAACCGGCACTGAAGGTGACAGCATGTCCTTCAGCGATACCGACATCAAAGACACGATCCGGCATCTCTTTTTGCATGATACTCATCGAGCACCCGGAAGGCATAGCCGGGGTGATACCTACAATCTTCTCGTTGCCCTTGGCTAATTCCAGCAGTGTTTCTCCAAACACCTCTTGCCAAAGAGGCGTTGTGTTTTGTCCGGAGTCTTGATTGCGGACGCCTGACTCTACATTGAATTCTCCCGGTGCATGCCAAACTGTTTGGTCGTTTTCTGCGGGGGCATAGCCTTTGCCTTTCTTGGTGATGATATGCAACACTTTGGGACCGCGGTGGTTCTTGATTTCACTCAAGATACGCACCAGACTCTCTACGTCATGTCCGTCGGTAGGACCGAAGTAACGAATGTTCAGACCCGTGAAGATATTATTCGTCTGTTTGGAGAGCGTAGCTTTCCAGTTGTTGTTTCGACGCAGTAGTGCGCGGCGTTTCTCTTCGTTCACCAGGTGCATCTTCGCCGCCAACTGATAGAGCCTCCAACGCCATTTATTATAAGTGGCACTGGTAGTCAGGTCCACCAGATATTGCGTAAAACCTCCCTTGAGGGGGTCGATCGCCATGTGGTTGTCGTTGAGGACGATCAGAAGGTTGTTTTTGTCCATGGAGGTATTGTTCAGTCCTTCGAAGGCCAATCCCCCTGTCATGGCTCCGTCTCCGATGATGGCTACCACATTTCGTTCTCCACCGATGTTCATTCCCAGAGCCGCTGAAATCGAGTTGCTGGCATGGCCTGCAATGAAGGCATCGTACTCGCTCTCGTTCGGATTGGTGAAAGGCGACAGACCTTTGAACTGCCGATTGGTATGAAAACGATCCCGACGACCGGTGAGAATCTTATGGGCATATGCCTGATGACCCACATCCCAAACCAGTTTGTCTTTCGGGGTGTCGAAAACATAATGCAGCGCCACGGTCAACTCGATAGTACCAAGCGAGGAACCCAGATGGCCCGGATTCTTACTCAGCGCATCGATGATGAACTGGCGCAACTCCGCACAAACAGCCGGCAATTCCTCCACTTTCAGTTTCTTTAGGTCCGCCGGAGAATCAATCCTATTGATATATTGGTAATCCATGATTTAGCGCCTATTAAGGCAAAATAGCGCGCAAAGGTACGTCTTTTTTTGCATATATGCAAATAAATCGGAAAAAATCGTCAAATATTTGTGTATATGAAATCTTTTTTGTACTTTAGTAGCGCAAAAGTGCGCAAAATTATCAAAAGAATCCTCATTATGAAAAGATTTACTCTTTCCTTGCTTGCTCTCTTGGCATGCTTACTCACTTTCGCGGCAACAACCTGTTCGATCTGTTGACATATAAAATAGAACGACTGGATGACTACGATAACTACCATTTACCAACGTGCGTTCCAAAATTGCAAACTGGATCAGATCACGATTCCGAGTACGGTGACATCCATTGGAAGTGCGGCATTCCAAGCAACCCGACGACCTCGTTACCCTAACGGGCTAAAGATATCCATTCCAAAGGCGGACGTGAAAGCGTCTGCCTTTTTTAATGCCTCCGGTGTATCCAGTTGAATACCTCTTCCTGCGGGAGACATCAGTAAGATACGATCGCTCAGCGCCAAAGCTAAATCGAGTTCATGCGTGGAAATTAGCACGGTCTTTCCTTGCTTGTGCGCCAACTGACGAAGCAACCTAAGAATAAGTATTCTATGCGGAAGGTCCAGGTGTGCCGTGGGTTCATCCAATAAGATGATCGGCGTCTGTTGTGCCAGGGCTTTGGCAATTAGGATGCGCTGTTTCTCGCCGTCAGAATGGGCATTGAAAGGAGAAAGCGTACTATTCAGGGCACCCAGATCAAAGCCTACGGCCTCTAAGGACTCTGCGATGATCCGTTCGTCTTGTTCGGATAAACCGCCTAAGAAAGAGGTGTAGGGATAGCGACCCATGGCGACTACATCGTGCACCGTGGTGTTATCCATCGAAAGGCGTTCGGTTAATACCAAAGCCACACTTTTCTCCGGCCGACTTGCTGTATTTTGGATTTTGTATTCCCCAGAAAGGGCAGGTTGCAAGCCCGCTAAAGTGCGTAATAAAGTACTCTTACCGCATCCGTTCGGACCAAGCATGCACACCATCTCGCCTGTGTGGAGCGAGAAATTCAAATCGGTCTGAACGGGATATTCGGTTCCGGATGCTATCCGGTAGCCTATAGTCAGACTATTCGTAGAAATAGATACGTTGGACACGGCGGCTGACAGAGGTTAAAATTTCGTAGGTGATCGTGCCGAGTTTATCGGCCAGTTCTTGCAGCGGCATCTTATCGCCGAATACTTCTGCGATATCTCCCGGACGGGCATCTGCTTCGGTTACATCGATCATAGCTTGGTCCATGCATACATTTCCTACCACCGGACAGCGTTTGCCACGCACCAGGACTTCTCCTCCATAGTTGGAGAATCGACGATCGAAACCATCGGCATAGCCGATAGGAATGACGGCTATCACGCGGTCTTCCTCTAAGCGGGTATGACGACCATAACCGATGGTCTCACCGGCTTTGACGGTTTTGACGGAGAGGATGGTGGTCTTTAATGTGCAAACATTTCGCAGTTGAGCGCCATTGAAAGAGAATCCGTACATTCCGATACCCAAACGGCACATATCGAATTGGTATTTCGTGAACCGCTCAATGCCCGCTGAGTTGCAGATATGCTTCAGTATGGGGGTGTTGAGTCCTTTCTTGAGCGTCTCGGCGCATGCATCGAAATAGCGAATCTGCTCCTTGGTGAACGCATCAAACTGCGCTTCATCACTACCGGCCAGATGCGAGAAGACGGACTGAACACGAACGGCTTTGTGGGCTTTCAGACGTGCAATAAGCCAAGGCATGTCCTCCTGATAGAAACCCAGACGATGCATGCCGCTGTCTATCTTGATATGAATCGGGTAGTTCTCCAGACCCTTGGCTTCTGCGGCGGCGATGACAGTCTTCAGCGACTGATGCGAATAGACATTCGGCTCGAGATTATTCTCCAAAATGATGTCCATTGCGGCCACCTCCGGATCCATGATGATAATCGGTAAAGTGATGCCTGCGCGACGGAGTTCCACTCCTTCATCTGCAACTGCTACTGCCAGATAGTCAACCAAACCGCTTTGCTGCAAGGCCTTGCTCACTTCCACACTACCTGCACCGTACGCAAATGCTTTCACCATGCAAGTCAGTTTGGTCTTGGGTTTCAACAGGTTGCGGAAATAACGCACGTTGTCTACCAAGGCTGTCAAGTTCACTTCCATCACCGTTTCGTGTGTCTGATGGAGGATACGTTCGGTGATGATCTCTTCGTCGTACCCGAGTGCCCGCATTACGGCTGCACAAGTGCGGACGTTTTGGTGCGTAGCATCTTCGATCACTGTATCGGTGTGCGCGAATAGTTTCATCTTCTCTTCGCGCTTCTGGTCCAATGAATCGAAGTTCTCGTCATGCTCATGACCGATATAGGTGATCACACCGATGGTCGGACGAATGATTCGCTCCAGTTTTTCCATCTCACCGGGCTTAGAGATGCCGGCCTCGAAGATGGCGATTTGTGGTTTTGTATTGGCTAACTGCCAAACAGAGAGAGGAACACCAATCTGCGAGTTATAGGACTTGGGGCTACGCACAATGGTGTAGTCGTCTTTGAGCAATTGGTACAACCATTCCTTGACTACCGTTTTTCCGTTTGAACCGGTGATCCCAATTACTGTGCCATTGAACTGAGAACGGACATACGCAGCAAGGTCCTGCAAGGCTTGCAAGGCATCCCCGACAACGAAGGCTTTGACACCCTTTGCTTTCAATTCCGGAATATAGTTTGCACCGTCGTTCTTGTCGGTCTTGATGGCAAAAAACAGGGTTTGATCTGCGTGCTTTTCATCCAGTTGTCTACTATCCGTCAGCAGATAGCGGATATCTAAATCGTCATTCACTGCTCCTTGTAACTGCTCACCGATTACTTGTCTGATTTCTGATATTTTCATTGCTCAAAACTTTTGCGGTGCAAAAGTACAGAATTTTTTCGATATATGCAAGTATTTCATGAAAATCTGGCATGATATTTGTATTTTTTCTATCAAACTATGTTGAATTCATACAATTCATTGCCTTATGAAACGAAATGTACTGATTTTGGTTGTGGCCTTGATGGCGAGTATGACGATGAATGCGCAATATGTGTACAATAGTAACTACGATGTGTGGTTTGAAGGAACGAGTACCGAGACATACACGCGCAAGATCATGTGGGCAGAGGAGGATTATCAGGACCTCTGGAATGGTTGTTATGTGCGCCTGATCAATGGGAAAGTGTATGTAAAAAACGGAAGTAGTACTGTTTTGTACGGTGATCAGGTAGGGTTGCTTTATAACGGATGTTACAAAGTAAAGCAAGGCAGTACGTGGTATTTATTTGATGAAAACGGACAAAAAGTAGGCGGGGTTTATGGAGAAGAGATACTCTATTATCCGTTTAACTACGTAGCATGCAAGAAAGGCAGTAATCTATGGTATGTCTATCGTTGCAACGGAGAAAAGATGTCTTTCTATTCGGATGTCAGTCCGTGGATATGTTCCAACGAATACTGGATTGTACAACAGGGTAGCAAGCAGTACGGCGTGGACCGCAACGGCTATAAATGCAGCGGCGTATACGGCGATGATGTTAGTATGACCAACGGTAAATGGAAATGCGTGAACGGTAGTAGTGTGCGCTACATAGACGTTGAATAAACACGCTCTGCGTACAGAAGAGTAGGTTTGCCTGCAACTCGACAACCTATCACAAAAGCTGTGCCTCCATCACGGAGGTGCAGTTTTTTCTTGAGTTGTTCAGGTGTCAACGGATAGTTACGCGTTAACACATTGGCTTGCTTGAGGTTTTGCTTTTCCGTAATGCGCCAAACACGACCGGGGAAGTTTTCTATGAATTGGAGGGATGTGTATAAATGGGTGTTCACGTCGAGTTTGTGAAGTCCGAAACGTTGAGCGACTAACTTATACGCACCTGCTTTAAGAATCGCAGCGTTAGGCTCGTAGAGATAATTCGCCAATTTCCCATCTCTAATATCCAAGCCACAATGCTGTTCTTCTTCGCGAGTGAAGACGAAAGCTTGGTCCTTTTGAGCGAGATCAATTGTGGTTATTTGGCCTGTACCTCCGCTTAGTAACAATACTTCCTTGACCTCGTTTTTTATGGCGACAATATGAATGTCCCAATTTACTTGCGAGAGACACGTAACGGCTTGTGTTAAATCCAACATAGGGGATAACTTGATCAGCAAGCGTTTACTGTGTGCAAGCAGGGTAGGTAATAATTCTACCACATTGGGTGTGCAGTCTTCGATGCGAAAGACCTTTGAACCATGCGAATCGCGACGTGCGGGGTCGAGGAAGATTAAACCCCACCCGGCCTCCCCACAGGGGGAGGAGAGAAGGAAATCCTCGGCGGTGGTGTTATGGATGGCAATAGAGAGCTTTTGTCTTTCGACTTTCGACTTTTGACTAAGTGCGAAGTTGTGCGCGGCGATACGACATAACTCTTCGTTCTGCTCAACGTAGTCAGTATGGATGAATTGTTCACTTAGGAAATAGGTGTCCACACCATAGCCTCCGGTGAGGTCAAGCAACCTCTCCTCCTTCCCCTCTCCCAAGGCGAGGGGAGAAAGCAGGGAAGCTTTATAGCGCGCGGTGAGTTCCGAGGAGCACTGTTCACAAGACAGGCGTACCGGATACCACCAATCGGGGATAGAAGCAAAAGTGGGCAGTTTGTCCGCTGTCCGTTCTCTCCCTTCGATTTGTTGGAGAAACCAATGCCATTCGGCGTCGGAGAGGTGTTTGTATTTATTTCGCTGGAGCGCTAAGTCATTTACCATTTTCTCATTTTCTTATTTTCTCATTTTCTCATTTAGTCGGGTGCCGGGGTAGTAGTAGGTCAAGATCTCTTCGTATGTCTTTCCTTCCGTCGCCATGACCGCTGCACCAATCTGACACAGTCCTGCGCCATGTCCCCAACCATGTCCAAAGAGAGTCCAAACACCATTTTCGTGGGCTACTTCGAACCACGAACTATAGAGACAGGAGCGGCTTAACCAATAGCGGATTTTGAGTTCTTTACCGATGACTTCGGTGTGCTTGGTGCCTACGATTCTTAATTGATCAATACGACCGGAGGCTCCGCGATGAAGAGGAATGAGGTCGATGATTTCTCCGAAGTCAATACCGGACTTGGTGCGAATGATTTCGTTGATTTCTTCATCTTTGTACGTCACTTTCCAATCACGAAAATCTTTTGTTTCTTGGTCATAGTCATTGAGCACGAGTCGTAGTATTTTGGGCGACGGGGACTTGCAGTAGTCGCATTGGACGGATTGGATATAGGGTACGTCAATATCTTCCCAACAGGTACGCCAGATCTCTGTTTTGCCTCCGCAACACTTGTAATAGCGGCAGTCGCATATCTCATCGTTGTATAGAAGCACTTGACCTGCAGTAGCACGCACGGCTTCAACGGCACGTTCGCTCATTCGGCGAAGTCCTTCGTAGCGCTGACAATGGTCGTCGGCACAGACGTCAAAACCTTCGTGGTTGGGTTTTTGCATGGCTCGAATAGCCCATGAACGACTGATAACCGCGTGAGCTTTGAGCAGTTCCATCGGACTATTGGCGTTCATCTCAGAACTAATAACGGAGCAGAGATAGTCCTCCAGATCGATGGTATTGATGGCTGTTTGGGTGCCATCGGCATTGTTGCGGATTGTCAATGTGCCGGCAAATTCTTGGTCTTCATAGCGATCCCAATGAAAACCAATCCCAATGCGCACGTTCTTCAGTACAAACGTCTTCTCCCGCTGCTCGAACTCAATATGCGGGGCAGTGAGGATTCCTACTTTAATCTGGCGAGTAACTCCCATGTGCGCAGACGATCTTTGTACCAGTTATTGCGGTTCATAGCAACGATGTCGCAGTTGGCATCGGAGTTGTCTTCCCATCGACGGCAGTTATACAGGACGTCGTAGATACGTCCGATCGGGTAGTCCCGGCTAATTCGGAGACCGACGGCATAGTCCTCACCGTATTTGGTGGTCGGGTAATTAATGGTGCGTAAAAGAGGTACGTAGAATCCACGCGGGGCACCCAAACCGTTGATGCGGAGGGCATTGTTGCGCCCGTTGTCATCGGTCCATTCACGATGGTCAATGACACCCGGAGGAAGAATCTCGCCTGCCATATTCGTCAACTGGTATGTGCCGATCACCATGCCGTAGTTGCCGCTTTCAAACGCATCGATGAACTTCTGTACCGTCGTCTCGTCGAAGTACGTGTCATCGGAGTCGAGTTGGATGGCATATTTACCGCAACGCGGGTCATGTATGGCGACATTCCAATTGCCACCTATCGCGTGCCAGGTGGGGTCTTGGGCTATGTGAATCAAAGAGCCTAACCCCGACCCTTCCTTTAAAGGAAGGGAGGATTGTATTTCTTTGATAATCTCCGTGGTGCCGTCAATAGAGTTATCATCGACGACGATGACATTGAAGGAGTAGGGTGCACGCACTTTCTGCGCGAGCGCAGAGAGGATAGCATCAGCTATTGTGCGGGCACGGTTTTTACAAGGAATGATGACACTTGCCGTCACTGGATAGTCCTCTGCTTTCGGTAGTGGTTTATACGCTCCGGGTTTCAAGTACGCCCCGATACGTTGGAGGTGCGCCGTGACACATTGCTCCATCTCTATCTGTACTTGACGGTTGCGCGGATCAACGTAATCAAACAGTTTCTCTCCGGACTTACGGGTGTCGGTTTCTACTTCGTAGTAAAGATACTCCGGGATATGGGCGAGTTTCTCCGCACGAAGGCGAAGATCGTAGAGTCCTGCAAACTCATATTCGGTGTCTATTTGAGCGACAAGTGCTTTGAGTTTTGCCGTATCCCAGAGCAGAACGGCTCCGAAATCAAAATCGTCGCGTAGTGCACCGATTTGGTAGTCAATGACAGGGGCTTCAGTAACCACTTCGTTGATCTTGGCGAAATGATCGGCATAGACCATCGTTGCTCCGCTCATTTCGAGCACTTGAATCATTCGTGCCTGTCCCAAATACACCCATTCGATATCGGGTTTGAGACAGATCATCGTGTACTTCTCGGTCGCTTTCTGTGCGATCTCTTTGATGGCTTTCGTCGAGCACACTCTGCCCGGCAGATAAAAAGTAGAAATATTCATGTTTTATACTATAAAATTCAAAATCACGGAATAATATACTATGTATATTATAGGTAGGTGCGGGATACGATATTCCCAGTACTTTACTCCAATGTAGGTAGTACGGAGTCCTTATGGTAGGCTTTGAGTCCTTCAATCGGGTCTTGGAGGATGATTCCTATGGGCAGTCCTTCGGCTTTCATGGCTTCTTCGAGGATAGGCTTGTAATAGTAAGCTATGGAGCCGACGAAAGCGATAGGCCGGTCGGTTTTATATTGAACCAGATTACGACGGATGAACTGCACGAAATGGTCGTATACGAGTGCGTGAATACGCGGGTCGTCGATATGATCGGCGCAGAACTTGGATAGTTTAGCAAGGAAGCGGTTTGGGAGAGGTTGGCGATAGACTTTATCGATAATATCGGCCATCGAGGTCTCATATTCTGCGAAGAAGGACTCTTTCAGGTCATCGCCTAACTGATTCTTAAGCAGGTCTCCCACCAGCCGTTTGCCCAAGACAGCTCCGCTGCCCTCGTCGCCCAAGATAAATCCTAAGGAAGGAACGCCCCATTCGATGGTCTCGCCGTTATAGAAACAACTGCCGCTACCGGTGCCTAAGATGCATGCCACCCCAGCCTTGTGGCCCAGCAATCCTCGTGCTGCACCTAACATATCGGAGGCGACGAACACTTCGGCTTTCTTAAAGACAGCAGACAGAGCTTGCTCAACCAACACTTTCTTCTCAGGAGTGCATCCAGCGCCATAGAAGAAGACATGTGTGATCGTTCCTGCCCAGAGCCACTTAGCCAGTTGAGGCAACAATTGGTCCGTGAGACAGGTTTGAATTTGCTCTACGGTTTGAAAAACGGGATTGATACCATCCGTTCTGACATCGGAAGACTGACCGCTTGCGGTCATCAAACACCAGTGTACTTTCGTACTTCCGCTATCGGCAATAAGAATCATAAGTCTAAAATTTTGTGCAAAATTACACTTTTTTTTGCACATATGCAAATTTTTTTATATCTTTGCAGCCGGAATATAATTTTAACCCATAATATCCATGAATGAATTTACCGCACAAGACCTTGAGCAATTGGCTGCTCGTGGCATTTCCGTAGAGAAAGCGGAGGCTCAGTTGGAGTGTTTTCGCAATGGTTTTCCTGAGTTAGACATCGTGGCGCCGGCTTCCACGAAGAAGGGTATCTTGGCACCGAAGCGTGCTGAGCAGGAGGCCTATATCGCTGCATGGCAAGAATATTTGAAGGAGGGACATAAGATTTTGAAGTTTGTTCCGGCTTCGGGTGCTGCCAGCCGTATGTTCAAGAATCTGTTCCAGTACTTGGAAGATGGTATTGAGACGCCGTTTATTCAAGAGTTTCTGGCGAACAAGGATAAGTTCGCTTTCGGTTCTCAGTTAGCAGGGAAAGAAGGTCAAGACGCGGTGCGTTACCTGTTGCAAGACATGCAATACGGTGATCTGCCGAAGGGCTTGCTGCTCTTCCATAAATACCGCGACGGTGCGCGTACGCCGGCGTTGGAGCACTTGGTAGAAGGGGCACAGTATTGCAAGGGCGAAGGTGAGAAGCCGATTGTTTATCTGCATTTCACGGTAAGTCATGACCACCTGCCTTTGTTCCGTCAGCATATCGCAGAGAACTTGGCTAAGTTCGAAGAGAAATACGGTGTGAAGTACGATGTGACCTTCTCGGAGCAGTTGCCGAGTACGGATACCATCGCGGCTAATCCCGACGGTACGCCGTTCCGCACGAAGGACGGTAAGTTGCTCTTCCGTCCGGGTGGACACGGAGCGCTCATCGAGAACCTGAATCAACAAGATGCAGATATCGTCTTCATCAAGAATATCGACAACGTCGTGCCCGATCGTCTGAAAAAAGATACGATTCGTTACAAACAGATTCTTGCAGGTGTGCTGGTAACGGAGCAGAAGCGCGTGTTTGATGCGCTGAAAAATCCGAACCTGAGTGCCGAAGAGCGTGCGAAATTGAATCGTCCTATTCGCGTTTGCGGTGTGGTAAAGAACACCGGTGAACCGGGCGGCGGACCGTTCTTGGTGCGCGAGGCAGATGGTTCTATCTCTTGCCAGATTTTGGAGTCTACGCAGATTAGCGATCCGGAACTGATGAAGCAGAGTACACACTTCAATCCGGTGGACCTCGTATGTGCTATTCGTGATTTCGAAGGCAAGCCGTTTGATCTGCCGCAGTATGTAGACCCGCAGACAGGCTTTATCTCCAATAAGAGTAAAGACGGTAAAGAGCTGTTGGCTTTGGAACTTCCGGGTCTTTGGAACGGAGCGATGGCGAAATGGAATACGATTTTCGTAGAAGTGCCGGTAAGTACGTTTAACCCCGTGAAGACGGTGAACGACCTCTTACGTGAGCAACACCAGTAAG
>JAEDNI010000063.1 GCA_016302585.1 Paludibacteraceae bacterium | reverse complement strand
TGCTCACCGTCATTCCTCTTCAGTTGTTAGCATACCACATCGCTGTCGTCAAAGGATGCGATGTCGATCAACCCCGCAACCTCGCCAAATCAGTAACAGTAGAATAATTTATTTTAGAAAAAAACATAAAAAACACCTTTGAATAGTTGGTGCGCTAAAAGCGCACATGAGTATGCGTAGGCTAAGCCGTCTCGATGAGTAAGCTCCTCAATTGCCTTATCCCACGCATCCTCACCGCTAAGGCGGTCCCAACTATCCAAAGGCAATAAACCTACAAAACATTTTTTAGTAAGTCCAAAATTAAAGATAATTTTTGTTTTTTATGTTTATCGCCAAAGGCGTTTATACTCCGTAAGGAGTGAGGATTAGGTCGATAGGTAGAACGGGGAGCTTGCTCACCGGGCGGCATGGCGAACTAAGACACATAAGTCCGTAGGACTACAAACGACGAGGGGTTTTATAGGTTTTTGTCTAAAAATAACAATAGTAATTCGTAATTTTTAACGATATGAAAATCGCAATTTTAGGCTACGGCAACATCGGCCGTGCAGCCGAAGAAGCCATCAAAGCCGCTCCGGACATGGAGTTAGCCGGCATCTATCATCACAACGAAATAAATGACCAAATGGTAAATGACCAAATGGTAAATGATCTGGACGTCGTGCTTATTTGCACGCCGACGCGCGAGGTGCAGAAGTTCGCAACCGTCCTTGCGGCTCGTGGTATCTGCACCGTTGATAGTTTCGATATCCATGGTCAGATATGGTCGCTTCGTAGCGCCTTAGACCCCGTTTGTCAAACGAATAAAGCCGTCAGTATCATCTCTGCCGGTTGGGATCCGGGTTCGGACTCCATGGTGCGTGCGCTCCTTATGGCGATGGCACCGAAGGGACTGACTTATACGAACTTCGGTCCCGGTCGTTCGATGGGTCATACCGTGGCCGCCAAAGCTATCAAAGGTGTCAAGAATGCTCTCTCGATGACCATTCCGCTGGGAACAGGTATCCATCGCCGCATGGTGTATATCGAACTCGAAGAAGGAGTTGATTTTAAAGCCGTCGAAGCAGCTATCCTCGCGGACGACTATTTCGCCCATGACGAGACGCATGTCATTCCGGTTGAGAGCATCGATGCCCTTAATAACGTGGCGCATGGTGTGAACCTCGTTCGAAACGGTGTCTCCGGCGAGACCCATAACCAGCGTTTTGAATTCAATATGGCCATTAATAACCCGGCCCTCACCGGCCAAGTCATGGTCTCCTGTGCACGAGCAGCCGTGCGTATGAAAAAACGCGGAGAATATAGTGCGAAGACGATGATTGAACTGCGTCCTATCGATCTTCTCCCGGGTACGACGGAAGAACTGGTGAAAGCGCTGGTGTAAGAATCACATCGAACCCATCGCCAGACAAACCAGGCCCGCAAGGATTCCGCCCATGCAGCATAGCTTGCGCACCGAGTCGGGTTCTTTGAGGAATAGCAGGCCGTATGCAAAACCGATTACGGCACCCCCGCGACGAATGGTACTGACGACAGCAATCATCGAATCTGGGTCGCGCAGAGCGAGCATATAGACATTGTCGGACACAATTAAGAATAGGCTGATTAACACAATCATGCCTATTTTTTTGATGGATCTTAAATCTGCAATCTTCAATCTGATATTCTTTCTGTTGAATACCGCCCAAGCGATAAGCATCATAATCGCTTGATAGAACGTGTAATACACCTGCACGGCATTGTGATCGTACTGCCGCATGAGATATTTGTCGTACAAACCGGAACATGCGCCCGAAATGATTGCGAATGCAAGGCAGATATAATAATATTTGTTGTTGGTGTTGGTCGATAGGGCATTGCTAATCGTTTTTCTTCGAAACGAGAAAACAAAGATACTGCCGATAGCCAGCAATATACCCACCCATTGCCAACCATTCAGACGCTCATTGAATAGGAGCAACGCACCGACTAACGTCCACATAGGACGGGTAGCTTGCATAGGGCTTACCACGGAAATAGGCAGGTGCTTGAGGGAGATATATCCGAAGAACCAACTGCTGAGTACAATGATTGATTTGAGGATGGTATAGGCATGTGCTGTACCGTCCAGAGAGGGCACATAGAAATGCGTCCCCAGCATCATTTCCGGGCATAACCTCGAAAAGATCAGCGGTATAGACAAAAAAAGCGACGATACGCATACACTAATCATCAGCACGTCAACCACCCGGTTTTCCCGCAGCGCAATCTTCTTCGAAATATCATAAAAGCCCAAACACAGGGCAGAAACAAACGCTAATACCGTCCACATAGGATAGCTATACAACTCAAATTTGGCTGCAAAAGTAATACAAATTTTTTAAATTTGCAATACTTTCTGCAAAAAAATAGGCCAAAATTTGCATATATGAAATTTTTGTTGTACATTTGCCGCAGATTTTGAAATATGACGAAGATCCTATTCATATGCCATGGCAATATCTGCCGTTCACCGATGGCTGAGTTTATCATGAAGCAGTTGGTGACAAGGGCAGGTCGTGCGGATGAGTTTGAGATTGCTTCTGCTGCCGTCTCCACGGAGGAGATAGGCAACGATATCTATCCTCCGGCTAAGCGGATGTTGGCCGCCAAGAACGTACCCTTTGAGCACCGTGTGGCGCGGCAGATGACGCGTGCTGACTATGCCTATTACGACTATATCGTCTGCATGGATCAGAGCAATCTGCGCTGGCTTCGCTACATTACCGGTTTAGAACCGGAGCAAGATATCTATTCGGGTAGTACCGACCACAAAGTCTCGTTGATGATGGCCTGGAAATTCACAAATCACCAATCACCAATCACCAATATCGGCCACATCCCCGATGTCTCCGATCCCTGGTATACGGGAGACTTCGCGAAGGCCTACGATGACATCCTCGAGGGCTGCCAAGCTATGTTAAAACAAATATAATACTATGCTACAAATTGGAGACAAAATGCCGGCATTTAGCGCTGCCGACGAGACCGGAAAGACGGTTACTGAAAAAGACTTGATCGGCAAAAAGACAGTCATTTATTTCTATCCGAAGGACTCCACTCCGGGTTGCACGGCCGAGGCATGTAATATCCGCGATAACTACCATGCTTTCCTCGCACAAGGTTATCAGGTCTTTGGCGTGAGCAAAGACAGCCAAGCCTCGCATGTCAAGTTCAAAGAGAAATACAACCTGCCTTTCCCGCTGTTGAGCGATCCTTCGACCGAGATGCTGCAAGCCTTCGGTGCCTGGGGCGAGAAGAAACTGTATGGTAAGGTTAGCATGGGAACACTTCGTAAGACCTTCATCTTCAATGCCGAGGGCCTCCTCGAGCGTATTGTCGAAAAGGTTGACACCAAGAATCACACCGCACAAATTTTATAAATATTAACCCCTAAAACAAAATTTTTATGAAAGACTTAAAAGGAACAAAGACCGAGAAAAACCTCATGGAGGCTTTTGCCGGTGAATCTATGGCACGTAACAAGTACACGTATTTTGCATCGAAGGCAAAGAAGGATGGATTCGTGCAGATCAGTAAGATCTTCGAGGAGACCGCAGCCAACGAGAAAGAGCATGCAGAACTCTGGTACAAATACCTCAACGGAGGTAAGATCAGCGACACCGCAACCAACCTCGCAGACGCCGCTGCAGGCGAGAATGCCGAGTGGACGGATATGTATGCCCGCATGGCGAAAGAGGCGGAGGAAGAGGGCTTTATCGAGATTGCAGCTAAGTTTGCCATGGTCGGCGCGATCGAGAAACATCACGAAGAGCGTTACCGCAAACTGCTGAAGAACATCGAGGACAAGGTAGTCTTCTCCCGCGAAGGTGATTGTATCTGGCAATGCTCTAACTGCGGCCATATCGTAGTCGGCAAAGCTGCTCCCGAGGAGTGCCCCGTCTGCCACCACGCACAAGCCTACTTCCAGCTTATGCCAGAAAACTACTAATCCTAAGCACTCAAAGAGTTTATCTTGGTTTTATTTACTTTTTTTTAGTGAACACTACTGAGTTTTCTTTACTGTTGGTATCAAAGAGTAAGTTGAAATCCTAAATTTGAAAAAATATGCTAAACATCATTTTTTCCTTAATCGCGCTTCCATACGCGCCCAATGCGTTGGAACCAGTCATCAGTCGGGAAACGATTGAGTATCACTATGGTAAGCACCTGCAGACCTATGTAGATAACCTCAATAAACTCGTTGCCGGAACGGAGTTCGAGGCTATGTCATTAGAGGAGATTGTCGCCAATTCCCAAGGCGCGATCTTCAACAATGCCGGCCAGATCCTCAACCACAACCTGTACTTCACCCAGTTCAAACCCTATGCCATTGAGCAATCAGCAATTATCAATGACCAATTACCTATAATTAAGGCCATCATCCGTGATTTCGGTTCGTTCGATGCCTTCAAAGTAGAGTTTGAACAGAAAGGTACCACGCTCTTTGGATCAGGTTGGGTTTGGCTGGCTGCTGACAAAGACGGCAAACTCGTCATCACGCAGGAACCCAATGCCGGCAACCCCGTCACGAAGGGCCTCAAACCCCTCTTGACGATGGATGTCTGGGAGCATGCTTATTACATCGACTATCGTAACCGCCGTGCTGCCCATCTCCATTCCCTCTGGCAGATCATCAACTGGGACGAGGTCAACCGCCGTTATACGGAATAACCCGCGTTTAGAAAGTTTAATGCGACTGCGTCGCGTTTATAGAGTT
>JAEDNI010000028.1 GCA_016302585.1 Paludibacteraceae bacterium | reverse complement strand
ACAAGGTTCGTAAGAACCCGCTCCGCTGCATCCTGAACGGTCTGGGCAAAGACGCTGCTATGATCATCAGCCGTATTAACGGTTTCACCTATGTACAGACCGAGTTCGACTACTTTACCGGCGAGCTGAAGATCGTTCGCAAGAAAGCATACAGCGATGGTCCGCGTGCAAAAGTGAACTGCTACGGCGCAGACGATGTGCGTGAGGGTGTAGCTATCCTCTGGCACGAGAACGTGGATGTGTCCATCACCGGTAACTCGACCAACCCGACCCGCTTCCAGCACCCGGTAGCCGGTACGTACAAGAAAGAGCGTATTCTTGCCGGCAAACCGTACTTTAGTGTCGCTTCCGGTGGTGGTACAGGCCGTACCTTGCACCCGGATAACATGGCTGCAGGTCCTGCTTCGTATGGTATGACGGATACCCTCGGCCGTATGCATAGCGATGCTCAGTTTGCAGGTTCGAGTTCCGTTCCGGCACACGTAGAGATGATGGGCTTCCTCGGCATCGGTAACAACCCGATGGTAGGATGTACTGTCGCTTGCGCAGTCAACGTAGCACTGGCGCTGAATAAATAAAAATAGGATAACCTAGGACAACCTAGGACGACCTAGGATAAAAATCAACAAAATTATGAAAAAATATCTTTTTATTGCTGTTCTGGCTGTAGCCAGTCTCGCAGCTTACGCACAGCCGCGCGCTGTCGGTGTCCGTTTGGGTTATGGTGCACAAGTCAGTTATGAGCACCAATTAGGTCAGAACATGGTTTCTCTGGAAGTCGGTGTTCCTGGTTTCGCACGTTTGGAGGCTGCTTGTACCTATGATTGGATTGATCCGTTTGGTGCAACTGTACCTTGGAACGAGAAGGGTGAGTGGCATTGGTACATGGGTGTCGGTGGTGCTTTCCAGACCTCTTGGGTGGCCGACGGTTCAGGTTTCGTTGGTGCAGCCGGTCGTTTCGGTATTGAGTACGACTTCTGGTTCCCGCTCCAACTGTCGCTGGATTTCCGTCCGACCCTCGGTGTAGCATTTGGCTATAACGGAGGCGGTGCAGCATTCGGTTATGATGTATATGCCAGCGGCTTGGGTCTGGGCGTTCGCTACAAATTTTAAATAGTAAGCTTTATTCATATAACATCTTATTGTACGAATAAAGAAGAGCTCGTCTTCGGGCGAGCTCTTCCCTTTACTTCTATGAAACGCATCTTTATCTTCGCAGTCTCTATACTGCTATCCTGTTCCCTTATGGCGGGCGAGAAAGTACTTCAGCGTTCCGCCAAACATGCTCCGAAATGGATAGGAGCCATGGAGGAAGGGTATTTCATTGCCTCTGCCGAGGCACCCACGTTAGATGAAGCGCAACAGAAGGCTCTTACGCGCGTACGCGAACAAATAATATATGCGGTCGCAACCCGCGTACAGTCATCCACCACCATCACCTTGCATACCGTAACCGACAACGGGGATGTGAAGGAGCACAAGGAGATGACGGGTGAACTGAGTGTTCGTGCGGCAGATATCCCCTATCTGGCAAACATATCCCCTTCGCGCGTGGAAGAGTACTATTGGCAGAAGATAAGACGCGATAACAAATCGGTTTACTACGCCTATCATGTGAAATACCCGCTGTCAAATAGCAGGTTGCGCGAGTTGATAGCGGACTATGAGAAACGGCAGCGCGCACTCAACGATACGCTTCAAGCGTTCGCTTCCACCGATTTTTCCACATTCACCGACCTTAACCAGATGATGGCGCAACACAGCCGTTTGAAACAGTTTGCCCAGAGCCTGCCGGAAGACGACCCGCGTCAGGAAATGTGCAAAGCCATACGCCAAGGCTACGAACGAATGGTTGCCCAGAACCTGCATGCAGAGCCCGTCTCTTCGGATCGGCAAGCTACCGTCGTGGCGCTCTTCTACGGCACCAAACGCCTCACATTTACCCTCCGGCCACGTACCAAAAGTAACTGTCTGACAGCTATTCAGACGCAGACCCTAACCGATGCCACACGCATCAGTTATGACTATCAGAGCGGTTGTTACGATGACGAAGAGAACTATCTCGACGTGATCTACACCGTGTTTGGAAAGAAAATAAGCACCCGCTGCTATATAAAATAAAGCACATGAAAAACACCTTCCTTCTTATCAGTTGTCTTCTTTGGGGAAGCCTTCACGCGCAGCAGCTATCCGAGATAGCTCGTCCTGTTCCGGCAGCGCTATGCAGCGAAGCACCGATGCCGCAAGACTTGGCCAAGAAATATGCACGTGCCGAGCAAGCACGGAAGAACAAGTTCGTTACGCCGCAGCGCGAGACGAATAGTACGATAGACAGCGACCTGTTGCTCAAACGCCGCACATACCTTATTGCCGGAAAAGAGGCGTTTACCCTTGCCTTCACGCCGGGCGAGCAATACACTTTCTGCGCGCCTGAGTACCGCATCATTAACTCCTCGCACGGTCGCGAACCCATCAAAAGCAAAGAAGGGAAGTTCAACCCCAAGAAAGATCGTCTTTCCTATGCCGTACTCAAAGACGGCAATGAGATAAGCATCATCAACCAGGACCATAAAGCGGTGGACATGAGTGATTTTCAGTTCACCACCAACAGCGAAGTAATTCGCATGGAGGGTAATAAAATATTCATGGAGATGCCGATCCTGGAATTAGCCAAAGGCATTCATCCGATGGTGCATAAAGTGAAATGCACCCATATGCCTTCCGGCGGTACGTTCACCTTCGATATCCTACTCAGTTGGCCGAAGAAGATGAAGATGAGCGGCGAGCTCCACGCCTTTGCGTTATCGCCCCTGACGGACACGAAAGAAGAGTTGGGTCTCTTATGTGACTTAGATACGAAGACGCTGCGCGTCGTCAGCCTTCCGCTGCTCATTGACGGAGACGGCATCAACGGCGTAGACGGAAGACGCGGTCACTCGGGCATCAGCGGTACGGACCGCAAGACCTACAAAGACAGCGACGGCAACACCCATGTCATCAACGGCACCTGTGGTACGGCCGGAAACGACGGTACCGACGCCACGGACGGTACCGACGGCGGACGATTCCTCTTCTGCATCAGTCCGGAAATGGTAGCGACCTATGGTTTGGATGGCTTAGTAGCGTTCGTCGATGCCGGCATAGGCGGTGTCGGTGGTAAAGGTGGTGCCGGGGGACGGCATGGGAACGGCAGCGGTTGCTCCGGCAAAGCACCGGACGGACGGAATGGACGGGACGGTAAGAACGGCCGACAAGGCGACTTCCTCTACGTGCTGACCGATGTTACCCCATTTTATCAACAAATCATCCCCTCTGCCCTATGAAAAAGCATATCCTTGGTATGATCGCCGCAGCTATGTTAAGCGGAGCGGCCATGGCGCAAGAGGCGGAGAAGAAAGTGCTCAGCCAATACTATCGTAACGCGCTGACCAATATGATGGTCTATCACCCGGAAGATGAATTCGGGTATGATGTCTATCTCATCTTCAACGAACTGCCGCCGCAGGAGCGCTATGACAAACATGACATCAACCTGCGGGTGATCGATAACAGCAAGATAAGCGGTGTAGCCGGCAGCAAGAACGGCGGGCTGAACCGACAGACGTATGGCGCCAGCATGGTGCTCACCGATAAAGAGAAACAAGCGAATGCCGATGCCCTCTTGGACCTGCTCAACCGCGCCGAAGTAGGAAAGCGCATGGTGGCGAAGTGGTTTAACCTAACCGGAACCACCCTGCAAGACGCGCATTTCGGCACACAAATCATTGAGGAGCGAAGTGGCTATAACGTATCCATGCAGGAAGCCGAGATGGCGCGGTATACCATCGAAGGAGCCGCTGCGTTGCAGGATGTCAGTACAGAACTGATGAACCATTCCTTCGTGCTCGTCAGCGACATGACCTATATCACCGCCGAGGACCGCGGTAAAGCCGCCAAGACCACCATGCAAATCTTCGGAGCCGTGCTGGATGCCTTTGGCGGAGGTAACGCAGGGAAGCGGATGGCAGAAGACGTAGAAGACATCGCTGACAGCTTCACGGGCTTCAAAGTGTTTACCCATTCCTATCTCTTCCAACTCGTTTGGAACGAAGACATCGCCAACCATTTCTATCAGTATCACTATACCGATACGCCGAATCCGGAGAAGATACGCGCCTTCCTCGAGGATCAAGACTCGTATAAACTCATCTACCTCGGTACAGAGTCGGCGAAGTACGAGAAGACCAAACTTGTCAGCAAATATAACCGCGAGGACCTCTTGCAAATGATCACCGCGCGGTCCATCGATAACAACATCGCGAAACTGCAGAAGCGCTTCGAGGCCTTCCGCGTCAAGGCACCCGTCACGCAGGTCGAATATGACAAGAAAGGTCGGCCGACAGGCTATCGCGCGCAGATTGGCACCAAAGAGGGTGTGGAAGATAACATGAAGTTTGAGGTGCTTGAGTGCCGCATGGTGCGCGGGAAGATAGAGTATCGCCGCGTAGCTGTCATCAAACCGGTGCGTAATAAAATATGGGACAACCGCTTCAATGCGATGCTGGAGAACGACTCCGACGGCGATCAGTCCGGCACCCTCTTCCGCATCGATGCGGCCGACAAGGCCAAAGCAGGCAGTATCCTGCCGGGTATGGTGATCCGCCAGATAGACTAATAACGGAACATTCAGATACTACCATATGAAAAAGATTCTATTACTATTCGCTGCGCTGCTGAGCATCAGTGTCTCGGCGCAGAACAAAGAACAGAAACGTGTGGACAAGCAAACCACCCAGTGGCGTTATGAATTACAGGCGGCAGTAGGCCAGGCCGCAGAAGGCGCGTGCCTTGTGCGCGTGTGGACCTATTCCTCCAAGCCCACTATCGCAGAAGGCCAAGCCGGCAAGAATGCGGTGCACGGCATCTTGTTCAAGGGCTATCCCGCCAGTTCCGACGGAACCCGCATCAGCGGGCGCGAACCGATGATCAGCAATCCGACGATCGAGGAAGAATATAGTGAGTACTTCGCCGAGTTCTTCAAATCCGGCGGTGCATACCAGCGCTACGTCTCTTATATCGGCAACGGCATCCCCGATGCCCAGATTAAGGTAGGTAAAGAGTACAAAGTAGGCATCACTGTCATCGTGCTCATCGACCAACTGCGTAAACGCCTCGAAGAAGATGGTATCATCCAGGCGCTGAAGGTAGAAGGTAAGTTACCGACCATCATGGTCGTACCGAGCGCGATGTGGTGCAGTCAACACGGCTTTGTGCTCAAGTACGAGAACCAAGGTCAGGTAGAAACCCTGCCGGATTATGAGAAAGCAATGATGGGTAGCCCCGAGTTAGCCTCCACCATCAATGCCATCAATGCCCGTATGGCGAAACGCGGTTTCCCGCTTAAAGACCTCGATGCTGCGCTCAAGACGGTGAAGAACGAGAGCGCCGAAGAATCCCTCATGACTTCCTCCATGGGTGACGCTATAGCCGAGACACCTATCGATATCCTCCGCCGCACAGCGAAAGCGGATATATGGATAGAAGTCGAGTGGTACACCACTGCGCAGAAGGGCGGCAGCATGACCAGCCTCACCTTCTCCATGAACGCCTTGGACGCCTATACGGATATGTCAGTTGCCGGTGTTTCACCTACGACCAGCAAACCCGTTTATACCTCGTCGTTCCAACTGCCAATCATGATGGAGTCGGCTATTCAAAGCCAGTTTGACGGTTTCTGCAATAGTCTCGAGACCTATTTCAACAAGCTCAACACCGACGGTCGCGCTATCAAACTGCGTGTGCTCACATGGGATAGCTTCGAAGAAGGTCTGATGGCTGAGTACGACGATATGGAACTGAACGAGATCATCGAAGAATGGCTTGAGAAGAACACCGTCAAGGGTAAGTTCGGTGCTCCCGAGATCAGCCCGTCCGGCAATCGGATGACGGTAGAGAACGTACGTATCCCCGTGAAGAACGCCAAGGGGCGTGACCTCGACCCGCGCACCTGGGCACGCGGTTTGCAGAAAATGCTCCGCTCCGAATACGGCATCGAGAGCCAACTATCCACCAAAGGGCTCGGACAAATCCAACTCATCCTCGGAGATAAATAAATCACAAATCAAAAATCAAAAATCGATGAAATCGTTTACCAAAATATTTTGTGCAGCAGGGCTTGCACTCTGTTCCATCGCTTCTTGTTTAGCAATCACCCCCATCGTCACCGACCCGTCTATTCCTGCCGGTGCACACCAGTTATTAACCAATAAGATGCTGCAAATTGCATCGAAGAACGAGTGCCCGGTACTCAACGACGAGGGCTATTCATTCACCTGCTCGGCTGATGTGCTTTCCAAAGAGATGACCGCTACTACGCCGGCTATGCACGCAATGACGCTCTCCGTCCATTTCTTCCTCATCGATGATATTACCGGCGATGTATTGGCTACCAATACTGTTGAAGTCAAAGGTGCAGGTAAGACACCGGAGAAGGCTATGATCAGCGCCCTGAAGACCATCAAACCCAATAACCCGGGCTTCAAACGTATGTTAGACAAAGCCGCTAAGAAACTTTGTCCCGAACCGACGGCTGCACCTGTTGCAGAACCGGCTCCACAAGACAGCATCGCGCAGTAAACCAAAAACGGGCTCGTCCTCTCGACATGAGGTTGTCCCCGTAAACGGGGAAAACCCAGACGGAAAGGGGCTACAAAAAACGGGCTCGTCCTCTCGACGAACCCGTTTTTACTAATATAACAAACAATCTCTATTAACCACTAAACATATAGTGTTCTGAAAAAATACTACTTTTAGTGTTCTATATTTCTTTTAACAAATACCGTGCCAAACTGATTTTTGAGAAATAAAGCAGTAATTTGTGCGATAATTTGGGAAAACGTAATCCCTTAATCCCGTAATAACGAAATCCCGAAATAAATAAAACGCCCTCGAAACGGTCTTGGATAGGTCCAAACCCGACGGTCAAACGACGGTCAAACGACGGTCAACCGACAGTCAAGGCTCACATCATACCCGAATTAAGCCTTTTTTTAACCCCTTTTATACAGTATATATACATTGTATATATACTCTTTCTTTTATCATTATTTTTATTTGCACATGTCATTTTTTTTTCGTACCTTTGCACCCGCAAAGGTTTTGAATAGAAAATTTATAACAATTATATGACAAAGAATTTTGTAGATGAGCTCCGTTGGAGAGGCATGCTTCAGGATATCATGCCCGGCACGGAGGAACAGTTGATGAAAGAGATGACCACCGCTTATGTCGGTATTGACCCGACGGCGGATAGTCTGCATATCGGCCACTTATGCGGTATTATGATGCTGCGCCACTTACAGTCTTGCGGTCACAAACCCATCGCCCTCATCGGCGGCGCAACAGGTATGATTGGTGACCCTTCCGGCAAGTCTGCCGAGCGTAACCTGCTCACCGAAGAGATACTTCGCCACAACGTGGCATGTATCCGCGAGCAGTTGGAGCATTTCCTGGATTTTAACTCCGACGCCCCAAACGCAGCGGAACTGGTGAATAACTACGACTGGATGAAGGACTACACCTTTATTAATTTCACGCGCGATATCGGCAAACTCATCACCGTCAATTATATGATGGCGAAGGACTCCGTCAAGAAACGTTTCAACGGCGAGTTCTCGCAAGGTATGTCCTTCACCGAGTTCACTTACCAACTCCTGCAGGGATACGACTTCGTCTATCTGAACGAGCATAAGAACTGCCTGATGCAGATGGGAGGTTCGGATCAATGGGGTAACATCACCACCGGTATCGAGCTGATGCGCAAGATGAACGGCAAGACCGCTTTCGCCCTCACCTGCCCGTTGATCACCAAAGCCGACGGCGGTAAGTTCGGTAAGACCGAGTCCGGCAACGTTTGGCTCTCGAAGAAATACACCAGCCCGTATAAGTTCTTCCAGTTCTGGATGAACGTGAGTGACGACGATGCGAAACGCTATATTAAGATCTTCACCTCCCTCAGCCGCGAAGAGATCGAAGCGCTCATCGCCGAGCACGATCAAGCGCCGCACCTGCGCGTGCTGCAGAAACGCTTGGCGAAGGAAGTGACCTGTATGGTTCACTCCGAAGCGGACTATAACGCTGCAGTAGAAGCATCCAACATTCTCTTTGGAAACGCGACCGCGGACGCGCTACGCGCGCTCGATGAAGAGACCTTCCTCCAAGTCTTTGACGGCGTAGAGCGGTATGAGATCCCGATGGAAGAGCTGAAAGCCGGTATCGGCCCGCTCGACCTCCTGGCAGAGAAGACGAACATCTTCCCAAGTAAAGGTGAGGCACGTAAGATGATCCAGGCCAACGGTTTCTCTCTCAACAAAGAGAAACTGACCGATCCTGCCACTCCGCTCACCGACGCAGCCCTGCTCAACGGCAAGTACTTGCTTTTCCAAAAAGGCAAAAAGAACTACTATTTGGTAGTCGCCAAATAAGAAAAAGCACCTAAAAGTGCAAAATTATTGCAAAAAATTTGGTCATATCAAAAATTTGTTGTAATTTTGCACGCTTTTTCGAAAGTGCTGTCCACTCGTATATCGGTATTACACCGGATTTTGGTTCCGAGAAGCGAGGTTCGACTCCTCGGTGGACAACAAGGGGTAAACCCCTCCCTGCCCCTCCCCTCAAGGGAGGGCATTTAGTAAAAAGGGGTACGTGTGATGGGATACGGGCAGCCACACAACAATTGAAAAATTGACAACTACTGCCCCATATTGAGTAACACATTAAATTACAATGAAAGAATTCGCATTAGTAGGTACTCCGCGTAGCGAGTACGGAAAGAAAGCTGCTAAGGCTTTCCGCGCAGAGGAACTCATTCCTTGCAACATTTACGGTTGTGGCATCAACGCTACTTTCACCGTAGCAGCTGCTGACGTTCGCAAACTGATCTACAGCCCGGACACCCAGATCGTTGACCTCACCGTAGGTGACACCAAGACCAAAGCTATCGTTAAAGAGTTGCAGTTCCACCCGATCGATGGCAAGACGCTGCATATTGACTTCCTCGCTGTTGATGAGAAGAAGCCGGTAGTAGTTGAGATCCCGGTTCAGTTGAACGGTCTTGCTGAAGGTGTTAAAGCCGGTGGTAAGTTGGTTCAGAACATGCGCAAACTCAAAGTAAAAGGTATCTACACCGCTTTCCCGGATCGCATCAATATCGACGTTACCAACCTTGGCTTGGCTAAGAAGATCGCCGTTGCTGATGTTAAGATCGAAGGCTTGTGCTTCGTTAACCCTGCTGACGCTTGCGTCGCTGAGGTGAAGGCAACACGCCAAAGCAAACAGGCTTAATGATAAGGGCGGGCGTTAAGCTCGCCCTTTTTGTTTATAAGTTTAGAGGTTGATGGTTTAAGGTGGTTAAACATGTTAACCGGTTTAAACCGTTTAAACCACCTATAAACCTATTAACTCATCAACAAATAAACTAAGTATGAAATACTTAATTGTCGGACTCGGAAATATAGGTGACGAGTACGCAGGTACGCGTCATAACATCGGTTTTATGATGATTGATGCGTTTGCGGCGTCGAAGGACGTGAAATGGGAAGACAAGCGCTATGGTTTTGTCGGTCGTTGTCGCGTCAAGAATGCAGAACTGGTGCTGCTCAAGCCGTCCACGTATATGAACCTCAGCGGTAATGCCGTACGGTATTGGCTCCAACAGGAGAAGATCCCGGTAGAGAACATGCTCGTGCTGGTGGATGATCTAAACTTACCTTTCGGTACGATTCGTATTCGCAAACAGGGTTCCAACGGCGGCCATAACGGTCTGGGTAACATCCAATCGGTGTTGGGTACCGAGAACTATGCACGTGTTCGTTTCGGTATAGGCAACGAGTACACACGCGGTGCACAGATCAACTTCGTGTTGGGCGAATGGACCGACGAAGAGAAGAAACAGATCGACGAGCGTCTAAAGGTAACGAGCGAGATCATTCCTTCGTTCTGTCTCGCCGGCATTGATCGCACAATGAACCAATATAATAATAAATAATTGGTGATTTATGGCGGAAGTACGAGTAGATAAATATCTCTGGGCGATGCGGATCTATAAGACCCGCTCTATCGCTGCCGATGCTTGCAAGAACGGTCGTATCACACTCAATGGCGTGCAACTCAAACCGAGTCGTACGTTTAAAGTAGGCGATACTTTCAATGTGCGCAAGGGTCCCATCACCTATACCTATCGCGTGCTGCAACTAACCGAGAACCGTTTGGGTGCGAAGTTTGTACCGGAATACCTGCGTGACTGCACCGCTCCGGAACAACTGGAACTGCTTGAACTGGCCCGTATGGCCGGAAACGGTAGTCGTGACCGCGGGATGGGTAGACCTACCAAGAAAGACCGCCGAGACATCGAGGTCTTTATGAGTGACAGTTATTTGGACGAAATTGATGATTGGGAAGATGAGGAGTAAAAAGGATAATATAGCCGAATATATCCTCTATCTTTGGCAGATGGAGGACTATTTGCGGGCGTTTCCGCAGCATGCAGAAGCTACAGAGGAGCTGCATGAACTGAATGAGATGATGCACCGCGAAGGCATCATGGACGGGGGGCATTTAGCGATCGCGAACAATGCTTTGGAGGAGTTGGAAGAGTTACACGCTACCCTTCTGAACGAAGATGCGATGTACCGCGCCGCCATCATCCGCCTCACCCCGCAACTCAACCTCCTCAAAGCCAAGACCGACCGCCCCACCATGTCCGACCTCGAAGCATGCTTCACCCTCCTCTACCAGATCATGCTCCTCCGCCTTCAAAAACGCGAGATTAGCCCCGAGACCGCTGCGGTGCAGCAACAGGCCACCCGCGTACTCACGTTCTTAAGTAAGACCTATCATGACGACCAAACAGCGGTTTGAACATATCTTAGTTTGGTTTGAGGCGAATATGCCGGTAGCTGAGAGCGAACTTGTTTTTGCTTCCCCGTTCCAGTGTCTGGTGGCGGTGATGCTCTCGGCGCAATGTACGGACAAACGGGTGAACATCGTCACCCCTGCCCTCTTTGAAGCCTACCCCACGCCGGAAGACTTGGCGAAGGCCACGAGTGATGAAGTGTTCGAATACGTAAAGTCGGTCAGTTATCCTCGTTCGAAAGCGGAACACTTGGTAGCAATGGCGAAGCGCCTGGTGGAAGTGTATGACGGTGTCGTGCCGGATAACATCGAGGACCTGCAGACGCTGCAAGGAGTGGGTCGCAAGACCGCGAATGTGGTGTGTGCGGTGATCTGGAACCAACCTACCATGGCCGTGGACACACATATCTTCCGCGTCTCCGAACGACTCGGGCTCACGACCAATAGCAAGAACCCGCTGCAGACAGAGAAAGCACTGGTGAAATATATTCCCAAAGACATCATTCCCAAGGCGCACCACTGGCTTCTCCTTCACGGCCGTTATGTATGCCAAGCCCGCAAGCCGCAATGCGGACAATGCGGATTACAAGAATTTTGCAGATTTTTCAATAAAAAGTAAGCACACACACGTCTTAATTCGCACAGCTCATACGATTAATTTAATAAAAAATTATTAAATTCTTGTGTATGTGCTTTTTTTTTACTACCTTTGCACCCGCTAAATGAACAAATGGTAAATGATTAAATTGTAAATAGTTTTATGGCAGAGAACAAACCGTCTGCAGAGAAGCTGAAAGCGCTGCAGAATGCAATGGCAAAGATTGATAAGGACTTCGGCAAGGGCGCTATCATGCGTCTGGGTGATGAGAAGATCGACGACGTGGCGGTGATTCCGACCGGCAGTCTGGGACTGAACTACGCGCTGGGCGTTGGCGGCTACCCGAAAGGACGTATCATCGAGATCTATGGTCCGGAGTCGTCCGGTAAGACAACCTTGGCTATCCACGCCATGGCGGAGGCGCAGAAACAAGGCGGCATCGCAGCGATCATTGATGCAGAGCACGCTTTCGATCGTTTCTACGCCGAGAAATTAGGAGTGGACGTAGAGAACCTGTTAATTGCCCAGCCGGATAGCGGTGAGCAGGCTTTGGAGATAGCTGACGAATTAATTCGTTCTGCTGCCGTAGACCTGGTCGTCATTGACTCCGTTGCGGCTCTGACGCCGAAAGCAGAGATCGACGGTGAAATGGGTGATAATAAAGTGGGTCTGCAGGCACGTCTGATGAGTCAGGCGCTGCGTAAGATGACCGCTTCGGTGAATAAGACCAACACCACCGTCATCTTCATCAACCAGCTTCGTGAGAAGATCGGTGTGATGTTCGGTAATCCGGAGACCACCACCGGTGGTAATGCCCTGAAGTTCTATGCTTCTGTTCGTCTCGATATCCGTCGCACCAGCCAGATCAAAGACGGCGATACCGTCAAGGGTAACCAAGTGCGCGTGAAGGTGATCAAGAACAAAGTGGCACCTCCGTTCAAGAAAGCAGAGTTCGACCTGATGTTTAACGAAGGTATCTCGCGTATCGGTGAGATTCTCGATTTCGCCGTAGCTACCGAGGTTATCAAGAAGAGCGGTTCGTTCTTCTCGTACGGTGATACGAAGTTAGGGCAAGGTCGCGATAAAGTGAAAGACGTACTGGCGGAGAATCCTGACTTATGCGAAGAGTTGGAGATCAAGATTGGTGAGAAGATCAAAGAACTCGGTCTCGAAACCGTACTCAATAAGATTGGCAAATAATCGATAGGATTGCCCCCCTGTTATTCGTGGATACCATCCAGTATATTCTAAGCCCACGCGAAGCGTATATCGCTGAGCGGCAATGGCGGGTAGTGAAACGAAGTGTAGATGCACGGCAACGCGAGTTGCGCGTGCATCTTACTGTTTTGGTGGACGAACAGGGGAAGCCTATTGCGAAGGACGCCCCTATCCCACTCTATGAAGCGCCGGTGTTTCAGGACGTGCATCAAGCCGAACATTCGGCCGTTATCATCGGTGCAGGACCTGCAGGACTCTTTGCTGCTTTGACGCTCATCGAGCATGGTATCAAACCGATTATCTACGAGCGCGGTAAGGAAGTCAGTGCACGCAAACGGGATATCGCGTTGCTCAACCGCAATGAGGGACTCAATCCCGAGTCGAACTACTGTTTTGGCGAAGGCGGTGCCGGTACGTTCAGCGACGGTAAACTGTTCTCCCGCTCCAAGAAACGCGGTAACATGCAACGCGTGATGGAGCTCTTCCATTACTTCGGAGCACCCGACACCGTGCTATACGAAGCTCACGCACATATAGGTAGCGACAAACTGCCGACGATCATCAAAAACATGCGTGAGTGCATCCTCGCCCACGGCGGAGAGATTCATTTTGAGACCAAGATCGAGAGCCTAAAACCCCACCTAACCTCCCCACAAGGGGAGGAAAAAGGTAAAACTATAACTCCTGTCATTTTGGCGATCGGGCACTCCGCCCATGACACCTATCGGATGTTAGCGGCCGAAGGAGTAGCCCTGGAAACCAAAGGCTTCGCCATGGGTGTTCGCGCCGAACACCCGCAAACCCTCATTAATCAATTGATGTATCATCTGACAAAACCCCACCTAACCTCCCCACAAGGGAGGAACACTCCCCTTGAGGGGGAGAAGGAGGGGGTTATCTCCTACGTCGGTAATGCCTCCTACTCGCTCGTGACGCAGGTCGATGGACGTGGTGTCTATTCGTTCTGTATGTGCCCCGGTGGTCATATCGTACCGGCCGGCAGCGAAGCAGGCAGTTGTGTAGTGAACGGCATGAGTGCCAGTCATCGGAACAGCCCCTATGCCAACAGCGGCATGGTCGTGCAGATAAACCCCGAGGATATCCCCGGCGATGATCCTCTTCGCGGACTCGAATTCCAGGAATCCCTCGAACGCCTCGCTTACAGCGAAGCCCATAATTCTCAATTATCAATTGTCAATTATCAATTATCCACAGCTCCTGCACAACGACTCAAAGACTTCGTCGAGGGTCGCGCCTCGAAAGACCTGCCGGCATGCAGTTATCTGCCCGGTATCATTCCTTCCCGCCTTGACCTGTGGCTCCCTGTTCATATAGGCAAACGCTTACAACGGGGTTTTCGTGATTTTGACAGGAAATACCCGGGGTTCCTGACCAACGAAGCCGTTATACTCGGTGTGGAGAGCCGCAGCAGCAGTGCCGTACGTATTCCGCGTGATCCGGAGAGTTTGGAGAGCATCAGCACACCGGGTCTGTACCCCTGCGGTGAAGGAGCCGGATACGCCGGAGGCATCACCAGTTCTGCCTTAGACGGCATCAATGCGGCTTTAGCGATTTGTAAGAAATTCGCAGAAGAGTAAACCTCTTAGAAGGGTTCAGCGTAGGTACATCCCTCGCGCCAACGGGAACAGCCATAGCGGGTATTACCGCGAATGATCAGGCCTTGCCGGCAAACAGGACATAGCATACCGGCTTTATTGGTTTTGACATCTCGTATCACATCGGATGTCATATTTTTTAATTCGTCCAGGAACTGCTGAGCAGTATATTCTCCCCGTTCTATCTCACGCAGTTTCTTCTCCCATAGACCGGTCAGTTCCGCCGATTTGAGTAGCGGCGAGATGATGAGGTGAATGAGGTTGATACCTGTCTCGGTAGCGCGCAGGGACTTACCCTGTTTGACGATGTATTTTCGTTGATAGAGCTTCTCAATGATGGCAGCACGCGTAGAAGGACGTCCAATACCGTTCTCCTTCATCGCCTCTCGCAGTTCGTCGTTCTCAACGGTCTTTCCTGCTGTTTCCATCGCCCGCAGCAAAGTAGCCTCGGTGTAGTACTTCGGCGGTGTGGTAGTCTTCTCTTTCAACTGCGGGATATGGGCCCCACTCTCGCCTTTCACAAACGCCGGAAGAGATTTTTGGGTGCCTGAAGAATCCAGACTATCCGGAGAATCCTGGCTATCCTCTCCCTCTCCTTGGGAGAGGGTCGGGGTGAGGTTCGCAAACACCGCTCTCCAGCCGGGTTTGATGACTTCGCGACCGGTTACTTTGAAATCGATGTCTCCGGCTTTCGCGAGTACGGTGGTATTGCTCACTTCGCACTCGGGATAGAAGACGGCTATGAAATGGAGCGCCACCAGTTCATATACTTTCTTCTCATCGGCCGTCAAGTTATCGGGCCGTTGACCGGTAGGAATGATCGCATGGTGGTCTGTTACTTTCTTGTTATCGAAAACCTTTTTCGACTTCGGCAGTTTAGCGCCCAAGAGGGGTGTGACCTGCGGATAGAAATCTTTGATGCCCGCTAAGATACCGGGTACTTTCGGGTAGATATCATCGCTCAGGTAGGTGGTGTCCACACGCGGATAGGTGGTCACGCGCTTCTCGTACAGCGACTGAATGAGTTGCAGCGTCTGCTCGGCAGAGAAAGCGAATTTCTTATTGCAGTCCACCTGCAGGGAGGTGAGGTCGTACAGTTTCGGTGCGAACTCAAGGCCTTTCTTCTTCTCCACCGAGTTGATGACGAACGGCAGATCCTTGATGGAATCCACGAGTGCCTCCCCCTGCTCTGCGGAGGTGATGGCATATTCATCTTCTTCTACAGGAATCTGCGCATTGAAAAGCGTATCGCGATAGGTGGTCTTCAGTTCCCAATAGGTGCGGGGTTTGAAGTTCTCTATCTCGGCTTGCCGCTTGACGACGAGTGCCAAGGTTGGTGTCTGCACGCGTCCCACGGACAGCACTTGACGGTTTCGACCGGTACCCTGCGCATAACGAATGGTATAGGCGCGCGTAGCGTTCATGCCAAGCAACCAATCGCCGATGGCACGCATCAGGCCGGCTTCGTACAGGTGCTGGTACTCCGTCTGATCTTTGAGTTGCTGAAAACCATCGCGGATAGCTTCTTCCGTCAGGGAGTTCACCCATAGACGTTTGACGGGACATTTGCATCCTGCCTGCTGGTACACCCATCGTTGAATCAATTCTCCTTCCTGACCGGCATCACCGCAGTTGATCACCTCGTCGGCCTCAGCAATCAGGTTCTTGATCACATTGAATTGCTTGTGTACACCTTCGTCGCCCGACACTTTGATGGAGAAACGCGCAGGAATCATCGGCAGGGAACTTAAACTCCACGCTTTCCATTGGTCCGAGTATTCTTGCGGATCAAGCAAAGCACATAGATGCCCGAAGGTCCAGGTCACTTGATACCCGTTCCCTTCAAAATAGCCGTCTTTGCGCTGCTTGGCGCCCAGTACGTTAGCTATATACGCACCTACGGAGGGTTTCTCTGCTACACAAACGATCACGGTGAGTAACGTTTAGCGTTTAGGGGTTAACGTTTTGAGCTTATGATTTGGGGGCGACGCCGTAGCCATATCCGGCACGCGCTTCCTTGACGCCATTCAGTACGCAGGCTACGTTATGCATGCGTTTCTGCTCAATGACCTGGTTGATATAATCGATCATCTCCGTCGGCGTGTATTTGTATCGGCAAACGAAGAGCGTCATATCGGCAATGCGGTCCAGCAGATAGGTATCGCTGACAAGCGCTACAGGAGCCGTATCAACGATAATATAGTCGTAGCGTTCACGTAGTTCTGCGAAGAGTTGCTCAACCCGATCGGTCTGGATTAACTCAGACGGGTTTGGCGGGATCGCGCCACAAGGAATGATATCCAGGTTCTTATGTTCGCCACTCGGTACGATGATGTCATCGATGGTAATATCGGGTTCAGCCAAATAATCGGTCAAGTGCCCCTTGGAAGACAGGTTGAAATAGGTAGCCAACATAGGCTTGCGGATGTCGAGACCAACCAATGCCACTTTCTTACCCAGGATAGCGAGCGAGAGGGCGATGTTACAGGACACATAGGACTTACCGTCTCCGTTGATCGCCGAGGTCACCAGAATCACCGGTGACTTGACGGTGGACGGAATGACGAAACGGAGGTTAGTTCGAATTAGACGGAAGAGCTCCGCCGAGATGGTCGATTCGCCTTCATGAATCGCTATATGTGCATTTCGGGAGTTCTGAACCAACTTACCGAGCATCGGGGCTTTGATGCGCTGCTCGAACTCCTTCGGATCGTCGATCTTATCGTTGAAGAGAACCAGCAGATAGAGTAGTCCGGCAGGGAATAGCAGACCCAGCAAGAAACAGAGGAACAGCAGTTTCTTCAGTTTCGGTTTTTGGCTCTCGAGGTCGCGTTGCGGCATATCGACGATCTTCGCCGGCATGGAGGTAGCGGCTAACATGAGGGCATTCTCTTCGCGTTTCTCATAGAGATAGATATAGAGTTGCTCCTTGATCTGCTGCTGACGTACAACGCGGATATACTCGCGTTGCTGCTCCGGAGCATCTTTGATCTGACGGTTGTATTTGGTGTCCTGCGCCTGAAGGCTGCGTTGACGAATTTGCAGGCTCTCGCGCACCGAAGCGATAGTAGCGATGATGTTCTGACGCATCGAATTCAGTTGGGCACTCATCTGCTCGATAACCGGGTTCTCTTCGGTTGCGGTGCGTAAGATACGCATGCGCTGCAGTTGCAGGGCGTTGTACTCCGCCAGACTACCGGTAAGGGACGCATCGGAGACACCGATATTCGAAGGGATGAGGTTGTTGCGTTTGGTCTCGTCGCGCAAGAACCCATCGATATACTCCACGAGACTCAGTTGCGTCTCGATCTCCGCCATCGCACGCTGGTCCGCATTGCTGGCCTGGATGAAGAGTTGCGACTGTATACCGAGGTCCGCGATGTGGTTATGCTCTTTGTAGGAAGCTACTGCATCTTCAGCATCACTCAGTTCATTGGTGATGATAGCCAACCGCTCCTCTATGAAAGCCGCCGTGTTGGTGGCAATCAGGTTCTTATCCACCACTGCATTGAGGTTATATTGCTCGATGAGTTGATGCAAGAGGGCTTTGTCGCGTTCCGGCATGGTAGAGACGCAGGAGAGAACGATGATATTCGATTCTTTCTTATGCTGCGCTACGGAGAGACGGGAGCGATATTGGGTTACCACCTGTTCGCGACGCGCATGGGAAACGCGATAGGTAGTATCGGCACTGAGGGCACGGTTAGGATGAATGATAAGGGTTCCTACGCCGGTCTCCACGGGTGCACCTAAGGCAGGCACCTGCACGGACGAGCGACGGAAGAAGCCCATCTTCGTCTTGATCTTAAAGCCTTTCTTATTCGGTTGTACCGTCACGGTAAACTGCCTCTCTTTCGCTTTCTTGGTCAGGTTCACATACTCGATGGTAATCGCCGGATTACGGAACTCACCTTCCCATCGCCAGCCGCCTCGCTTGACGTTGGTATCCCATAGGTTAAGGGCATCGATGGCTTGGTAGAGCAAACCGCGGGAAGAGAGAACGACTACTTCATCCTCGGCGGCGGAGTTGCCGCTCAGTCCTAACATGGAGAGCGCCTCTATCGGCGAACCTTCGTTGTTCTTCTGGCGCAAAGCAATCGTCGCATCGGTAGTCCACTTCGGTGTCTTACGCAGGTAATACAGCGTTCCCAGAACGCAGAAGAACACGACGCCCAACACGAACCACCACCAGCGTTCCGCTACCAGGCGTACGATCTTACGAATATCTATCTCGTTGGTCTTGTTGTTTTCCATACTATGCTTATTTAACAATGGTCACGATTACAGCAGCAGTACTTGCCAAGGTACCTACGAGGCTGATCCACAGACCCGCATTCGCACTGCTGATGGCACGTACTTTATTCGGCGAGACATAAATCACATCGTTCTGTTGCAGGTAATAATAGGGGGAATTGAGCAGGTCGGTGTTGCGCAAGTTGACGCGCGCCATCTCGATCTTTCCATCCACTTCACGGGTGATCAGCACGTTGTCACGACGTCCGTACGGCGTCATGTCGCCGGCAGCAGCCAGGGCATCAAGAATGGTCATACGGTCGCCTACCATAGGAACCTGACACGGACGGTTCACTTCGCCTAACACCGATATCTTGGCATTCACCAGACGCACCTGCACGGACGGGTTGAGCACCTGGCCCTCCAGACGCTGACGAATGGCCTCTTCCGCACCCGCGCGAGAGAGACCGGCTACACGAATCTTACCCAAAACGGGCATGTTCACCTCGCCGTTCTCGTCCACGATATAATACTGCAACATCGGGGTGGTCTGCACGGATGTCGAACCCGGATTGGTGAAGACCACCGTCGGCAAGTTATACGGCGCCACCGCCTCTTTATCCAGAGCGGAGACAAAGATCGTTAATGCATCGCCATTGCGCAGGATCGTTTCTGATTTGGCTTTAAACTCCACATTAACCACATCGTCCTGGTTGTCGTTGGCATCGTGCAGATAGGTCATCTGCTTCTGCGTCACGCAACTCATGGCCATCACGCAGAACAGGCCGAAAGTGATAAATCGAATGGTTTTATTCATAGTGCTATTGTTTCTTCTGTTTTGGAACGGCCTTACCAGCGGGCTACCGTATCATTGTAGATATTCTCCGCGATCTCTTTGATCATGATGTCGCATAACTCATCCTGCACATCGGTCAGCAGGCGGCTGGCATCGAAAGTCTGGTAGGTCGAATAGGTCTTGTCAAAAGACTCCTCGGGGTTAATATTATTGGTGAAATGAACCTGCACGCGGATGGTCAGTTTACTCTCCGTTGCATAGCTGTCGGCAGCGATAGCACCTTGCGATATCTCATATCCGACGATCTCTCCTTCCAACTCCAGGTCACCGCCTTTGCGCAGCACCTCCAGGCGCGTCTGGCGGCTATACAGGTCGCGTATCCCTTCCGACAAAGCATTACTCAACGCCGGGTTTACCATCGCTGCGTTATTCGGAAAATCCGCCACCGAGATGGAGTGCGTCGTCTGATAGTTAATGTTCGCCCCGTTGAACTTATAACTGATCGAGCAGGACGGCAACACCACCGCCAGCACCAAAAATACTATGTATCGCTTAACTTTCAACTTTAAACTTTAAACTCTAAACTACTCTAAACACTAAACTCTAAACACTAAACTCTAAACTCTAAACTTTCAAAGTCCATATTCTTTAATTTTTCGGTACAGGGTACGTTCGGAGATATCGAGTTTGTCGGCCGCTACTTTGCGATTTCCGCCGGACACCTCCAGTGCCCGTTTGATACGCTCTATCTCCGCGTCTTCGATACGCAGACTGGGTTCAGTCTCTATCTCCTCCGCTTCGATCGGCTTGCGCACACTCACTTCCGGTTGAGAAATCGTGATGGTCGGAGCGGTCTCCCGTAACCCGTCACCCGCAACCCGTAGCCCGTCACCCGCAACCCGTAACCCGTCACCAGCAACCCGTAACCCGTCACCCGTAGCCCCTTTCATCAACTCCTTGAGTTCCTCCAGATCCTTCTTGTTTTGCATCACCATGTTATAGAGGATACCTATCTCGTGGGAGTAGTCCTTACCGGATTGCTGTTGCGGTTCGCGCAGGACGAGACCTTGCTGATTCTCCTCTTTGGGCAGGTATTTGCGTAAGGTATCGGCATTGATCTGATGGTCCAATTCGATAATACATATCTGCTCGGCGATATTCTTCAGTTGGCGGATGTTACCGCGCCAATAGGACTCTTGCAGCAAGCGCGTCGCCTCTTCGTTCAGGGACAAAGGAGGCATCTGATAACGGTGGCAGAAGTCGGTAGCGAACTTACGGAACAGCAACGGAATATCTTCCTTGCGTTCACGCAACGCAGGCACACGTATCTCCACCGTGTTCAAACGATAATAGAGATCCTCCCGGAAACGACCGTCATGGATCGCCTGACGCATATCGAGATTCGTAGCCGCTACGACGCGCACGTTCGTCTTGCGCACCGTACTCGAACCCATGCGCAGGAACTCACCCGTCTCTAACACACGCAGCAAGCGCACCTGGGTCTGAAGCGGCAGTTCGCCTACTTCATCGAGGAAGAGGGTGCCGCCGTCGGCTATCTCGAAATATCCCTTATGCTCATTCTTCGCATCCGTAAACGCACCTTTCTCGTGACCGAACAGCTCACTATCAATCGTTCCCTCCGGAATAGCACCGCAGTTCACGGCAAAATACGGACCGTGTTTGCGGGCCGAATAAGCATGTATAATCTTCGGAAAATGCTCCTTACCCACACCCGATTCACCCGTGATCAGCACACTCAGATCGGTGCGAGACACCTGAACGGCTATCTCGATATCTCTATTGAGCAGAGGGCTGGTGCCAATGATACCAAAACGTTGTTTTATTGCTAAAAATTCCTGCTGTGTCATAACAAGGCTGACAAAATGTCATGCAAAAGTAGTGTTTTTTTTTGACATACGCAAATAATTTTTGAAAAAATTTGCATATTTGGAAATTTTGTAGTACCTTTGCAGCCGATTTTGCGAAAAATATCAAAATATCCATAACAATTATGTACACTTTTATCACTGTATTAATCATTATTGCTGCTGTTCTGCTGACGCTGTTGGTGTTGGTTCAGAATAGTAAAGGCGGTGGTTTGGCTGCCGGTTTTGCGAGCGGAAACCAAGTGATGGGTGCTCCCAAGACGGCGGACTTCCTGGAGAAGGCTACCTGGACGCTCATTGCGATCATCGTTTTCCTCAGCATTGTATCGGTTGGCTTCGTAAAAGGCAAAGTGTCGAAGAACGATTCGAAGCCCTCTATCCAAGCCACTGAGACGGCGGCTCCTGCTCCGGAGGCTGAGCCTCAAGCAGAGCTCCCGCTCGAGCAATAAAACAAGAAAGGACGGCCCGAAGGTCGTCCTTTTTTTGACGCAACTCTAACTGTTCCATAGGAACAATACACGGCTCATTAGCCCTGGTGCACTTGCCGCCTTGCTTCACACCATTGCATTTTTTCTGCTTTTATAACCAATTGATTTATAGTGGTTTACAAACATTTTATCGGACTCAAGACGGACTCGTCTCAGAGTAATCTCGGAGGCAATACGGACTCAAATCACCTAATTCCCGGTGAAGAATGGGCATTTTTCATCCGTCTCGCTCAGCCGTCATCCCGTACAGCTTGTAATACTCATTTCTTTCTTCTTTTCCCCGGCATCGGATGCCGGTGTTCTTCCCCCTCTATGGAGAGGTAGGGT
>JAEDNI010000027.1 GCA_016302585.1 Paludibacteraceae bacterium | reverse complement strand
AATTTTGCGTACTGCCATTATTTTTCAATCATATATTTTTTGCCTTATGCCATAGGCAGATTTTTGTTGTAATTATTCAATGATCTCCCAATGACCGTCTTTGCAACTTTTGGCTGATGTAGCCATTTTTCTCGTGCTTGGCAGCACTCGATTAAAAAGTGCTGCAAAGTTACTGAAAATATTTGAAATACACAAGGATTTCAGCAGGAAAATGCAAATTCATTTGTATTTTGTGCTGCAAAGCCTTGTTATTTGCACAAATGTGCGGATGTAATTTCGAGGTGGGACGGCTATGCCGTGTCGGTGCCCTCGACGTTACACCAAATATTTAACTTTTTTGAGATATGCAAGAGAGAAGGCGATTTTGTGCTTTTTTTGTCTCTCGCTCTTCTCTCGGTCATCGCTCGGTCATGGGGGTAATCGTGGGTTTAAGCGTTTTATCAACTCGGGGTTCTTTTTGCAATGCTCCCAAGAGACAATACAAAACGACAAAGAGAACCAATACTTCACATCTGCTTTGATGTATGAGCTGGAGCCTGTATTAGCAGAGACAAAAGCACGCAAAAAATTAGAACAGGACCATCACGGGACCGTGTCCCGAGAAGAACCTAAGAAAAGTACAATCAGAACAATAACTACTAAAAAATCGGCACGCGTTAGAGTGTCGATTTTTGTATCTGAACGCCGATCAATCGGTCGTAACGCGCGCCGAAAGGACGCCAGTAAACATATACAGCGTATTCATTTTCGGTTTGCCAATAACTACCATCCACACGTTGGGTGGTAGTTTTGTTTTGCGTTCCTTTTCCTGCAAACCAGAACTGAAAATCATAGCCGCCTTGTTTGACAAGGGCTGTGAGCCAATAACATTGAGTTTCGGCATCATACTGCATTCTATTGCGCAGGGAGAGTTCATTTTCGAAGATATCACCGCCGATATAGAGCGCTCCATCCAGCCAAGGTTTCTCCACAGGAAGCGTCCAGTGCACCCACATATATTCGGCTTCGGTGTCGCTGTCATTCGTGCGCTCGGCATTCACTACAAAGCGGCCATCCGAGTCGAACTCATGGATATACTCCCCTTTCGCTACTTCATTGGGGAACAGCAGGGCGTTATAGTCGCCCAGCTCATGATAAACGCGGTCGATACCATAGCCGGCATAGAAACAGGAGAACGCATCGAAATGATGGTACTCGTTGCCGGCTTCGAAGATGAGTGCTTGCTGATTAATATAACGCAGACGGTTGGGTTCTACGAACGTAGGTTGCGAGAGAGAAACCGCATTGTCCAGCCGGTTATTCTGCGTTACAACGATGCGTATTTCCTTCGGATCTCGGATGTCGAGCGCCGTAGTATTGACATCGATATCGACTTGCTGATAGCGGCCGTTAAACTCCTTATCGGTATTCGTACGTACGCGCGCATCAATCTTCACCATCGGCTCCACCACGCTAAACAGTACTTGAGCGATGCAATTATCAGGATTACCGTCTTCATAGATGGTCAACTGATAGTTGCCGCTCTTGGTAAGCGCCATGTCCTCGTTCGGAAAATCAAACCAATAATGCGTATATTCGCGGCTGGTATTGATCGAGTGCTCATAATCGGTAATGTCCCGCGTCGTAAATCCCCGCAGATACTCCGATGACAACATTCCACCATTGAGCGACGCAGTCGCGCTCATTCCACCATTCATCATCTCCACCGTATAGGTATAGAAATGGACGTCGTGGCTCATTTCATCGAACGATATATGCAGCGTGTTCTCGGGATTCGAACCATCCACGATACCATTTTCCAGGAGCAGCACCTGCCGCTCCACACGCAGAGTGCGGATATTCTCGTTAAAAGTCCTCGTATGCGTTTGGGCATGCATGCCGGAGATGCAGGCAAAAAGGAGTACTATGAAGGCCAAACGTTTCATTTCCGGCTGCAAAAGTACAAAAATTATACCAATTATGCAAACTATTTGCTTAAAATTTTGCAGAAATAAAAAAAAGAAGGCCTTGGAAGTGAAAGAAACGCCCCGAAGGACGTTTCTTTAGAGCCACTTCCCGGACTCGAGCATTGCACTCGGTGCAATAATCGTGCCCCAACAGGGCTAAGAACCCCCGGAATCGAGGCCTTGGAAGTGAAAGAAACGCCCCGAAGGACGTTTCTTTAGAGCCACTTCCCGGACTCGAGCATTGCACTCGGTGCAATAATCGTGCCCCAACAGGGCTAAGAACCCCCGGAATCGAGGCCTTGGAAGTGAAAGAAACGCCCCGAAGGACGTTTCTTTAGAGCCACTTCCCGGACTCGAACCGGGGACCTACGCATTACGAATGCGTTGCTCTACCAACTGAGCCAAAGTGGCAAAATGTGCAAAAGCGGGTGCAAAAGTACTGCTTTTTTTTGATATACGCAAATATTTACGCATTTTTTTGAAATTATTTTGCATATATAATATATTTTTTGTACTTTTGCACCATAAAACTAATATATATGAATCGAGACACTGAGATTTTTGACGTGATCCGCCGCGAACGCGAACGTCAGACCAAAGGAATTGAGTTAATCGCAAGTGAAAACTTCGTGAGTGACCAAGTGATGGAAGCCATGGGCAGCGTGCTGACGAACAAGTACGCGGAAGGCTATCCCGGACACCGCTATTATGGAGGTTGTGAGGTAGTGGATATTGCAGAGAATATCGCTCGTGATCGTCTGAAAAAGCTGTATGACGCGGAGTATGTGAACGTACAGCCCCACTCGGGAGCGCAGGCTAATATGGCGGTGTTTATGGCTTGTCTGAAGGCCGGAGATACGTTCATGGGCTTGAACCTCAGCCACGGAGGTCACCTCAGCCACGGTTCTGCCGTTAATTTCAGCGGTTTACTATTTAATGCTATCGGCTATGATCTGGACGAAGCGACAGGTCGTGTCAACTATGATGATCTGGAGTTGAAGGCGCGTACATATAAACCGAAACTTATTATTGCGGGAGCGAGTGCGTATAGTCGCGAATGGGATTATGCTCGTATTCGTCGTGTGGCGGATGAGATAGGTGCTATCTTCATGGTTGATATGGCCCACCCGGCAGGACTGATTGCAGCCGAATTGCTGGACAATCCGTTGAAATATGCTCATATTGTTACCAGCACGACGCACAAGACCCTTCGTGGTCCGCGCGGAGGTGTGATTCTGATGGGCAAAGATTTCGATAATCCTTGGGGAAAGACGACTCCAAAGGGTGAGATCAAGAAGATGAGTGCCCTACTCGACTCGGCCGTTTTCCCCGGTACTCAAGGTGGTCCGTTGGAGCACGTGATTGCAGCTAAGGCTGTTGCCTTCGGCGAGGCGTTGACGGAGGATTTCAAGACCTATCAGAAGCAAGTGAAGATCAATGCCGCCGTAATGGCTCAGGCTTTCATGGACAAAGGATATAAAGTGATCAGTGGCGGAACAGACAACCACTCGATGCTGATTGATTTGCGTACGAAATTCCCGGAGTTGACCGGTAAGGTAGCTGAGTTGGCATTAGTGAGCGCCGATATCACGACCAATAAGAACATGGTGCCTTTTGACAGCCGTAGTGCCTTCCAGACGAGCGGTTTGCGTTTCGGTACGCCGGCTATCACGACGCGTGGTCTGAAGGAAGACAAGATGGGCTGGATCGTTGAGCTTATAGACCGCGTGCTGCAAGACCCGACGAGCGAAGCTGTGATTGCTTCTGTTCGTGCCGAAGTTAATCGCGAGATGACGCAACATCCGCTCTTCGCATGGTAATCTTCTCTTTTCGGAAATGATTTGGAGTGAGACCCGTATGTTTTTTAGTGTATTGGCAGAAGAAACTGGCATTCGGGAACTCCATCACGCGGGCAATCTCATGAATTGGCATCGTCGTGTCGCGCAACAGATGTCTTAACTCCGCGACTGTCACCTCGGCAATCCATTCACTGGCGGACTTACCGCTACGTGCTTTGCAAATCTCCGACAGGTATTTCGGCGTGATCTTGAGTTTCTCTGCGTACCACTGCACCTCGCGCTCGTGCGGATATTGGTGCAACAGACGCGTGAACTCAAGGAAGGTGTAATCGCTCTGATTAACAGACAGACGTCCCTTTCCTAACTTTGGAATAACAGCTAATTTATCCAAATAGTTGAGCATCTCCATCGTCGCACCACGCGCAATCATGCTGAGAATCTGCAAGCGATATTGGGTCTTCTGATCCTCCAACTGCAAGGTTAACAACTTGAAATAGGTATGAAAAAACTCCTTGCTTACCGGGTTCAGAGGATAGATGGGATGCGCTTTGACATACTCCTGCTTTGCGTACCAATTCGGCTCCACGCGCAAGTGATCGAACATAAGTTTCTCATAGATCTCCGCACCTACGGTAATCTGCTTGAATTCCAGATCTTCCGATAACTCATACGGACCTAATTTATGATCCGGGTCGGGGATACGAACAAACATATCTCCGGCATTAATGCGGAGCATCTTCTCATGGAAATAGACATCCATATATCCTTTTTCAACATATAGAACGGTCATCGTAGCAGTAGACGTAGTACGCGTCTCCCGACAGATACGAAAGCCCTCCTTCTCGTCTGTAAGGAAGATAAAATCTGTGAATAAAATCATACTAAGGAAGTATCAGATGGTCAAATCATTGTGCAAAATTACTACTTTTTTGGGAAATATACAAATTTCTTGAGGACTTTTTTGCTAATTTAAGAAATTTATTGTAATTTTGCAGCGAAAATCTTATTGCAATGAAAAAAATCAGCCTTTTCATTTTAGCAGCCCTCACGCTGTTGGGTTGCAGTAATTCGGGTGAGCGTCTGCTTACTTCTGCGACCGGTAGTATCTATGAGTGTCTTATTGTCAGCGATGCCTCGGTGAAAGCCGCGGTGTGTGAGACGATGGGCGGTGACATGTACGGTTTACCCCAGATGGAGCCTTATTTTACGGTTTCGCATGTGCCGGCCAGTCAGTTTGACGACCTGCTGAAAGCCACCCGAAATATTCTCTATATCGATATCAATCCGCAGAAATACACCCAGATTAAGGTGCTCAACTCCCGCAATATGTGGTCTAAACCGCAAGCGTATATCCGGATTCAGGCGCCGAATGAGGAGCAGTTTTTGAATTATTGGAAAGATCACGGTGAGATGATACGCGATTGGTTTGTTCGGGAAGAATTGGCGCGTCAAGTGCAATTTTATCGGGTAAGCACCAATAAAGAAGTGCGTATGGCCTTGAAGAAACAGGGTTATGACCTGCTTGTTCCGGAAGATTTTATCCTCATCAAAAATGAGCAGATAGACTCGGTGGATGTAGTATGGTGCTGCAACAACAAAGGCCCGATGCGCAAAGATATCGTGGTGTACAGCTATCCGTACACGTCGCAAGAGCAATTCAGTAATGCCTCTATTATTGCTACGCGTGATGCGGTGTTTGGAAAGTTAATCACAGCCCAAGTGCCGGGTAGTCATATGGGTACAGAATTCAAACATTTCCCGCCTGTTTCCCGCAGTGTAGCAGCTTTGCGCGACAGCGTAGGAGGTTTTTATGCCGTGGAGACCAGGGGGCTTTGGAAGATACTGGACGGTGAAGCAATGGGTGGTCCGTTCGTCAGTCTCACCCGTTTGGATCAAGTGAACGGACGAGTGGTGAGAGCGGAAGCCTTCCTTTATGCGGCGGGCCAAAAGAAACGGAATGCCTTACGACAAATCGAAGCTATTCTCTATTCGCTGAAGATGCCGAATGAGCAGACAGCGGCTGGAGGCAAATAAGAAGCGATTAGGCCTCCGAAGCGATAGAATTCCAGCGGTTCAGACCGTAGATGCAGTTAGCGCACCAGAAGATGTACTGCGCGGCCATGCAATAGTCCCCTACCCGCAGCCAGAGAATCACATTTAATATATCTACCGCGAGCCATATAAACCAGTGCTCCCGGAAAGCAAGAATCATCAATACCTGCGCTACCAGTGCAGGTATTGATGTAAATGCATCCAAGTACGGTTGTGGATTGCCGATCCATGTGCTTAACCCCCACCCGGCTAAGGCTGAGAAAAGGAGCATAGCTACTCCGATGAGAATGATCATACGGAGCGATAAACGTCGCGGTGTGACGGTGCGAGAGTTCTCGTGCAGGCGTTGACGCCAGACATACACACCGTATATCATCGTGATGAGATAGAAGACATTAAGAGCGACCTGGCCCAAGAGACGATTCGCGATGACCAGAATCATATACGTACCTACTTGCGCAAAGCCGAATGCGTACGTGAGGATATTTCCCTGCGAGGCCAGACATACGGAACAGATTCCTAAACAGCCGCTCAACAGAGACAGCCAAGTCTGATGATTTGTCGTCGTCAGATAGCGATTCGCTATCCAAAACGTGATTACCTGCACCAAAAGACCGATGGCCAGAAAGCTATAATCAAAGACCCGCTGCTTCATATCATTTCTTCTTCGAAGAAGTCTTAATCAACTCTTTGGGTTTAGCCTCCATACGCGGTTTGGCCGTATAATCCCATACTTCCTCAAAGTCCCAGTTAGACTTTGTTTGTACCTTCCCCGGAAAATAATACACTTCTTCGGGCTGCCGATGCTCTTCCCAAGAACCGGTGGTCCATTTTCCATCCCCATCACTATCGATGTACAGGCGCAGATAATAGGTGTCCGCCTTGAGGTACTCAAAGAAAGCACCCTCTTCAGAAGCCGGCAGTTCTCGCAGCACCTTATCTTTATTATTGAGCACTTGTATGCGGGCTTTCGGGTCAAAGGGAGTGATCTTCACATTCAGCGTCGCGTAATCGGAATTGGCCTTCACCTGCAGCGCGTAGTTGGCATCAACATGAGTGATACCATAGACATCATGCAGCGCCCCGCTATCCAAGTGCAGCTCATATTCTTTGGTCGGTTCAAGTGGCGCGATGAAACGCAGGTGCATTGTTAGCGAATCATACGGAGCAAACGTAAAACGAACACTCTTTCGAGTGGTATCTACCCGCTCGTAGATAGCGATAGCTGTGGTATCAATGTCGCGCAAAGGGGTCGTGCATACCAATTGCAGGGTATCATATACCTCAAAGTCTTTGCGCGCATTGCATTTCAGTTCCAATCTTCTATTGCGGTTCTTACGATCCTGTGCCTCTTGCATCTTCGCCGTCATTTTGGGAGCTCGCCATATAGCACGCAGTGTATCAGTGCACCACTCGAGGTGATTCAATGAATCCGTCTGACGATAACGGGCGGCAAAGAACAGAGAGTCTATGCCGATGGACGTGCTATCCGTCAGCCATATCGTCACCGTATCACCCTTGGTGGAATACTGCACATGATGATGCAGCGTGTCTATTAACGGACGAATAGAAGGCAGGCTGTCCGGAGCCGAAGAGAAGAGGAGCACTACCCTATGTTGCTCATCGCGCAAGGTACGCTGCAGATAGAGTTTCTGCTGCTGTTCCTTAAAAAGGAAGAGTGTTGAGAGCGGTCCGACATAAGGTACTGTATCCGTGGTATCGCGAACTACCGGATAGACAGATATCGGTTCTTGCGTGAAAGCCAATGCCTCACCCACCGTTAATCGATAGTCACGGCTGATATCCTCCACAGCATACAAACGATATGTACCTGCATGCACATTGCCAATGCGGAAGAAACCGACCGAGTCAGTCTTGGCGATGCGCGTGAAAGGATGCTTCACAAAAGCAGTATCGGATTGGTCTGTATGAATACCTACGGTGATACCCGACAACGGGTTGAGCGTCTCGGCATCATAGACAAAGCCCATCGTCTCCAGGGTATCTATCTCCGACCAGGTAGAGAAATAAAACGTATAGCCGTGTAGCGGCACTTTCTCGTGGAAGTCACACACCGCGTCTCCGAAATCAATCGTATAGGTTGTGCTATCGCGCAGCGAGTCCTGAAACTGTATAATCAGTCGTTTACCGCGCGCTTTGACGTCCGGTGGATTCTGTTGAGGCGGCGACATCATCATATTCGCCGCGATATTATCGAGTTGGATATACTCATCGAAGGTCACCTCGATGCATTTTCCTTTCCATTCCAGCACACCTATCTCCGGCTCCGACTTCAAGGGAACAGGAGGGATGGAGTCTTTTGGACCCCCTTGCGGACCGATGCCCCTGTTAGCACAACTCGCCAGCAGCATCGCCGCAAAAACAACATATAATGTTTTACGCAGTAAAACCATCTTAACTATTTAACGTGCGCAGCGTATAGCCCTGCGCTTGCAGCCATTCGATGGCTTGTGGTAGCACTTCTAACATCCGCTCGTTCGACTTCAACGAGTCGTGAAAATTAATGATACTGCCCGGGCGCGTCTCCCGTTGTATTAACTGCAGCATCGCCTTGGGAGTCACCGACGCATCGTAATCGCGCGTTAAGATATCCCAATAAATCAACCGGTACCCTCTCTTATGCAGCGCCCTCCGTTGACGGAAAGTGGCCTTGCCATAAGGAGGTCTAAACCGGTTTAGAACCGGAGTATGATAGCCATGGGGCATATTACGCGACACAGCTTCTTCCCATTTTTCCACATTTCCCATGTATTCATCGAAACTTGTCTTCCATCCTTTGAGGTGATTATAGGTGTGATTACCGATAGAATGACCGGCTGCCAACACTTGAGCAAACACTTCAGGATGCTTGTCAATATTCTCTCCTACCATGAAGAATGTGGCCTTAATGCCGTACTTATCCAGAATAGCTAACACCTTAGGTGTTACTTCCGGAATAGGACCGTCATCAAAGGTCAGGTAAACATCTTTACCCGTACGGAATACGCCATACGGGTAAAGTGTTTGCCATATATCGCGTGGTTTTACCAAGCCAGTGAAGAAGCACCGAGGATAGCGGCGTCGCAGTCTTTGAGAACGGAGATCGATACAGGGATCTTACCCTTCCATATCGGCATCAGGTTTGCATCAAGCGCCTCACGAATCGGGTCCATAATCCAGTGACCGGCTTTGGTAAGACCACCAAAGAGGATGATTGCCTCCGGGCTGGAGAAATGAACGAAGTCAGCCAGTTTCTCTCCTAACAGATGACCGGTGTAATCAAAGATCTCCTTCGCTACCAAGTCACCCTTCTCAGCGGCATCAAACACATCTTTGGAAGTGATGTTATTGATGTCTGCAACTTGGCGCAGTAAGGTCGGCTGGGTGGTAGAAGTAACAATCTCTTTGGCCGTACGTGCCACGCCTGTAGCCGAAGCATAAGCCTCAATACAGCCCTTTTGACCACAACCGCAGAGACGTCCGTTTCCGCTATGATCGATCTTGCAGTGACCCAACTCACCGGCAAAACCGTCGTGTCCGTAGAGCAACTTACCGTCTATCACAATACCCGAACCGACACCGGTACCAAGGGTGATGACGATGCAGTTCTTCATACCACGCGCAGAGCCATAAATCATTTCACCTTGCGCAGCCGCGTTAGCGTCGTTCGTGATCGTGCACTTCACGCCTATGCGCTCGCTGATGAGTTTAGCGAACGGTATCACACCCTTCCACGGAAGGTTCGGAGCCTGCTCGATGCAACCCGAATAGAAATTCGCGTTCGGAGCACCACAGCCTACGCCGACGATATCACTCATCGTCAGACCTTCGTCCTTCACCAATTGTTTCAGACCATCGCACAGAACATCGCAGTACTCGTCGATATTCGGATACTGTTGTGTAGGAATAGATTTACAGCGAAGCACTTGTCCTTCTTCGTTGACTAAACCGAACTTGGTACCTGTTCCGCCCAAGTCGATACCTAAAGCATACTTTTTCATATTATTAATCGATTTTAATGTCTTTATTTACGTTTTTAGAACCCCAAAGAGCGTAGAAGAGGATATATGCTACGCCGATGACCGGGACAATATATCCGATGAGTTCGCTACCGAAAGCACTCTGAGCGAGCGGTACGATACCACCTCCGACGACCATCATCATGAAGATACCGGAAGCTTTAGCAGTATATTTGCCGAGTCCTTCGGTCGCCATATTGAAGATTGATCCCCACATGATCGAGGTACACAATCCAACGAGTACGATGAGCAACGCCGCTATGGGCATGCACTCCATGGTAAATGACCAGTTCGTCGGCATCTTCACTAACAGGTTATCGCCTAAGAGCATCGCCGCTGTCATGAGTGCGAGTGCACCGATGGAGACGCAGATAACCATCGTGCGGCTGCTGACCTTTCCCCCGACGAACGAACCGATCGTACGTCCAACGAGCATGAGCAACCAATAGAGTCCTGCGATGAAGGTAGCGTCATCATAACCGGCTCCGAAGTTCTTATGCAGATAAGAGATAAGCGCTGCCGGCACTCCTACTTCAACTCCGACATAGAAGAAGATAGCGATGACCCCTAATGTGAGATGCCGGAAAGCCCAAGGAGAATGCTCATAAACTACTGTGTCGGTCACCTTCTGCGGCTCCGCCATCGGTGTGACACGAATAATGATATAGATGAGCGCAAAGACAGCCATCGCGATATACAGCACAATGTTCACATCGTCAATACCTTTGTCCGCCAGACTCTCTCCGATGATAGCACCCACCAGCATAGGCGTAAGCGTACCGGAAAGCGAGTTCAACGTACCTCCGATCAAGTTTAACTGGTTTCCACGGTTTCCGCCGCCACCCAATAAGTTCAACATCGGGTTCGTCACCGTATTCAACATACATACGCAGAATCCGCAAACGAGAGCACCTGCCAGATAGACGAAGAAATTGTCAAACACACCACTCGACCACTGGATAGCGATACCAATGAATCCCAGGAAAATAGCGGTAAGGGCCGTTTTCTTGTAACCGTATTTAGCTAAGAAATTACCGGCAGGAATACCCATAATCAAGTAGGCCAGGAAATTGCAGAAATTACCTAACATGCCATAAATACCAGAGTGCGGATTTCCAGCGAAACTCTCCTCCCAGATCTTACCGACCGGAGCAGCTAAGTTCGTTACGAACGCAATCATCGCATAAAGAAACATCATCGCGATGATCGTAATAATTGTCAAAGACTTGTTTTGTTTTGTCATAAAATATCAAATTTAAAATTAAAAAACTAAACTATCAACTATTTTAGATTTCTACCAAGGAACTCTAAAATTTTACGATGCATGTGCTTCGCATTATTGCCTTTCTTGAGGAAATGATTGTCGTCCGGATAGAGTTGCATCTCAAAATCCTTATCGGCTTGCACTAACGCATCGATATATTGCATCGTCTGCTGCACGTGTACGTTATCGTCCCCTGTCCCGTGAATAATGAGCACCTGTCCTGTCAGGTCCTTCGCTCTGGGGAGCAGCGACGCTTCCTTATAACCGCGTGCGTTCACCTGCGGACGACGCATATAACGCTCCGTGTACGCACTGTCATACAGTTTCCAATCGGTCACCGGCGCAATAGCCACACCCGCTTTAAACGGATGTCCCTTCTGACTCATCGTCATCAGCGTCTGATAGCCGCCGTAACTCCATCCCATCAAGGCTATACGGTTCGCATCGATATCCTCCCGTTCACCGATAGCCTTGGCCGCTGCTATCAGGTCCTCCGCTTCTTTCACGCCCAGACTCATATAGGTCTCATTCCGCCAAGCTCTCCCTTTGCAGTCACTACCCCGCGGATCTACAATTAAGACGGCATATCCGGCCTCCACCAAAGCGTACTCAAACCGTTTACGCCATCTGTTAAGCACCCGCTGACTCGCCGGACCACTATAGTGCATCACGATCAATGGGTGTTGGGTTTCGGGGGTAGCGGTAAGAGGAAGCATCAACATGGCTTCCAAGTCCTGCCCTTTGCTGTTCGGGATTTTCATCCATTGAGGCTCCGGTAATTGGTTTGCCTGCCATGCCTCACGCAGGGCTTGATTCTCCTCCAGCACACGTTCTTTTTTCCATTTCCCTTTCTCGGCCTTATACAACGCATAGGTATTCGGTGTCTGGAACGACTGATAACATTCGATCATATAGCGTGCATCGTGTGAAAAACGGGCACTGTGCATGCCTTCTCCTTCAGAAATCTGAACAGGAGTCGCACCGGCTTTCAGACTCACACCGTAGATTTGTCGGGTAGCCGGAGTCGGAGCCGCCTGATAATAGAGGATCTGCGCTTTCTCATCCGCAGCATAGAGTGCCGTCACATCGATACCTTCCGGCGTCAGAGCACGGGTCTTGACACCATCGCTACCATATAGACACGCCCGACGCCAACCCTCCTGTTCGCTCAAGACGATCATCTTACCGTCGCTCAACCATATCCACTGGTCAAACAGACTGTAATCCACGAAGTATTGCTTACTTTCCTCGCTGTACCAGGGATAGGAAACCGTCGATTTAGCATTACAAGAGAGAATCTCCATTTTATTCTGGTCCCTATTCACTCGCTGTACGAAAAGCGTGGTAGCATTATACCATCTCAGACGCGGGAAATAAACGTCCTGTCCCCCCTCACCGGTCACCTGTAACCGCTGGATGCCTTTCGTCGCTACGTCATAGACGCACACCGACGCCTTGGCATTCTTGCAGCCCGCTTTCGGATAGCGTAAACTCTCGCTCGTCGGATACTGGGTATCTGCATATACGTCCCAAGAGAACGTCGGCACCTCGGTCTCGTCCAAACGCACAAAAGCCAACATCTTCGAATCGGGACTCCAGGCAAAAAGCGCAGTTGTACCAAACTCTTCTTCGTATAGCCAATCCGCTACCCCATTGATGATATCGGGGTTCTCATCCTTCGTCACCGCCACCTCTGTGCCGAAATCCAATTTATGAATATAGAGGTTGTTGTCTTTAACGAATGCTACATATCGTCCGTTCGGACTCATCTTCGCATCGCGAACTCGCCCCAACTGCAAACCTTCGCCAAGTGCTTTACGTTTGTTCTTTTGAGTGTCAAAGACATACCAATCGGCTACTTGAGAATGACGGAACAACTGCTCTTCATTCTCTTTCTCCAAGCGATAACGGGTGCTCACGCCATCCTCTTCTACGACAGGACAGAGGGCAGTTAAGATACTGTCCTGCTCGGCCGAAGAAAGCGTTTTCGCATTATACTCTCCGGATAGGATTCCGGATAAAACAGATAATATTAATAATAGTCTCATAGTTGACGAATCATTTTTTGTCCGTTAATCAGTAATAAATCATAATGACCGAAGTGCATTAAAAACCGCGCCTTATCCTGCACTCCACTCTCGTCTTCGGCAGTGCGATCTATTCCCTGTGTCCACTCGGGATGACAGGTAAAGGTATTCTCCCCGATCGTCTGAACGTACTGCAGGTGCATCGGAGAAGTTCCCGGCGTAGCAGGCAACAAACCGGCATAAGTAGTAGTTTCCTTATTGTCTTGAATATTCAGCCAGAGGACATAGGTCTTGTTTTCGTACGTCATATAGAACAGGGTCTGGTCACCTTCGTGATAGACCTGCCAGGCAGAAGCCGTAGCTGCCATCTGCGTGCCCGAATATCCTATCGGGGTACCGGTCGCTACATGCGTGATATAAGCCGTCTGTGCGTCTGTAAAATCCACGTAATAATGCAAGTTCAGGTTTCTGTTATCCACATCCGCTGCAGCCATCTTACCCTCCGCGGGGATACCACTCAAGGCCTTATTGCCCGTGCTATTTACGTACATGTATGTGCCCGTCAGCAATTCCGTCATATAGCCTTCTTCCTTCAGCGGTTGACAAGCGAAGACGGCCCAGAGGCTGCAGTCCGAAGAAGGGCAGAAACGTTCTCCGGCCATATAGAGGGTGTGGGATTTGGACGTATCGGAACCGAAATCCGAATCACTCCATCCGGCGAAATACCAATTAGCCGTGTCCGATACCTGCGGCAGAACAACGCCGGCACCTCCCTGCGCTTCAATTAACTGTCCACACTCACGCGCTCCGTAAAACAATGTCACCGTGCGCGGCGCTACAGGTGTGTAGGTAATGACGTATTTATCGATATATAACGAGTTCTCCGTACCTTCCAATCGAATCTCCATCTCCTGCGCTCCGTCCACGGCCGTCGAGAGAAGCGAAATTGCGTGAAAGTTTTCGTTATCGTAACTACCGACCCATTCCATAAACATACCCGATTTCGTCGCGACGGTCTGTCCATTCACTTTCAAAGTCAACACACCCGCACCGGAACTCTTATTCGAACGCATGTACACCTCTACGCCCTCTATGGTAATACCACCCAGGGACGTCACTCGAAGCGTCGCTACATCGTTCGCACGAACGGTGCCTTTTTGATAAGAACAGGAATAGTACGCCGAACAAGACTCCGGAGGAGTACCCTGGCGGCTTACCGAATTCTTGGATTCCACAACCCAAGACATCACGGCGAGTATAATGCACAGCAATTTCATACGCACATACTAAGACGCTGCAAAGGTAGTAAAAATTTTTGATATACGCAAATAAAAAGTGAAAAATCTTTGCTTAATGCAAAGGAATATGCTGAGATTGCTTCCAACGCTTATGTTGAAGCACCATTTCATTCTGCGTTTGGGTGCTGCAGAACGCAGTTACAAACCGCTCCCAGATATAGTTCACCGCCATGCCGGAAGGATGCACTAGATCATCGGCATAGAAACGATAGTCGCGCAGTTCGTCCAAAAGAATTTCGTAAGAGGGGAAATAACTGACTTCCGGATGCTGAGTTTTGAGTTCTTCTATCGCAAGCAACAAAGTAGCTTTGCTCAACTGATTCTCATGCAAACCGTCTTTGATGTGACGAATAGGAGAAACGGTAAAGAGCCAATGTTTATCGGGATACTGCGCGATGACGGGTTGCCAAGCCGCTACAATCTCCTCTGCCGTCAGACGTCTTCTGGTAAAACAACTCTCCGGTAACTTATGGCAATTGCCTACTACCCCGCAACCCGTAACAGGAAATCCTTCATCCTTCATCTCGTAAACCCAGGCTGTACCGAAGGTAATGATGACAACTGTCGCTTCTTGGATGGCTTGTTGCATAGTCTCAATGGACTGCCGAATAGCCGTCTCTGCTTCATTCCTATCGGCTCGAGAGAAAGAACCGTGATGTGCCATAGAGTGCCAGAGACCGTCGTGCTGCACGAATTCCGGTAGCTCTGTCATCTGCATAGCCTGCGCAATAGAAAGCGGGTTATAAAGTGTACCGAAGGGATTGCAGGTGACGGATAAGCGGCGCTGCTTCATCTGCGCACCTATCTCGTCCGAGAAACACGAACCCAGCATGAGGATTTTATCCTCATATCCGATTTGCCAATCGCTCGGTTTTATATCTACGATCGTTTGTAACTTCATTATTCAAAATGCATCACGCGTGCCGGGTTAATCTTCGTTATAATCATCGATGGCAGCAGCAGGATCAGGAGCGACAAACCTATCGTCAGCACATTCAGCACGATGATCCAGCTCCACGCAAAGGCAATAGGTACCGCATCTACGTAATACGTAGCGGCCTCCAAGGGTACGACATGACAGAAATATTGCAGGGCCGCCAAAGCCAAACCGATGATATTGCCCCAAAGTACCCCTTTGCCAATCAACAACGCGGCTTGAATGAGGAAGATACGACGCAAGAAGCTGTTGTCTGCCCCTAAGGCTTTTAACGTGCCGATCAATTGAATGCCATCCAAGATCAGGATGATTAATCCCGAGACGATATTGAAACCGGCGACGAGCAACATCAGCACGATGATCACCACCACATTCATATCCAACAAATCCAACCAAGCGAAGATGGCCGGGTTCTGGTCCTGCAGGGTCTCCACGAAGTAAGCTTTGTATCCGTTTTCGTCCAGTTTATTCACTACCGCGAAGTAAATTTCGTCGGAAGTTTCATTCAGGTTTTTAATATCATCGAGAAGAATTTCCACTCCCGAATAGGTGTTCAAATTCCACGATTGCAGTCTTCGCGCCGTTTCGAGCGACGTTAACACAAATAAGTCATCAAACTGCAAAAAGCCCGTATCGTATATTCCGGAGATGGTAAAACGACGTGCTCGAACGTCCGACTCGTCCACAAAATATCCCATGATTGCATCCCCTACATGCAACTCCAAACGGTTCGCCACCACCCTCGAGATAAGCACCTCTTGGGGTTTGGCAGGTAGTGCCCCTTCTTGAATATTACACGCGAAGAAATCCCAATAGTCGGTGCCTTTCAGTACGATACCTTTGAAATCAGTATCGGTCTTCAGCATGCCCGGTTTGGTGATAAACGGTGCGGTAGCCACTACATGCCCATAACTACCCAATTGGGTCAGCAAGCTGTCACTCACCTCGATTGGTTGCAGGTCATAGGTGTTGTTATTATCGAACGAAACGACCTGAATATGCGCTCCGAAACCGGCTACTTTCTGCGTGATGGTCTGCTTAAATCCGACAACGATACAGATCGTCAGAATCATCACCACCACCCCAACAATCATACCTGCCAAAGCCACCCGAACAGCCGGTCGGGAAGTGCGTTCTTTACCCTGTTGCGAAAAATATAGACGCGAGGCTATTTGAAAGGCATTATTTGGCATAATTTTTGTAGTGGAATTATTGGGTTTTCCCAGCTAATTTGATATATGATTAAAAAACTATCTCTTTTTCTGTTCTGTACCCTTTTTGGGGGTATGTTATGGGCGCAGGATCCGATCGCTAATCGACCTCAACGCACTCCTGAGGAGGAGGCTTTAAGCCAAACGAGACGACTTGTTCGCGAACTCAATATTAAGGACTCCGTGCGTATTGACACCATTTATAAGATGCATCTTAGGTATGCTCGTTATCGTCAGAAGGGTCTTACCCGTGCTGAAAACATGGAGCGCATGCAGGCTATATATAATGAACTCCGGGTGCTGTTGACGCCGGAAGAGTTTGAGCGCTTTATGAACCACCCTGCGGAGTTGCCGAGGCGTCCACGTGGCACCAACGCGTTAATGCCAGCCAAAGCAGAACAGACCATAGAGACCCAATCAGAAGGCCGGCCATAATATCCGTCGGATAGTGTACCCCTTCGTACATACGACTATAGCAGTTCAAAGCTACCCATGTCATCATACATGCGGTAGCTATTTTATTGCGGAATAGCAGACTGAAGAGCAAACCAATCGCCATCGTATTGGCGGCATGGCTGCTGCAAAATCCGTATAAACCGCCTACATATCCGTTCACTAAATGCATCGGACCAATCGCAGGCTCATGCGTAGGACGTAAACGACAAACCAAAGGTTTGAGGATGCCGCTGCAAGTGAAATCGCTCAGGCCTACTGCTAACACGAGACCCAGAATGATCAACGCCATCGACTCAATACTGCGGTAGCGCCAGGCTAAGAGACCCAGCAACACCACGTACAGCGGAATCCAGGTCATCGGCCAACTAATCGTCCACATCACCGTGTCCAGCCAATCGGCATAATGCCCGTTGATCCATTCTAATATGTAAAAATCCAAATTCACCAATTACCAATCACCAATCACCAATCACCCATCACCAATCACCAATCACCAATCACCATTACTCGTTCACGAGTACCGCTGTATGACATGCCACCACGCCGGCAGTCTCCGTGCGCAGACGACTGTTTCCCAGACTGACCGGAATAAAACCGGCTGCCAGCGCATCCGCCACCTCTTGTTCGCTGAAATCCCCTTCCGGACCAATCAGCACCAGTACGTCTCTACCCTGCTCTATCTCGTTTTTCAGCACCCGTTTATCCTCTTTATAACAATGTGCGATGAAGCATTGTTGGTCTTTATCGGCTTGTTCGCGAATAAAGTCGTCGTACGGCGTCAACTCATGCAGCACCGGCAGATAGGGCGTCAGACTCTGTTTGGCCGCCGAGAGGATGATTTTCTCCAGTCGGTCGGTACGTAACTGTTTGCGTTCGGAGAAACGGCATAAGAGCGGTGTGATCTCGTCCACACCAATCTCCACGCACTTCTCGATGGCCCATTCCAGACGCTCGATGTTCTTGGTCGGTGCGATAGCGATGTGCAGGTGAAAAGCATGGTGCGGTTGCTGTTTCTCGCTATGTATGATCTCGAAGTCACAATGCTTCGGATGCGGGTTCGTGATACGCGCGTTATAGGTCGTACCTTTGCCGTCTGTAATCAAGATCTCATCCCCTACGCTGTAGCGTAGCACCCGCACGCAATGTCCGCTCTCCTCTTCGGACAGCGTCTGCTTCGTTTCAATATCAGGACAATAAAATAAATACATTTACCAATCACAACTCACCAATCACCAATCACCAATCACCAATCACCAATCACAACTCACTCTCTTTGAGTCGTTCTGCGTTTTCGGCTACTTGCAGCGCATCGATCACGCCTTGTATATCGCCATCCATGAAGGCCGCGAGGTTATAGACAGTATAGCCGATACGATGGTCGGTGATACGTCCCTGCGGGTAGTTATAAGTACGGATCTTCGCACTTCGGTCACCGGTCGAGACCATCGTCTTACGTCGGGCAGCGATGTCATCGATATATTTCTGATGCTCCTTATCATATATTTGCGTACGCAGGCGCGAGAGGGCCCGTTCTTTGTTCTTCGGCTGGTCACGCGTCTCGGTACACTCGATCAGTATCTCCTGCACTTCGCCCGTGTTGGGATTTTTCCAGTTATAGCGCAAGCGCACACCGGACTCCACCTTGTTGACGTTCTGTCCACCCGCACCGCCGGAACGGAAGGTCTCCCATTTGATCTCCCCTTCGTTGATGTGCACTTCAAACTCATCGGCCTCGGGCAGCACCGCTACGGTAGCGGCGGAAGTATGTACGCGTCCTTGGGTCTCGGTCACCGGCACACGCTGCACACGGTGAACGCCACTCTCATATTTGAGCGTACCATATACGTTCTGACCGGTTACATTGAAGATGATCTCCTTGTATCCGCCGGCTGCACCTTCGGTGAAGGAAGAGATCGTATATTTGAATCCTTTGAGTTCGAAATACTTTGTGTACATACGGAAGAGATCGCCGGCGAAGATAGCTGCCTCGTCTCCTCCCGTACCGCCACGGATCTCCATCACCACGTTCTTTCCGTCTTCCGGATCTTGCGGCAACAGTTGCAACTTCAGTTCCTCTTCCAACTTAGGTATCTGCGGTTCCAGTTCGTCTATCTCCGCTTTCGCCATTTCTTTCATCTCCGGGTCGGACTCGTTGTAAAACAGGTCTTTCGCGTCCTGCAGGTCCGTCACCGCTTTCTTATAGCGATGGGCACATTCTAACACACGCTCCAAGTCGTGGTAGTCACGGTTCAGACGCACATACCGCGCCTGGTCGGCTATCACCGAAGGGTCCGTGATCAACAGACTCACCTCATGGAACTTCGCCTCTAATCCGTCTATTTTATCGAGAATGTTCAAAATTAATTCGTAATTTTTAATTCTTAATTCTTAATTCATACGCTTGTAGCGTATTCTGCAACAGGCTTACGATCGTCATCGGACCTACGCCACCGGGTACGGGGGTTATATAGGCAGCTTTGGGTGCTACGTTCTCAAAATCGACGTCTCCCACGAGTTTACCGTCCACGCGGTTGATACCTACGTCAATGATAGTCACCCCTTCTTTCACCATGTCTGCCGTCAGTAACTTCGGGCATCCGGCAGCTACGATGATGATATCGGCGGTGAGGCAGATCGACTTCAGGTTGCGGGTCTTGGAGTGACAGATCGTCACGGTGGCGTCGCCTAATGAAGCGGCACTCATGCTCGGCAGACTCAGGTACGGCCGTTGCATCAGCAGCATCGCGATAGGTTTGCCGACGATATTAGACCTACCGATCACCACCACATGTCTGCCTTCCGTCGGTATCTGATAATACGCCAACAGTTCGCGTATGCCGCGCGGCGTAGCGCTGATGATAGACGGCAGACCTTGTACGGTGCGTCCTACGTTCTCCGGCGTAAGACCATCTACGTCTTTGCGGCGATCGATAGCACTCATGATCGTAGTCTCCGAGATATGTTCCGGCAGCGGTAACTGCACAATGAAGCCGTCGATGGTAGCATCGTGGTTCAGTCGGCTCACCTCGACCAATAACTGCTGCTCGGTGATATCGGCTTCGAAGGCGATCTTCTCTGCTTCGATACCTACTTCCCCGCAGGCTTTGATCTTATTGGCCACATAGGTCTCGCTCGCAGGGTTATGTCCTACGATGACGATGGCTAATTTAGGTGCTCGTTTGCCTGCTGCCTGCAGCTGTGCGATCGTCTCGCGCAACTCAGCCCGTTTCTCGGCCGCTACTTTCTTTCCGTCTAATAGTATCATTCTTCTTGGTCTTTTCTCCAGCGTTTCATGTTTTCGAATATATCGCGCCACTCTCGCCGCGTGATATACCATTCGGTATTTTTGCGAGGCTGACGGTACACTGGTCGTGTCTCTATCTGCACGTGACGAATCATCGCAGAATCCATCTCCATGGCTTTCGCCAGACTGTCTCCGGCGATGAGCGCATCCTGTTCCGCCACTTTATGAATACGTAACTCATCCACGGCCAGTTCGCTCTTCGGGTCATCCATCGGCATGGCTTTCACCTCGCGGATGATGAGCGTCAGCAGGGAATAGAGACCCACTAATGCTACGATCACACAAACGGCAATCAGCCCATAGTACGCCTGTTTGTCGCGCATACGTAGTTCGCCACCCCATCTCCGGTTGTTTTCTTTCTCCCCCTGATAATGGTGATGATGGTGGTGATGATGTTTCTTCTGATCTTCACCCCATCCGGGCTGATATGTATTCGGTGTCTCCGACACGCTAAACTCTAAACTCTAAACTTTCAACCAAATGAAACGCCTATCTGCGTTTCATTTGCTGCACCTTGCGCATCATCTTCGAGGTCTGCTCGAATTGTTTGAGGAAGCGGTTGAGTGCTACGATATCTACACCTGCGCCTTTGGCGATACGGGCTTTGCGACTACCGTTCAGCAGACTCGGGTTCGCACGCTCAGCGGGCGTCATACTATTGATCATCGCCTCGATGGGTTTGAACGCATCGTCGCTCACCTCCACGCCTTTCAACGCTTTATCCATACCCGGGATCATACCCATCAACTCCTTCATCGAACCCATCTTCTTGATCTGGTTCAACTGACCTAAGAAGTCATTGAAGTCGAATTGGTTCTTGGCGATCTTCTTACTGATGCGTCGTGCCTCCTCTTCGTCGTACTGCTCTTGCGCTCGCTCCACGAGGCTCACCACGTCACCCATTCCTAAGATACGATCGGCCATACGCGCGGGATGGAACACATCCAGCGCTTCCATCTTCTCGCCCGTACCGATAAACTTAATCGGCTTATTGACTACCGAGCGGATAGACAGTGCCGCACCACCGCGGGCATCGCCGTCGAGCTTCGTCAGTACCACTCCGTCGAAATCCAGACGATCGTTGAACTCCTTGGCGGTGTTCACAGCGTCCTGACCGGTCATGGCATCGACCACGAACAAGGTCTCGCTCGGCGTGATAGCCTGCTTGATAGCCGATATCTCCTGCATCATCTGCTCATCCACGGCCAGACGACCGGCCGTATCGACGATCACGACGTCATAGCCGAACTTTCGTGCCTCCGAGATAGCGTCCTGCGCAATCTTAACAGGATCTCCACCATTAAGCGGCTTTGTCGCGTCACCATTGAGCATTCCACCATTGGCGAATACTTTCGCCCCGATCTGCTCGCCTAATACACGCAACTGCTCGATAGCCGCCGGACGATAGACGTCGCATGCCACGAGCATCACTTTCTTGCCCTTCTTTGTCTGCAGATAATTGGCTAACTTGCTCGCAAAGGTTGTCTTACCGCTACCTTGGAGACCCGCCATGAGGATGACTGCCGGCGTACCTTTGAGGTTAATCTCCTGCGCTTCGCCGCCCATCAAGGCCGCTAACTCATCGTGCGTGATCTTGACCATCAACTGGCCGGGACGCACCGCCGTGATGACGTTCTGACCCAGCGCTTTCTCTTTCACCTGGTCGGTAAACTGCTTTGCCGTCTTGTAGTTCACATCGGCTTCCAACAGCGCTTTGCGGATATCTTTTACGGTCTCCGCGATGTTAATCTCCGTGATGCGGCCTTCGCCCTTAAGAATCTTAAAACTTCGTTCTAATCGTTCCGATAAATTATCAAACATATATCTTTTGTGATTTATTCTACGTACATATATCCAAAATCGGGCGCAAAGGTACAACAAATTTTTCAAATTTGCAAGATTTTTCGCATTTTTATACAAAAAAGAGACGACCGGCAGGTCGCCTCTACACGTTCCGCAGGAACAATACACGTTGCATAGCAACTCTACACGTTCCGTAGGAACCATACACGGCTCATTAGCCTTGATTGGCTTGCTGCCTTGCTTCACACCATGGCATTT
>JAEDNI010000026.1 GCA_016302585.1 Paludibacteraceae bacterium | reverse complement strand
ATGGCGCAGATGAAAGACGAACTGGAGAAACGCAGAGAGTCCGCTATACCCTCTTGACAGGTTCGACAAGGGGTCGATAATCACTAAATATCACTAAGTATCACTAAGAATCACTAACGTTTGATTTTTGGACAGAGCGTTCGAAAAAAAATAAGATAACCATGGTAAAAGGACAATTTATATCGATTAACGGCGAACGGTTTTATGAGATTGCCAATTACGATGAGATGCAGCCGTTCTTCATCTCGCTGGCGTCGGATACGGATCTATGGATGTACCTGTCTTCTACCGGAGGACTGACGGCAGGTCGCAGAAGTCCCGGTGAAGCGCTTTTCCCGTATTATACGGACGACAAGATTACGGAGAGCTATGAGTTTACCGGTCCGAAGACGACGATAAAGGTGAAGGGTGAACCGTTTCAAGTGAACGGAGATCTGCTCTGGAGACCTTTCTCTGCGCAGCAACAGGATGTATTCGTGTTGTCCCGTAAGATTGCGAAATCAACGGTGGGCAACCAGATTGTGTTCTGTGAAGAGAACCACACACTCAAACTGCGTTTCTCCTATATTTGGGCACCTGCAGGCAAACATGGTTGGGTACGTCGTGCAACGCTGGAGAACTTAGGCAACCGAGCTACGGAAGTATCCATTGACGATCGTCTGCAGAATGTGCTGCCGGCTGGCGTAGAGCGCAAGACGCAGAATGAGTTCTCCACATTGGTTGACGGATATAAGAAGACCGAACTGGTGCCAGGCACTTCGCTGGCGCTTTTCCGCATGGAGGCCATCTTGGTGGACCGTGCAGAACCCTCTGAATCCCTCACATGTAATACCGTCTATGGATTAGGCTTGCCAGGTGCAAAGTACGATAAAACTCCTTCTAAAGGCGTACGCGGAGCGTTTGTGGCAGAGACATCTCTTTATCTGCCGGCTCATTGTTCGCAGACTTGGTATAATGTGTTGGATGTCAGCAAAGATGCAGTAGCGGTGCATGAACTGATGCATTTCATTACGCAACCGGATGCGATAGAGGTGATTGAGGCGGCGATGAGAGAGTCGACTGAGACGCTGAAACGTATAGTAGCACAGAACGATGGTGTGCAGGAAACGGGCGATGAGGCCAATGATGCGCGTCATTTCGCGAACGTGCTATTCAATACCATGCGCGGCGGTTATTACCTGAATTATCCGCCTAAGTCGGATACGGAAGATCTGCCGTTGACCTTTGGTAGACGACATGGTGATCCTTCTCGTCCATGGAACCTGTTCAATATTCGCGTGCAGGATGAACAAGGTAAGCCGGTTGTAGCATATCAGGGTAACTGGCGCGATATTTTCCAGAACTGGGAAGCGCTCTCGTACAGTTATCCGCTCTATATCAATCATATCATTGCCAAGTTCCTGGATGCCACTACGGCGGACGGCTATAATCCCTATCGTATCTCCAATGAGGGAATTGATTACGAGGTGATTGAACCGGAAAATCCATGGTCAAACATCGGTTATTGGGGCGACCATCAGATTATCTATTTGCAGAAACTGCTGGAAATCAGTTACAGTCATGATCCGCAGAAACTGCAAGGCTTGCTGAATGAATGCAGGTATGCGTTTGCGAATGTTCCGTATCGATTGAAATCGTATGCCGAGATCGTAGCCGACCCGAAGAACAGTATTCGCTTTGACGACGAGGAACATAAGCGTATTCAGGCGCTTATTCCGACGAAGGGGGCAGAAGCCAAGTTGCTCTTAGATGAGAAACAACAGGTTCGCCGAACAACGATGGCCGATAAGTTGCTGATTACTCTATTGACCAAACTGTCGAACTTCGTTCCCGAAGCCGGTATATGGATGAATACTTTACGTCCGGAATGGAATGATGCGAACAACGCGTTAGTAGGCTATGGTGCTTCGATGGTGACCTTGTGTTACATGCGTCGCTACGTAGCATTCCTGCAGAATTTGATTCAAGAAGACGTGACGATAGGTGTAGAAACCTTGAATTTCCTCCGTGCAATTCGCAATGCTTATCCGAACGGCAACACCAAGCAGTTCCTCGATATTGTCGGTACGGCCGGCGAGACATACCGCGAAAAGGTATATGCCGGACTAAGCGGGAAGACCGAAGTACTGGAGAAAGAGGAGTTACACGAGTTCTTGGACGCTACCTTGCGTAAGATTGATGAGTCGATTCGCGCGAACAAACGTGCAGACGGTTTGTATGAGGCATATAACCTGATTAAGTTTACGGATCAGGGCATCGAGATCAGCCATCTCTATGCGATGCTGGAAGGTCAGGTAGCAGTTCTCTCGTCCGGAATTCTCAGCGGAGAAGAGGCGGCCGACTTACTTGATGCAATGCGTCATTCCGATCTATACCGCGAAGATCAACGTTCGTATATGCTCTATCCGAACCGCAGACGAAAGACTTTCCTGGAATTGAATAACCTGCCGGAAGAGGCGAAGAATCTGGCGGTGGTACAGAAATATCTGGGTTCAATCCTGAAGCAGGACTGCGATGGCGGTATTCATTTCGATGCCAAGTATCGTAATGCGAATGAACTGCCGGATGAACTGAAGGACCTGTATGAACAAGTGTTTAATCACCATGCTTTCACCGGTCGTAGCGGTACGTTCTATAAGTACGAAGGTCTTGGCTGTATCTACTGGCATATGGTAAGTAAACTGCTCTTGGCGGTGGGCGAGACCATGCAGCGGGCGAAGAACGAGAGGACGGAGATCCGCCAACGTCTCTTGAAGCAATATATGGCAATTCGCGAAGGTATCGGTTCGCATAAGCGGCCGGATGAGTATGGGGCTTTCCCCTTCGATCCGTATTCGCATACGCCGACCATGGCTGGCGTGCAACAACCCGGAATGACCGGACAGGTGAAGGAAGATATCATCAGCCGGTGGTTCGAATTAGGTGTAACCGTGCAGGACGGCCAGATCACTTTTTCCCCGCTCTTCCTTTGCGCGAATGATTTCAAGGACAATGCGCTGCAGTTCACGTACTGCGGCACGAAGATCACCTATAAGTTAGATCAACCTCTGCCGAAAGACTATTGCGGCCTTGCCGAAGTGGAAGCAAAGGTGCTATCCAAAGAGGAAAGCGCACATCTCTTTGCCCGCGACGAAAAGATAACCGAAATTACTGTAAACATATGCGTAAAATAATCCTTTTTGCTCTCTGTGCGCTGACAGCCTGCACAGCGAAGGTACCGTCCACCCATGTGTGGCTCACCTCTGCATCCGGAAAGAAATGCGCCGAACAATCGGCCGTAGTGTTTGTTAAAAAGACGTTGGACGGAGCTGTTGTAGTGGATGTGAATGACCGTCGTCAGACGATAGACGGTTTTGGCAACTCTATTACGGAGTCGTCGGTGTTTGTGTTGGCTTGTCTGAGTCCGGAGAAGCGTCGTGAAGTGCTGCAGGAGATGTATGGAGAGGATGGCGCTAATTTCTCTGCTTCGCGTACCGTAGTCGGTGCATCGGACTTCGCTCTTAAGGGACATTATTCCTACGATGACGTGGAGAACGATGAGGCACTGGATCATTTTAGCATGGCGGTGCACCAGGATGGATTCTCGAAAGAGGAGTATCCGCAGATTCAAGACGAGCAATATGATATGTGGCAATGTCTGCATGAGATTGCCGAGATCAAAGCCGGTCAAGCGGATAGCGAATGGCGATTGGTAGCTTCCCCCTGGACGGCCCCGGCATGGATGAAAGACAACAAGCAGTTCTTCGATAAGACGAATCGTTACGGAGGTTCTCTGCTGCCCGAGTACTACGATGCCTTTGCGCGCTACTATGTAAAGTATCTGCAGGCGTATAAGGAAGCGGGTATTCGCTTCTGGGCTATCACACCGGAGAATGAACCGATGGGGAATGACGGCAGTTGGGAATCGATGCACCTAACGCCTGCCGCTGAGGCAGAACTGATCGGTAAATATCTGGGCCCGCAACTGCAAACCAATGGTTTTGGTGATGTGAAGATTTTAGGCTTTGACCAAAACACCTTTGAGGCCGCGCCCTATACGGCCGCTATCTTCGGCGATTCGTTAGCAAACGCCTATACGGATGGAACGGCCGTGCATTGGTACGGATCGACCATCAGTTGTTTCCCGGATGTATTGGACTCGCTGCATGCGGCACATCCCGATAAGCGCCTGATTCATACGGAAGGTTGTGTGGATAACTTAGGTCGAGACGGTTGGCCCGGCGTATCCGATTACGAGGGATATAAAGAGTGCTGTTGGTTTGATAACGACAGTTTCTGGTGGAATCCGAATGCGACCGATTGGGCTTATTCGACACCTTGGTGGCCGGAATGGCATCCCAAATACGCGGTTACTCATCGCTATGCGAGTTATATCATCGATGGTATCAATCACTGGTTAACCGGACATATCGATTGGAATGCCGTGCTGGATTCGATTGGTGGTCCGACGCATGTAAACAATAACTGCGGTGCGATGCTGATGGTAGATTACGAGCATGAAAACCTATACTACACACCGTATTACTATGTGCTCAAGCAGTTCAGTCGCTCTATGCGGCCGGGCGATGTGGCATTAGGTGTTCGTTTGCCGGATGGACTGGAGGAGACGATTCATATCTGCGCCGTAGCCAAACCGGACGGTTCGTACGCGATCAATATCCTCAATACCGGCGAGGCAACTTCTTTCCCGCTGCAGATAGGCGAGTACTGCGCGACGGTGGCTATGCCGGCGAATAGTGTAGAAACAATATTGGTGAAACTGTAAGGTGTGAAACGGAGTCTTTTGTCTTTGCGCGCAGCGGTCTTTCTTCTTTCAGCGATAGCGGTCTCCTCTTTCGCGCAAACACCGGTGTCTGTTGGCGCAGGTTCGTATGCTTCGTTTGTGCCGCTGTCCAAGAGTCATACTTCGGCTCACGGCGGTTGTCAGGCGTACCAGATGGAGCATCGCAGACTCTATCTGCCGGACTCGCTTTTGGCGCGGTTGGGTGCTCCCGATGGTTCGCACGAGGGCTCTCTGGCGCTACCGACGAATGATTGGTGGACGCACGCACTTGTCAATACCTGGACCGGCAAACTATGGTTTTATCCCGGTTGGGCAGAGGCAAAAGACGGTGAGCTGACGATCGGTTATCCGTCCTATTGGGAGCCCACGGGCTGTGAGGTCAAATGGGACACACCGCTCTCGGTGACGTTTCAGAAGACCGCTACCGGTAAGAATGCAGCTTTTGAGGAAGCGCTCGTCGATAGCTGGTCGGATTTCGCGATGTCGTTTATCATGCAGGACGGCGAGGATTGGGTGCGCGTGACGTGTATGGAAGGTTCGCCGCTCGTCTGGCTCGAGGCGTCCGGAATCACGATGCAGGTTACCAATCCCAATAGCGCCCGATATGCGGTCTTTACGGACACGGATAAGCTCACAATCGCTTTGCTTACGGATGGTTTAGACGCTGCGGCATGTGCGCCATACGCGTTCCAAATCCCGCGTAAGACTACTTTCTCGTACGCTTATCATGCCGCTACCTCGTCGCTCACAACGACTTTTCATGTGGACAAATTTGTCCTCATGGGCTTCCTGCCGCATCATTACTACGATTCAAATGACCAGATGGTAAATGACCAAATGGTCAATGGTTCGTATCTCTCTCCTCGCGGCACGATGAGGCTATATTCGGGAAACGATTTTACCTTCACGTATCCGGTGCATTCGTTCCTGCCGTTCTTCCCGGCTCCGATGGAGTGGGGAGAGGAGTTCTCGGCAGCCCGTATGGCAGCGCTCAATGCGGATTATGCCAAGCGTGGTTCGTTCGGTGGAGATACCTATTGGGGCGGCAAAGGCCTTACGCAGATGGCGCATTATATGACTTTTGCGCTGCAAATGGGCGATACGGCTACTTTCCGTATGGCGAAGAATCGTCTGAAAGAAGTGCTGGTTAACTGGTACACCTTCACGCCGGGCGAAGAGCGGTTCTATTTTGCGCGTTACCCGAAATGGGGAGCACTCATCGGCATGGATCCTTCTTATGACTCGGATACCTTCAATGACCACCATTTCCATTACGGCTATTTCGTTTATGCCTCGGCGTTGCTGTGCATGCTGGATGATGATTTTCGCACGAACTACGGTCTGATGGCGCGGGAGGTGGCACGCGATTATGCCAACTGGCAGCGTTCGGCGGACGAACCTTGGTTCCGTACGTTCAATCCTTATTGCGGACATTCGTTTGCAGGAGGATTGGGTAATGCAGGTAACGGTAACGGTCAGGAGTCCTCGTCGGAAGCGATCCAAGGCTGGGGTGGCGTGTGGCTGCTCGGCGCTGCGCTGCAAGACCCGGAGATGTTGGAGGCAGGAATCATGGGCTATACCCTCGAGACACGTGCGACATCGGAGTATTGGTTCGATCGCCAACGCAGGAACATCGATTTTACGAAATACAAACACCCCTATTGCTGCAACCTGACGATGCAGGGCGTAGGATGGTGGACCTGGTTCTCCGGCGATCCGGTTTGGATGCATTCGATACAATGGCTACCTATCTCACCTATACTCACTAATTTCTTCTCCGAAGATCTCAAGTTCACACGTTGGGATTATACGCAGATGTATGCGGCTAAGGAGGTGGGAAACTATGAAGCTGCCAGCGGTGGCTTGGGTGACGAGTCGGGATTAGGTAATGTGTGCCTGTCGTACCTCTCGCTCTTTGATGCCGACTCGGCCGCGCATGTCTGGGACAAAATGGATAAGATGGGCAAAGCGTTAGCAAAGAATGCAGATACGGGAGGTATCACCTATTGGTTGGCGCATTCCCACAAGGCGTTGGGCGAGAAACGATACGATATATATTCTAACCATCCGATGGCTTGTGCTTACACGGATACGGTCAGCGGGCGTACTACGTATGCCGTTTATCACGTAGGGGTTGCGCCGCTATCGGTTCATTTCTTCGGGGCTGTGGATACAACCGTTACTGTGCCACATGGATTAACCCTCATCTGCGGCAATCAAAAACACACAGTGACTACTATTGAGGATGAGGAGAAAGAAGTGGAACCGGATTCGATGGCATGGAATCTTCCGTATCCGAACTTAGCGCTGCATAAACCGGTAACGGCTTCTTCGGAAGAGAACGCCGGTTGCTTGGCGAAGCACTTGACGGACGGCGATGTAAAGACGCGATGGGGGTCGGCGCACAAAGATAATGAATGGGTAGTGGTGGATCTGCAGCAGATATGCTATATCGATCACCTCATCTTACGATGGGAAGCGGCCTATGCTTCGCAGTATGAGTTAGCGCTGAGCGATGATAACAATACATGGCGCACCGCCGTCCTCTCTTCCGCCGGAGGCGTGGAGAAAATCCAAATCTCCAATCTCCAATCTCCAATCTCTAATCCTTCCAGAGGAAGGTATATTCGATTGACCGGAGTAGAGCGGGCTACGCAATACGGCACTTCGCTCTATGAGCTGGAAGCCTATGGTCGTCCGCTGAGTTGTGAGTCGACGAGTGTGTTTGCGATTGCACTTTCGGCAACGGATACGGTGCTTTATCCGGGGCAAACAACTACCTTAACGATCACGGCTTATGACTGTGCAGGTAAGGTACTCTCTGTAAAGAACGAGACGCTGAGTTATTCGCACTATGGCCTGTTTACAGAGACACGTACGATAGACGGTTGTTCCGCTTCGTTGACATTTGTAGTGCTGGAAGCGGAGCAAGTGGCGAATGCGAAGGTAGAGCCGAAGGAAGTAACGATGCCCCTGGGTACCACGCAGCAGTTCGTCGTATCGATTCTTAATCAGTTCGGCGAGGTGATGGACACTTGTAACTCATCCTACCGCGCGACGCAGGTCGGAGATTTCGAATTGATCTTCCCTTGCTTCGATATTGAAGACACGGCTACGGTCCATGTCAGGTCGTTCGATCAGGTCAACCTGGCCTTGCATAAGTCAGTCACGGCTTCGGGATATGAGAACGATGGAACGAAACCCGAGAAGGCCGTGGACGGAGATCTGAATTCCCGTTGGTCCAGCCGTCATCAGGACAACGAATGGATTGTGGTGGATATCGGCGATTGCTATCAACTGACCACTGTCAAACTCTATTGGGAAGCCGCTTATGCAACGGATTTTGATGTGGAAGTGAGTGAAGATGGCGAGCAGTATACGATAGCGAAGTCCATCACGGGTGCAGAAGGCGGTGTGCAGACGATTGATATCCGCAAAGGCGGTGAGGCGGTGGAAGCACAGTTCGTTCGAATTTATTGTAAAAAACGCAATACAGGCTATGGTTCTTCCTTGTGGGAACTGGAGGTCTATGGTGAAGCGCTTTGCGACAAAGAAGAGACGGCTATCGAGTGGACGGACGGTCATAAGGATGGCTCCAATTACAAGTTTATTCGGGATGGTCAACTGTTTATTCGTTTGACAGATGGCACGATTTACAACGCATTCGGAACCCTTCAATAGTGTTCCCAAGTACGTAAAACGGTGAAAAAGGCGTCTTAGGACGCTTTTTTTGTTTTTTTTCTTGCGTAATTCAGAAAAAAGCAGTACTTTTGCAGCCCGAAAGGCAAGATTGATAAACAATCAAAACAGTATATCCATGAAACGTGACATGGGTATCTGTTTTCAAGTAATATGAAACGTATCATATCCATATACTTGCTTTTCTCGCTGCTCTCTGCGTCTGTCATGGCGCAAGAGACGGCGACGAAGCAGCAGAAAAAAGAGGTGGTAAAGTCACACCTTAAGCAACATTTTAAACCCTACGGATTTATTCGTAACTACTTCACGTATGACAGCCGTGAATCGATTTCCGGAACAGGTGACCTGTATAACTATCAGCCTCGTGACCAGGTCTGGAATACTGACGACCCTGCACTTCGCGAAGATCTCAATGCGGTAAGTACCTTCCGTTTCCTGAGTCTTACGACCCGTGTCGGACTGAATATCGTGGGGTATAAATGGCGTGGAACGGAGTTTTCCGGAAAAATTGAGGCGGATTTTTATGCCGGATTAAGTACTAAATCGGGTTCAACCGTCTCCTTCACCGGAGCTCACGCGGTTAGTGGCGTAGCGCAGTTTCGGCTTCGTCAGGCATATGTGACATTGGGATGGGATAGCCTGCCTATGTCAGGTGGTAAGGACTATGCCCGTGTTGATCTGACGCTTGGTCAGGCATGGCACCCGATGGCAGCTGATGTAAGCGATGTTATATCTCTTGCCTCCGGTGCGCCTTTTGGTCCCTTCAACCGTTCTCCGATGGTGAAGATGGATGCGCGCTTGGGCAAATATATCACTTTGACGGCCGCTGGTATCTGGCAAATGCAGTACTTGTCCACCGGTCCATATGCGCAGTCGGCCGACTATATGCTGTATGGCAAGACGCCGGAAGCCTATTTGGGTTTGAGCGTGCATCACAAGGGCTTCTTGATGCGAGTGGGAGCTGATGTGCTGAGCATTAAACCCCGCAATCTGGGTAAAACGGTGCCGCCTCCCGGAGATACGATCATGGTTACAGTCAAAGACCGTCTGACCACAGCCTCCCCCTTCCTCTATCTGCAGTATAAGAAGGGCGAGTTTTCCATCAAGGCAAAGACTATCTTTGCGGAGGCAGGTGAGCATATGAACCTCAATAGCGGTTATGGTGTGAAGGCCAAAAATGCCGATGGCTCGTGGGAATATACTCCGCTGCGTAATTCTTCGTCATGGATTAGTATGGTCTATGGAGGCAAGGTAGGCAAACAAGAGGAGAAACATCCGCAAAAACTGCAAGGTATTCTGTTCGCCGGATATATCCAAAACCTTGGGACAAAAGAGGATTTGTACGATGGCAACAGTGATGGCAAGCCGGATAATATTTTCACGCCGCGTCCTAATAATATGATCCGTATGTGGCGTCTTTCGCCTACGTTGCTTTATACCGTGGGCCAGTTCCAAGTGGGGTTGGAGTATGAGGTAACCTCGGTGCAATACGGCAAGGGAGGTACATTGGACCTCCGCGGAATAGCACAGCAAGACCTTCACTGGGTTACAAACCATCGCGTGCAATTGATGACCAAGTATAATTTCTAATGTATTCTGTGAGAAAAGGAATGAAAACGCTACTTGAGATAAAAGATCTGCATGCCTCGATCGGGGGCAAAGAGATATTGAAGGGAGTGAACCTCGTCATTCATGAAGGCGAGGTGCATGCTATCATGGGTCCGAATGGTGCGGGTAAGTCGACCTTATCGGCGGTTTTGACTGGTAGTCCGGCGTATGAAGTGACGGCAGGAGAAGTGCTTCTGCGCGGAGAGAACCTGTTGGCGATGGAGCCGGAGGTGCGTGCCCGTGCGGGTGTGTTCCTCAGTTTCCAATATCCCGTTGAGATCCCCGGCGTGAGTATGACGAATTTCATGCGCACGGCGCTTAATGAGAAGCGCGCATATGAGGGAAAAGAACCTATTTCCGCGAAGGAGTTTCTGGGCTTGATGCGCGAGAAGAAGAAACTGCTGGAGTTACCGGATAAGTTAAATAACCGATCGGTGAACGAAGGTTTCTCCGGAGGCGAGAAGAAGAAAAACGAGATCTTCCAGATGGCGATGTTAGAGCCCTGTTTGTCGATATTGGATGAGACGGACAGCGGTTTGGATATCGATGCCCTGCGTATCGTAGCGGAAGGAGTTAATCGTTTGAAGACACCCGAGAATGCCTCTATTGTCATTACCCACTATCAGCGTCTGCTGGATTATATCGTGCCTGATTTTGTACATGTGTTAGCCGACGGGAAGATCATCAAGACCGGAGATAAAACACTGGCGCTGGAACTCGAAGAACATGGATACGATGGTATTGCATAAGGGCGAGGTCTTCGAGCGCGTCTTCGTCAACGAAGAAGTCAATCTCCGGATTGACCAGGAAGCAGGTTCGCATGTTAAAATTCATGTGATTAATGCGCCGTTTTCTATAGCGGTCAATCAATTGGAGGAAGGTTGCAAAACGGAGATCTATGGTCTGGAGCACTTACATGGAGAGGAGAAGGTGATAGCCGAGACGCATGTGACGCATGCCGTAGGAGGCGGCACCTCGAATCAGTTGATCAAGTTCGTGTTGGATGACCATGCTCGCGGACATTTCATTGGCGACTTGAAGATTGCTCCCGAAGCGCAACAGGTGGAGGCGCATCAGACGAATCGCAACCTCTTGCTATCGGAGAATGCTGAGATGCGTACCCAACCGCAGTTGGAGATCTATGCGGATGATGTACAAGCGACTCACGGTGCTTCTACCGGTCAATTGGACGAGTCGGCGCTCTTCTACATGCAGCAGCGCGGTATCAGCAAACAAAAAGCGCGCCAACTGTTGGTCGGCGCGTTTATGCGAGAGATCGTAGATTCGATTGGTGATTCGTATTCAGATATCCGAGAGCGTCTATTGAACGCGATTGATGGCGTAGTCGAGTAAGGAGGTAAGACTCTTTTTTTCATCACAGTCACGGAAGACCGATAAGGCTTCTGTGGCTTGTTTTTTATACTCTAACATGCGTTGTACGGCATATTCGTCGCCGTGGAAACGAATGACAAAAGCTTTGATCTCTTCGAGCACACGCTTGCGGTCCTCCGGCGAATAGCCGTCTGCCACCAATTGCTCTCCTTTCATCCGGATCTCTTCTGCCTCATCCTTCGGTGCACGACGCAGGGCTTCGATGAGTGGTAAGGTGACCTTGCCGTCCTGCAGGTCACTCATGGTAGGTTTGCCGATTTCCTCCAAATCGCTATAATCGAAGATATCGTCTTTAATCTGGAAACAGATCCCTAAGAATCGTCCGTAGTCGCGTAACGCAGCGCGTTGACGCGGTGTACAGCCGGCTGACTCTGCTCCTGCTTCTGCGCAAGCCTGGAAGAGTTGTGCGGTCTTTTGCTCAATGACTTGGAAATAGCGTTCCTCATCAATCCACATCGATTGGCCGACGTGCAGTTGTACCATCTCGCCGGAAGAGAGACTCTTACCGAGATTAGCAACGATTTCCAGGATACGGATGTTACGCACTTCTGCCGTCAGTCCGATCACTTTCGCGAGCATATAATCGCCAATGAGAACCGCTACTTTATTATTCCATTTCACATGTACAGCTGCGGCGCCTCTGCGCGTATCGGAACTATCCACTACATCGTCATGCACGAGACTCGCTGTGTGCAGCAATTCCAGTGCAACGGCCGAGCGAAGCGTCTTATCGGTAACCGGATTGCATAACTGTGCGCTGAGCAGTACAAGTAGCGGGCGCAACTGTTTGCCGCGACGTGCGCCTACATAACGAAGCACCTCCTGCTGCAGTTTGTTATCTGCACGCAGACTTTGCTCCATGAGTCGCTCATATTGCTTCCATGCCTCAGCGATGGGTTGGCGAATGTCGGATAAGATATTTACCATAATAGTGTCAATTTTTCTACCTGAATTAATCGATCAGATTGATGAGCGCCAAGGCCGTCATTGCTTCTACTACCGGTACGGCACGTACAGCGACGCAAGCATCGTGCCGACCTTTCACACCGGCTTTGGGTGTAGAGGGAGTAGGTTTAAAAACGCAGCGGAAGACGATGTCTGTTCCGTCGGAAATACCGCCTGCAAGACCGCCTGAAACAGCATTGATCTCGCTTCCCTTTTTGCCGACGCCCTCAAAGCCTGTACCGTATTCAAAGCCTTTACAGGCATTGATGCTAAGAATGGCGAAGGCTAATTCAGCCTGCAGTTTATGGAAGATGGGTTCACCTGTTCCGGCCGGAAGACCATGAATAATGCACTCGATAACACCTCCGATAGAATCTCCTTCGCTTTGGATTCGCTCTATCAAAGCAGGGAAGGCATTCGGGTTGGTTTCTTCCCCCACTTGAATGAGTTGCGCATGAATATCAATTCCTTTGGCCGCTAACTGCTGTTTGGCTATCTCGCCGGCCACCACCCGCGAAGCGGTCTCTCGTGCAGAGGCTCTACCTCCTCCCCGCCAATCGCGGATGCCGTATTTGATTTCATAGGTTTTATCGGCGTGCCCGACGCGATAGGTGTGCTTAAAGGCCTCGTAAGCCTCCGGCCGCGCATCGCGATTACGAATGAGAAAGGCAATCGGTGTACCTAAGGTGATGAGTTCACCGGATGGATCCTTGGTGATAACACCCGAGAGCCACTCGACTTCGTCGGGTTCATTCTTTGCTCGTGCGGAAACTCCGGTAACCTGTAACCCGTAAGCGATGTCCCCTTTCCCTGCACGCCGGTCCAATTCTTCTCGAATCATTTCTATATCGATAGAAATGCCGGCAGGAACACCGTCCAGCACGCCTCCTACTGCAGCTCCATGTGATTCGCCGAAGCTGGTAAAGGTCCATTTATCGCCAAAAGAATTCGCATCCATAGGTACTATATTTGCATAAATCGGCTGCAAAATTACTAAAAAGTTTGCATATATGCAAAAAAAACACTATCTTTGCAGCGTTTTTTAATACGTATGACAAAGAAAAAAATAATAATTGGTATCTTCTTGGGTGCAGTTACGGCGCTTTCTGCCGTAGCGCAACAGTTACCTAACAATCATTTTGAGAGTTGGCCCGAGACGTATAACGGCGATTTGCAGCCGGCTTCATGGCATGGATCGAACATATCGCAAGTGGGTTTGAAATTCACGTTCCTGTATCAGAAGCCCGGTCGTAACGGAGGTTATTGTATGTATGTGGCTGATCGTTCCGTAGGTGCATTCGGTATTACGGAGGTAGGTCCGGGTTACGCAACCTTGGGTCAACCTTGGCAGTACTTGAAGGGCTTGAGTATAAAGAGTGCAACGGCTGGTACGGACGGTGGTATTGCTTGGAAATACCGCCCGGATACGATGTCGGTTTGGATTAAGCGTACGGGTGATCATACGACCGATGAGGATTTTCACTTGTTGTATTATTCGTGGCAAGGTACGGCAAAGAGCAGTCAGTACAAGAATAAAGTAGAGAAATGTACGTCTACCGAGCGTATTAACGAGGAGAGCGATATTCGTCAGGCTACCGATGGCAATGAATGCGGTACAGACCAACCGGCGAAGCAAGTGGCGGAAGGATGGTATCGTGCGCGTGCGAAGTACAGCACCTGGACACGGATCAAAGTGCCTATTTTCTATATGAATGACGGTCGTCCGACGATGTGCAATGTGATCTTCTCTGCGGGTAACTATCCGGCTTTCCGCGCGAACTACGGTTTGTATGCGGGCAATGCCATTTATGTGGATGATGTGGAGTTGATTTATTCGTCGCGCATCGATCGGTTAGCGATTGATAATATCGTATGGTCGGAGTTCAATCCGGATAGTGAGGCGGTTCAGATCTATCGAATCGATAAGAAAGACAACCGTTCGGACTTTACGTTCGCCGGTTTCCGCGGTATTGGTTCGTTAACGAATATCAAGGGTCAAACGGCGCAGTTCAATGGACGTAAATTGGATAAGCAAGAGATGAGTGTGGCGCCCGGTCAGGTGAATGGTAAACCGTGGGAGATTACCGTGAAGGCAGAGGACGGCAGTTCGACGCATACCTATAAGATCAAGGTAGTGCGCTAAGGAATGGTAGAGAGGAGAGAGAAAATTGGATTTAGGTAGTTTTAATACGATGGATTGGATCGCGCTGGGTGTAGTATGTGCGCTGTTCTTGATTCAACTCTATTGGTACAGCCGTTATCTGGCCGCTCCGGCAAGACGGATGCGCAAGGATAAGAAGGCGAAAGCCAAGGGTCAGGAGGCAGAACCGCAAGAGTGGCCGGGTATATCGGTGATTTTAGCGGCACATAATGAATGCGTGAACCTCTCGAATTATCTGCAGGCCTTGTTGACGCAGGACTATCCGACGTACGAGGTGATCGTGGTGGATGATGGTTCGGAGGACTCGACGCGCGACGTAGTAGAGCAGTATATGCATCGTGATCCGCGATTAAAGATGACGTTTGTGCCGCATGAAGCACGGGTGGGTTCGACGAAGAAATTAGCCATTACCCTGGCCGCTAAAGCTGCTCAGTACGAATACCTGTTGTTAACCGATGCGGATTGTGTGCCGGAGAGTAGCAGTTGGATTCGCGAGATGATGAAGGGTTTTGGAGACGGACAAGGAGCAAAGGATATCGTGTTAGGCTTCAGTCCGTATTTTGAGGACAGAGGGCATATTAACCGATTAGTACGGTTCGACACCCTGTTCAACGGATTGCACTATTTAGGCGCCGCGTTGTGCGGACATCCGTATATGGGCGTGGGGCGTAACTTAGCTTATCGCAAGCGTTTGTTCTTTGAATCGGGCGGATTCTCGCATCTTATGACCAATAAGGCGGGTGATGATGATTTGTTTGTGAATCATGTAGCGACGCGTTCGAATACGGCCGTTGTGCTGAGTAGAGAGAGTTATACCTGGTCCACAGCGAAACAGACGATGAAAGAGTGGTGGCAGCAGAAACGCAGACATCTATCGGTTTCGCCGGCTTATAAGACAAGTACAAAGTGGCGTTTGGGTGTAGAGCCGATGACTCGTGGGCTGTTCTATGCAGCGGTGCTGTTGATACTGGTAGGATACGGATGGCAGTTGCTGAAGACAGGAACGATTGATTGGTTAAATCCGGGTTTCCTGGTACCGGCTGTGGCATTAGGCTTATTCCTTTTGCGATGGATTATTCAAACGACGATCATCAATGTGTCGGCACGTCGAATGGGGTTGAGACGCTTCAGTATGATGAGTGTACTATGGTTTGATATTGCTTTACCTCTGGTGAACCTCTGGATGTTGGCGGTACCGTTGAAAAAGCAATATAAATGGTAGTTTAAAAGTTGAAAGTTTAAAGTTTAGAGTTTAAAGTTTAATTATAATTAAAACCTCTCGAGTGGCTTAGAGGGCATCCCCTAACGAGGACTTCGTGAGTCCGAGTTAAGAGCGGGTGCATCCGAGTACTTACTACTAAAACGGAGTTTTGGTACACGTACGAGGATAGCCACACGCGAATGGCAGAACAGAAACAATTATCGATTAACATTGCGCAAGATAAGGCGCAAGGTGTATTTGCAAACTTAGCGCTGATCGCGCATACTCCTACGGAGTTTGTATTGGATTTCGCACAAATTATGCCGGGTATTCAGCAGGCAAATGTGGTAGCGCGCGTAGTAGTAACGCCGGATCAGGCAAAGAAGATTCTGGGTGCGCTGCAGAATAACATCGCTCAATACGAGCAGAAGTTCGGTACCATAGAGCCGATAGGTGGTCCTGTCAAAGGCAGTACCCTTCCGTTGACCTTCACCGGCGGCGAAGCTTAAAATCAAAAATCAACAATCTAAAATCTAAAATATTATGAAACAATTCCCTGCTTCGCAGTTAATCATCAATGCGGATGGTTCTGCATTTCATTTACATTTGAAACCGGAGTTCTTGGCAGACAAGATTATTTTGGTGGGTGACCAAGACCGTGTAAACATTGTAGCTTCGTTCTTCGATGAAGGTTCTATTGAGTGCGACGTTCAGAGTCGTGAGTTCCATACCATCACCGGTAAGTATCATGGCAAACGTATCAGTTGTATCTCAACCGGTATAGGTACAGATAACTGTGATATCGTGATGAACGAGATTGACTCGTTGGCGAATATCGATTATAACACCCGAACGGAGAAAGAGCAAAAACGCCAGTTGGAGATCGTTCGTATCGGAACATGCGGCGGAATGCAGGAGGATATTCCTCTGGGTACGTTCCTCGTAAGCCAGAAATCGATAGGTTTCGATGGTGTTCTGGCGTTCTATCACGATCGTGACAAAATGTCTGACCTCGGCTTTGAGAAAGCTTTAGTTGACTTCATTGGCTATCCGAAGAAGGCGGCTGTGCCGTACGTAGTATCGGCTAATCCGGAGTTGGTGGACCGCATCGCGAAGGATGATATGATGCGCGGTTGCACGATTGCGGCTAACGGTTTCTATGGCCCGCAAGGTCGTAACTTACGTGTAGACATCGCTGTTCCGGATATCAACGAGAAGATATCTGCGTTCCGCTATGAGGGTCAACGCATCACCAACTACGAGATGGAAGGTAGTTGTATCGCCGGTTTGGCGCTGCATATGGGTCATAAGGCCATGACGGTTTGCTGCGTGATAGCACAACGTAAGGTGGAGGCAGCGAATACGGACTATAAGCCGCGTGTAAAGGAATTAATCAAGACGGTTCTGGAAAGAATCTAATCAAAACGCCCTACTGGGCGTTTTTTTCTACTTTTTTCTTGCATATTCAAAAAAAATGTAGTACCTTTGCAACGCAATTTTAAGGAAAACGGTTCTTATGGCGCAAAAAATGCGCGCATAAGCCAAGATGGAAACAGGTGCAAATCCTGTACAGACCCGCTGCTGTAAGTCTCATTTACAGTCCGATAGCAACCAAGCCATTGCCGATGCGTCGGCGAGAAGGCGTTAACGGACGAGACAAGTCAGAAGACATGCCGCTTTCCCCTGTTCATATCACTCTCGCGGAATAGAGTGCGAACCGGATGAAGCAATCACTATTGTTTATATTGTTTTGTATGCAGTACATCGGCTTTTCAGTCGGTGCACTTGCCTATGCGCGTATATTCCTTATTACTAATTAATTAAAATATACAATGAAAAAAAAGTACTTCTTTTTGTTGCTGTTAGTCATGGGATGGCTGGGCAGCACAGCAAAGGCAGAGGACTACCTCATGCCGCAGTATGGGTACGAAACGAAAGTAGTATCCAAAGACGCTCCGCTGACCTTTTATGATTTCAAGGGAGCTAGCACTCATTTTACCCAGTCGGCTCTCTCGACTGTAATCTTCCAACCCGCTACGGAAGGCTATTCAATCAAGATTACCTTTGAGGAACTGAACCTGACCAAGTACAGCGCTTCGTATGATGTGTACATGCGTATATACAATGGTCAGTTCGATGTGACGAGTATCACGTATCCGACGAGTGGCAATCCTTCTGTTCACTTCCCAGAGAACGCCAACCAGATTGCCTATATCCCGGGTGACGGTGCCGTCAATCCCCTGCCAACCTATATATCTGGGGCGGCTGACGGTTGTCTGTCCGTTTGCCTGTATTCGAAAGATCCGAGCCCGAAAGAGTCTTATTGGAAAGCTACGGTGGAAGAGGTTCTTTTAGAATCCATGACGGTCAAGTCTGCTACCGTGGACAATAGTTTTGTGGATGGCGAAATATGGGCAGGAAAAGAGAATGTAGCTGTCGCCGGTTTGACCGTCACCACCGAGGGGTATTGCTCCCCTGACAAACTGGAGACCCTTTCTTTTACTACAAGCAATACAGATGTCATTAAAGGCGAACATATCAAACTCTACGCGGGGCAAGCCGCTTCTACTGCCCCTTTGACTGAACTGATAGGAACGGTAACCGAAAGCGCAGGCGTTTATACCCTCACCTTGGATGCACCTTACGCTTTCAGCAACGGAGCGAATAAGTTTTGTTTGGGTGCGACCATTGAGGCTGGTGCCGCTTTTAATGCTACCGGTAGTGTGAATATTACCGGCATCCAAACAACCAATAATTTCTCTCCACTTACTACGGCTGATGCAGTTACCCTCACCGTCCAGCCGATGTACCTCATGGCTGAAAATGCGACCTATACCGTTTCCGGTGAAGCGAATTTCTACGACGAAGGCGGCAAGGACGACAAGGTCGTTAAGGGTTTTGACGGCAAGGTGGTGTTCGCTCCTGCAACGGAAGGAAGCAAAGTCAAACTGACCTTCAATAGCATCAATGTCTTCTATACGGACTATGCTGCGAACTCTACCGGCTATGTGGATTATATCAAGGTCTATAATGGTAATTCCACTAACGAAGCTGACCTGATCTGGCAACTCTCGCAATCCGAAGCAAACACTACGACCGCTATCGTCCTCAAGAGCACGGCTGCGGACGGTCAACTGACGATCACCCATAAGAATAATATCTCCTATGACTCCAGCCTTCGCGACGGTTGGGAGGCTGTGGTCAGCGAGTTCATTCCGCAGGCGATGACCTTCAGCGCAGTGAACCTGAGCAAAGAGACCGGCACCGTTTCTGCCGGAACGAAGAATGCCCAAGTGGCTTCTATTAAAATCACAACCGCTGAGACCGAACCGGCTCTCACCGTGGCTTCGCTCACACTCAACACCAATGGAACGTATGGTCAGATCTCGAAAGCCAAACTTTATTACACCAAGGAAAATAGTTTCGGCACTTCCCGCCTCATCGGCGAAGCGAATGTGATAGGCGATGTAGTGACTATTACCAAGAACACCGATATCGCTTTCCGCGAGGGAGAAAACTACCTCTGGCTGGTGTGTGACATCAACGGATTAGCACAGAACGATGAAAAAGTGAACGTGACTGTCACTAACTTGGCGTTCACCAACCTTTCCTCGGTGTCCGATTTCGGCGACCAGAGCGGCGAACTGACAATTGAAAACAAAGCTGTTCAGGCTTGCGGTTCGCAGACCTTCACCATCCTCGGCAACTGGGCATATACCCACACCGTAGTCAGCGACTATAATTCCAAATACCAGGCGGAGCAATGCGACCAGACGGTAGTCTTCAAACCTGCTACCGAAGGTCACGTCATCCAGATTGACTACACCGATTTCGATGTCTATTATGCTTCTTCGTCCTATTCCACACGCGCAAAATATATTGTTTACGCGGGCGAGGGAACGAGCGGCGACAAACTCTGGGAACTGGACGCCAATGGCAAGAAACCGACCCAGATCCGTTCTACGGCAGCAGATGGCGCTTTGACAATTGTATTCAACCCGAACGCCACGTCTTCTTATTATACCGGCAATGGCTGGCACGCAACGGTGAAGGAATATAAGTTGCAAGCCATGCAGGTGGATACGATTGCTGTTGCTCAGGCTTCAACCAAATTAGTGCAGACGGGTGAGCAAAAAGCCGCGCTGCTCAATCTGGATATTCGGACCATCGGCACACTCAATGCCTTGAGCCTCAATGCTTTGACTGTAGACCTGAAGGGCACGGAAGGAAACATCGAAACCCTCTATCTGTTGCAAGGCGAAAACGTATTGGCACAGGCTCCGGCAGCAGCTCAAGTAGCATTGACGCTTGAGACACCGGTTGCACTCGCTGAATACGGCAATGCGTTTGTGCTTGCCGCCGATATCAAAGCCGCTGCCACGGTAGAGACCGAGGTGGATGCCGCCCTGAAAAGCGTCACCCTGAGCGGTAACGCGCAGACTATCACAGCCGGTGACCCAGAAGGTGCTCGCACCGTGAAGAACGTGCGTTACTTGCAAGCCGGCGATAACGGTACTGTCATCATCGGCGAAAACAGCCTGATGTTCTATGACGATGGCGGCGCAGACGAGAACTACAGTTCTAATTTCGAGGGCTATATCACCTTCGTGCCGGCTACCGAAGGCTATGCCGTAGAGTTGGTATTCAAGGATTTTGACATAGCTTATCTCGCTGGCGACCCCTTCCATATCTACTACGCCAACGCCTATGATGCCGAGGCTGCCTCGGATAAGAAATACGGTATGTACTCCAAGCCGGCAGCGGACGAGAGTGTCATCTCCCGTGCCGAGGACGGTTCGCTGACTGTCTATGTCAAGATGCCGTCCAGCCGGATGAGAGGCTTTGAGGTAGAGGTGCGCCAACATTTGTTGACCAATCTTGAGGTGGACTCGGTATTCGTTACGCCGATGGCACCGGCTGAGGCTACCAAAGGAACGGGTGACCTCCGCCTGATGCAAGCGGCTGTATATGTTTCCGGTGACCGCACTCCGCTTACCCTCACCGCCTTTGAACAGACCGCTTCGGACCTGCTCATCGACCGCCATATATACGCTACCGGTCATTCCACTACGTTCTCTACCGCGAACGAGTTTACCGGCTCTTATGTCATGGACGAGAAGGGCGTTTATTACTTCTGGTTCGTAGGTTCCGTGGATGCCGCTGCCGAGGTAGGTAATGTCGTGTCCCTTTCGCTGGATAACGTGGCGCTGGGTGAGCAGAAGATTGTTCCGCAGGGCACAGCCGCCGTCTCCATCAATGTGGTCAGCGGTGCGCACGGCTTCTACCGTGTCGGCGCAAGTGCTTTGGCGGATTATGCAACGCTTACCGCAGCGCTCCAAGCCATCAGTACGATCGGAATGGACGGCGCGGTGGAGATTGCCGTCGAACCAGGTACCTACACCGAGCAAGTCACACTGCCCGAGATCAGCGGTGCCGGGCCTGCAAACACCATCACGATCCGTTCGCTTTCCGGCAACTACAATGATGTGACCTACCAATACAACAACACCCTCACGGCTGAGAAGGGCGTCTTCACCATTGAGGGAGCCGACTACGTGACTCTCAAAGGTCTCTCTTTCACCTCCACCTATACCTCCAACCAGAACCCGGCGGTGGTCATCGTACGCAACGCCGCTACGCATGTCACCATCGACAGCTGCCGCATCTACGCCGAGCGGATGACGGAATATACGGTGCGTCTGGACCTGCTTTTCGTGGATGCAGGCGAGAACAATTATAACAATGATTTTGCGCTCACCAACAGCGTGTTGGAGGGTGGATACATGGGTCTCCGCGTAATCGGACACAAAGCGGCTGCGGATCCTTTGCAGCAGAACATGCTCATCAGCTGCAACACCTTCCGCAACCAGGGTAACCAGATGCTCTATGGCGATGCGGTCAGCAGACTGCAGGTGCTCAACAACACTTTCCGTGCGGAGGTGAAAAAGAGCAACTGCGCAGCGATTGACTGGCTCCTGATTGGCGACACGGCTGTCATTGCCGGCAATGATATTTACATGACTGCCGAGGCTTCGGACAACCTGAACTACCAGGCGCTCTATTTCCGTCCAAACAACTATCAGGACAAGGAGAACGCTGTGCTGTATATCATTAACAATGCGATCTATGCCACCAACGGTTCCACCTATGCGTCGTACGCCGTCAATCTCAATTCCAACCTGCCAAAACTGCTGGTTGCGCACAACACGATTGTGCTCAATGCGGAAGGTACAGCCGCTTCGCCAGTCTATATCCAGTCCGCGCCGGTTGCAGGTTCGCTCTTCGTGAACAACATTATTCAAGCCTCAGGCAAGGGGTACGCAATCCGCTATAAGAACGCCGGCTCGATTGCCAATACCGCCTTCCGCCATAATATCCTCTATACGCCGGAAGCAACCTTCGGTATGCCTACCGCCAATATCAGCACTTTTGCCGACTGGAAGACCGCAGTGGGTGCCACCGACACGGACGGCAACCTCAACGAAGCCGTTACATTCGCTTCCGCTACACTTCTCATCCCGAAGGAGACTAATGATGGACATCTCCTTACCGCCGAAGTGATGGCATCCGTCACTACCGACATCACCGGCAAGACCCGTGCCGCTGCGCCTACCATCGGTGCGTACGAGTATGACGCCGACCTCTTCCGTGTGCCGGTAATAGCTGAAGGCTATCCGACCGCCAATACGCAGGATACCGAAGCCGGTATTATCATCAAAGCGGATAATTACGGCACTGCCAAAGTGCTGGTGCTGCCGGCGGAGAGTGCCGCACCGGCTATGGAGGAATTGGCAACTGCTACAACGGAGATCTCTCTTGTCAAGGATGCCGAAGTAACCTTCACCGCTACGGGGCTGAGCGAGGAGACTGCATACAAGGCATATATCCTCTTGCTCTCGCCGCTGGGCGAAGCCGCTGCTGCTTATCATGAACTGGCCTTCACAACCGCCTGGACGCTTCGTCCGGTAGTGCTGAACCCGATTGCCAAACAGACTGTGGCAGCAGGGGCGGCAGTCACGCTCACCGCTATTCTTGCTACCGAATACGAGCAAGCCAAACCCTACACTTACGCTTGGCGTACCGCTTTCAGCGATGCAGTCATCGGCACCGAAGCCTCTCTCGCACTCACGGCGGACAAGGCAACCGAGTATGTCTGCACCGTCACCGACCGCTTTGGTCAGCAAGCCGTCGTTTCTGCCCACGTCTGGGTGGAGAAAGCAGCCGCTGCGGCTACCTTCGAGGAATACACCCTCGCCGCCAACGGTCACAAGGAGGTGGACGAGGCTTGGGTAGATAACACCGAGACGCATCTCTATAGCGGCACCTACGCCTTCGGCAACACGCCGAACAAGGCATACAAGGCTTACACCGGGTACGCCATCTGCTCCGACCAATCGACAGAGGCTACCGGCAACTATAACTACGACCAGTTCCGCTCGGCTGCTGGAGGGGCATATGAAGGCACCAACTACGCCGTAGCCTACTATTCCGCGCCCTCCGATTGGTTCGCCGGTTATACCGATCCGCTCACGCTCACCAACAGCGCAGAGCCGCAGACCGTTACCGGATTCTATATCACCAACACCGTCTATACCCTTGATGCCATCCTCCACGGCGATTACGCCAACGATGCTTTCTCTGCGGGCGACTATATGTCCGTCACCGCCAAGGGCTACAACGGCGCGGAGAAAACAGGCGAGGTGGTCTTCTATCTGGCAGACTACCGCTCGGAGAATACCGAAGAGCATTTCGCCCTCAGCACCTGGAAATGGTTCGACCTCTCTTCGCTGGGCGCTATCACGCGGCTGGAGTTTGAACTCTTTACTACCAAGTCCGACGACTACGGCTTTACCACGCCTACCTACTTCTGCTTGGATAATTTCGGCACAGAGAAACCCGCCTCTACCGGCGTGGATAAGACGCAGGGGGACAATGTACCCTGTACAAAGATACTCTTGGACGGTAAGATCTTTATCCTTCGCGGTGAACAAACATACGACCTCAACGGCCGCGTAATACGATAAGCCATGCATGTGTTACTAACTATCTTATTGGCCGTTTCGCCCTATCTGGCGCGGGTGTATGAATATATGCCCGCGCCGGGGCAGTTCACCAATGCCTTGCCGGTAGCCACGGCCGACGACACACCGGAGACGATGGCGGCTAAGGCCGAAGCCGCTATCGCCGATAATGCCGGCAAGACGGTATGCCTCGGCGCGTGGGGCGGCTATATCGTCTTCGGGTTTGATCATCCGGTTACCAACTCGCTAAACGACTATGACTTCCGTATCACCGGCAATGCCTCTTATGCCTCCTATGCCAAAGATACTTCCCGCAAAGGAGGATCCGCCGAACCGGGCATCGTCATGGTCAGCTATGATACCAACGGTAACGGCCTGCCGGACGACCCGTGGTACGAACTGGCTGGAAGCGAATATAACTCGCCTTCTACCGTCCGCCGGTATGCCGTCACTTATACCCGCCCTGACGGACTTGCAGATATACCCTGGACCGACAATCGGGGCGGCTCCGGGGTAGTACCGCGCAATAGTTTTCACCAACAGGACTATTTCCCCTTTTGGGCACCCGACCAACTGACTTTCACCGGCTCGCTCTTGGCACCAAATGCTGTGGACGAGGGTGAGAACGGACAACACTCCTTCATTCTCTATTCCTACGACTACGGCTATGCCGACAACCATCCCAACAAAACCGACGGATGCAAGTTCTGCATCCGATGGGCGGTGGATAACAACGGCAATCCCGTGAACCTGCCGGCTATCCATTTTGTCAAGGTCTATACGGCGCTCCAGCAGGTCTGCGGATGGATAGGCGAGACCAGTACGGAGATCACCGGAGCGGAGGACCTGCATCCCGACATGCTGCCTACGGGCCTGGACCCGTCACCCATGCCGACCCCAACGCATGCCAAGATCCTCCGGGACGGACAACTCTATTTGAAGTACGAAGGAAAGATGTATGATGTACGAGGTACCCGCATAAACCCGTAAAGAATAAAAGTAGAAGCGTCCTTCGGGGCGCTTTTTTATCCTTTTGGGCTTATTTTGAAATAATCGTTCCCTTGGGATAAGAATTTTGAATTTTTTGTTTGCATGTATGCAAAAAAAGTTGTACCTTTGCACGCAATTTTATTTTTTGAGATATGAAAAAAATATTAATTAA
>JAEDNI010000062.1 GCA_016302585.1 Paludibacteraceae bacterium | reverse complement strand
GCAGACCGTGCGTTGTCCATTGTGGACCGTCATCCGGAATGGGAAGAGCAAGGCTTGGTGGATCGTACATTCATTGAGGAAGCGGCGATGTTGCACGATATAGGTATCATCTTTTGCGATGCGCCGAAAATTTATTGCAAGGGTCCTCATAAGTATATCGAACACGGTTATTTAGGCGCAGAACTGCTGCGACAAGAAGGCCTTCCTAAGCATGCCTTGGTAGCAGAGCGACACACAGGAACGGGCATTACGATAGAGCAGGTTGATCGCGAAGAGTTGCCTATTCCGGAACGCGATTATTGTCCTCAGAGTCTGGAAGAAAAGATTATCTGTTACGCCGATAAGTTCTATTCAAAAAGCCACCTCGGCGAAGAGGTGGATGTAGCCAAGATTAAATACAACATCTGGAAGTATGGCCATGCCGCTTTTCAGCGCTGGCAGGAATTAGTGGAACTTATGGGCGAAACCGATTGAGAGTAGTTCCCTGAATTGTATCTTTGCGTGCGTATCCCCTTGCATAATGACGGATGTGTCATATCGGGGATGCAGAATCAGACGCGCAGACATGAAGCGATTGATGATAAAATCGCAATTCACTTCCAAATCCAATTCCACGTCATGATAGTTGGTGTAGAAATAGAATTTCGACTCCAATGCGACTTCACGTACCGGTTTCCACGTATATTCGATACGCACAGAGGAACCGATGTTATGTCGGGTTCGCTGTCCGGCATCCAAACCATAGTCGGTGGGTAGGACTCGTGCCGTATCCATGATATGAATCATCTTATAGGAAACCGGCGAGACGGAAATGGAAAGATTTTTCACCGGTTTATAATCAATACCGACGGCTGCATTAAAGCGGAAAGGCGAGAAAGGCGCCGACTTGAGCATGTTTGAGTTCGCCTGATAAGTAGGCAGCAGTCGCGTCTCAATCTCCGCGGAGACGGAAGTAAACAGTTTAGGCACGATGCGCAGGTTCGCTTTGGAATAGATGCGAAACATATCATCGGTAGTATTGATCTTATGCAGGCTATCAGCCGAGACAGTAGAAGCGCCTATTCGCCATTCGCCGAAGTTCTCCCACGTAAACCGCTCGGAGATGTAACTGATTTGTCCTTTAGCCGTTCCGAGTGCGGCGAAGGACGAAGAACCTCCCTGATACCAGTTAGCGGTCACATAGTTCTGCGATATCTGCAGCATAAGCGTAGCCTCTCTTCGCCAAGGAGAACGCATGTTACGAATCGCACGCAGCACATCGTTTCGGTCCTCCTCGGCATCCTTCACCCAGGACTTCTCAATCTCAATAGTCGGAATACGCTCCATTTTCTGGAACACCAAATCCGCATTGAGTGTACGAATCGAGTCAATTTCTTTGATTTCGTGTTCGATAGAGTCGAGCCGCATGCGTTCTGCCAGCGAGAGTGTATCTACCGTGTCGTTGGCATGTATCTGTTGGCTCTGTTCCGCAATCATATCCAAGAGTATGACATCCATATCTGCGGTCGTCTTCTGTTCGTGCAACCGGAAGGTGTCCGTATATAGTTGTTGCGCTGCCACATTCATGACAGCGCAGACAAGGGATGATATGAGGAATTTAAATCTCAAATTGTTGATTTTTGATTTTAAATTCCTGCGGCATTGAGTTTACCGTGACATTGTTTGTATTTCTTACCTGACCCGCACGGACAGGGATCATTCGGGCGCGGTTTCTTATCGACATGAATAGGTTCCGGCCGTTGTTGCTCGCGGGTGTCTCGTCCTGCAGCAGCCGCAGCCCCCGAAGCCTGAGCGGCCTGCTGTACCGCATCTTTCTGCGTACGATAACGACTATAATCCATGCGGCGATGCTGCTGTGCCTGTTGCACGCGGTCAGGTTCCTGCTGATGGATCTGTCCGCGGAGCAGAATAGCTATCGCGCGGCGGTTGAGAGCATCCAACATCGCCTGGAAGATATGGAAGGACTCGATCTTATAGATCAAGAGCGGGTCTTTCTGTTCGTACGAAGCGTTCTGAACGGATTGCTTGAGGTCATCCAATTGACGGAGGTGCTCTTTCCACTCATCGTCAATGACGAAGAGCAACATTCGTTTCTCGAACTCTTTGACTACCTCTTTGCAATGTGTCTCAGCCGCAGCCTTGAGGTTGACGGAGATATTATATACCTTCTTACCATCGGTGATAGGAATGAGGATATTCTCGTACATCTGGCCCTTCTCTTCGTACACACGTTGTAGTACAGGATCTGCAATCTGGGTCAGTTTCTCCATACGACGTTTGAAGCTATCGAGCGCAGCCTGAGCCAGTTGATTTCTCAGTTCATCTCGTTTGCCGTGTAAGAAAACGTCTTCCTCGAACGGTACTTCGATCGCGAAGGTCTGCATCACATCCATCTTGAGTCCCTCGAAGTCATTGGCCTGACGGGCTTCTTGGAAGATCGCATCCGCGGTCTCAGTAATCATATTGGTGATATCCACTCCGATACGCTCACCCATCAAGGCGTGACGACGCTTTGCATAGATGAGGTTACGTTGCTGATTCATGACATCGTCGTATTCGATGAGGCGTTTACGGATACCGAAGTTATTCTCCTCCACTTTTTTCTGCGCACGTTCGATGGAGTTGGAGATCATCGAGTGCTCGATCATTTCGCCTTCCTCGAAGCCCATACGGTCCATAACAGAGGCGATACGCTCGGATCCGAACATACGCATCAGGTCATCTTCGAGCGATACATAGAAGACGGAACTACCCGGGTCACCTTGACGTCCGGCACGCCCACGCAACTGACGGTCCACACGCCGCGACTCGTGACGCTCGGTACCGATGATCGCCAGACCTCCGGCTTCTTTGACTTCCGGCGTCAGTTTGATATCCGTACCACGACCTGCCATGTTAGTAGCGATGGTCACTACGCCCGGACGGCCTGCTTCAGCCACCACTTGCGCCTCTTGTTGGTGCAACTTCGCGTTAAGGACATTATGTTTGATTTTACGGATATTGAGCATTTTGCTCAAGAGTTCGGATATCTCGACGGAAGTAGTACCTACCAATACCGGTCTACCCTGCTCTACCATAGCTACGATCTCATCAATGACCGCATTGTATTTCTCGCGTTTGGTGCGATAGATACGGTCGTTCATATCGATACGTGCAATGGGTTTATTGGTCGGGATGACCACTACATCGAGTTTGTAGATATTCCAGAACTCTCCTGCTTCGGTCTCGGCCGTACCGGTCATACCGGCGAGCTTGTGATACATACGGAAATAGTTCTGCAGCGTGATAGTAGCGAACGTCTGCGTAGCAGCCTCCACTTTGACGTTCTCCTTGGCTTCCACAGCCTGATGCAGACCATCGGACCAACGACGACCTTCCATGACACGACCGGTCTGCTCATCAACGATCTTCACTTCACCGTTATCGATGATATAATCGACATCTTTCTCGAAGAGGGTGTAGGCTTTGAGCAACTGGTGAACGGTATGCACACGTTCGGATTTAATACTATAGTTGGTGAGGATATCGTCCTTACGTTGTTGACGTTCATCTGCCGAGAGGGCGGTCTGGTTCTCCAGTTCCGCCATTTCGGAGCCTACGTCCGGCAGGACGAAGAAATTCGGGTCTTCCGTCGTACCGGTGAGGGCATCAATACCTTTATCGGTGAGTTCGATCGTTTTGTTCTTCTCATCGATCACGAAATAGAGTTCGTCGGTCGCGATATGCATGTTTTTCTCGTTCTCCTGGAGGTAGAACTCTTCGGTCTTCTGCATACGCACTTTGATCCCCGGTTCAGAGAGGTATTTGATGAGGGCTTTGGACTTCGGCATACCTTTGAAAGATCGGAAGAGCGCCAGTTCCCCGGCTTCCTTCTCTTTCTCGTCCGCCGACCCCATTTTGGCCTTGGCTTCCGCGAGCAGTTTGGTAGTTAAGGTTGTCTGTTGCCGAACGAGCGCCGCTACGCGGTCTTTGTATTCATCGAACATCTGGTCTTCGCCTTTGGGCACAGGACCGGAGATGATCAAGGGGGTACGGGCATCGTCGATCAAGACGGAGTCCACCTCATCGACGATAGCATAGTTATGTCCGCGCTGCACGAGGTCGAGGGGGCTGATGGCCATGTTATCACGCAGGTAGTCGAAACCGAACTCGTTGTTCGTACCGAACGTGATATCGCAGGCATATGCTTTCCGGCGCTCGTCACTGTTCGGCTTGTACTTGTCAATACAGTCGACAGTAAGACCAAGGAACATATAGATCGGTCCGTTCCACTCGGAGTCACGTTTGGCGAGGTAGTCATTGACGGTCACTACGTGTACGCCTTCGTGGGTCAAAGCGTTCAAGTAAACAGGGAGCGTTGCGACGAGTGTCTTACCTTCACCGGTAGCCATCTCGGCGATCTTACCTTGATGCAGTACCACACCGCCGAAGAGCTGAACGTCATAGTGGATCATATCCCATGTGATTTCGTTACCACCTGCCATCCAATGGTTGAGATAGATCGCTTTGTCTCCTTTTATCTCGACAAAGTCGAAACGCCCGTCAGCCGCTAAGTTACGGTCCATTTCGGTAGCCGTTACTTCTACGGTCTCGCTTTGGGCGAAACGCCGCGCAGTAGATTTCACGATTGCATAGGCTTCGGGAAGAATCTCATTGAGCACATCTTCGTACTTATCCTTGATCTCTTTCTCAAGTTTATCCACCTCGTTGTAGATCTTCTCACGCTTGTCGATAGGCGTAGCTTCAATAGAAGATTTGAGTTCAGCGATGCGTGCTTTCTTATCAGCCACAGCAGCCTGCAGTTTATCCATGAGCGCCCAAGAATGCGCACGGAGTTCGTCATTAGAAAGGGCGTCAATTTGCTCGTACGCCGCTTTGATTTGGTCTACTATCGGCTGTATGGCACGCATATCTTTCTGCGCCTTGTTACCGAACAGTTTCGTGATAATTTCTAAAAATTTCATATCTTGTTTTCGTAATTTACGATTAAAGGAATACAAAAATCGTGCAAAAGTACAAAAATTATTTTATATACGCAAGTGCGCGCGCATTTTTCTGCCATTTTGTCAGTTTTATTTGCATATTTGCAAAAAAAGCTGTATATTTGCACGCTTTTTTGTGTATATGAACGAGTTTTTAGAAAAAGAAGAGGCGATATTGCGCATGCTGAAAACGGTTTTCGATCCCGAGATCCCGGTCAATATCTATGACTTGGGATTGATCTACGGTATCGAATTGAAGGACGACGGGGTTTGCGAAATTACGATGACTTTAACTGCGCCTTCATGTCCGGCCGGGGATTTTATTGTGGAGGATGTACGGCAGAAAGTCGGATCTGTGGACGGCATCAAAGACGTGAATGTTACGATTGTCTTCGAGCCGGAATGGACGAAGGAGATGATGTCAGAGGAAGCAAAACTCGAGCTTGGGTTTCTCTGATTTGTGATTTATGATCAATAGTGTCCCATTAAAAATAAACGAAAACCGACAAAACCCTTTGAGTGCTTTAGGAGCCGTTGCTCCTTGTACAAATTGCCACTAAAACCTGCTTGTAAGCAAGCTTCCAGACAGCTTTTACT
>JAEDNI010000025.1 GCA_016302585.1 Paludibacteraceae bacterium | reverse complement strand
CTCCATTTACATTACCACATCGTTACCACTACGTAACGTCCGAGAACTATTTATTAACAATTAAAACCCAATTTGTATGAAAGTCGAGTTAATTCTCCCCATCGCCCGCTTACGCGGCAAGATCAACAGCAAGTCGCCGTTCTATTTCAAAACCGTCAACGGCAAGACCTTTGTCCAACGCTGTCCTAACCGTTCCACCAAAGCCCCGACACCGGCGCAAACCGCTGCCAAACAGCGTTTCGCCGCCATCGCCCAAATCGTTGCACGTATGCAGGCGGAGGGCTCCCAGAAAAGCAGAAAGCAACTGTGGGAAATTGCTACGAAAGCCTATGAAAGCAATGCTTAAATCAGAACTGGCAACAGCTGCGGGAGTGTCCACGGACACTTTCCGCCGCTGGCTCCATTCGGACATCGACTACCTCCGTTCGCAAGGTATCACACCCAAGACCAAAGTCCTTCCCCCGCAAGTCGTCCGCTACATATGCGAGAAATATGATATTGAGGTGTAGAAATGGACGAAAAGCATAAAAAATGCATTAAAATTACATTTTTTTACCAAAATATTTCCGTATATGGAAACCTTTTTGTACCTTTGCACCCGATTTTATTGCCGCGGTGGTGGAATAGGTAGACACGAGGGACTTAAAATCCCTTGGCCAGTGATGGCTGTGCGGGTTCGATTCCCGCCCGCGGTACAAACAAACAATCTAATATTAATTTCTCATGAAAAAAGAAGTACTCTCCTTTTTTTTATTTTTATTGTTCGCGCGCGCGTGTCCGTTCAAAGCTATGGCTGTGAACGTTTCGTCTGCTGATGAGTTGGTAGCGATTGCCAACCAGTATGCCGCGACAGCGGGAGCGGATGAACAAAACATCATGCTTACTGCGGATATTGATCTGGATGGGAGGAAATGGATTCCAATTGGAACCAAAGATAGACCATTCAAGGGTACGTTCGATGGTCAAGGACACACAATCAAAGGTTTTAGAACTTTTGATGCGACGGATGGTGTCGGTTTATTCGGCTTCATCGCTAAAGAGGGCGTAGTAGAGAATTTGGGTATCAGCGGTGGCTCTTTGATTGCAAAGAACAAACGTCGAATCGGCGCTATTGCAGGTGTATGCGATGGTACAATCCGCAAGTGTTGGAGTATGGCTTTCATTCCGGTTGCTGGGAATGTCGTCGGTGGTTTGGTCGGCGAGTTGACTGGCAATGGAAAAATGGAGGATTGCTATCAATCGGGCCTGATTCTCAATGCGGCAGATACGATTGGAGCTATTGTGGGCTTTAACTCCGGTAAGTTGACTCGTGTTTTCAACGTGGGTTATGCAAAGAATGGTAATGCCATTGTTGGTGTTGACAATCATGGTACTTATACCGATGTGTACTTTGACCGTAAATTATATTATCAGAAATCAGGTATTGATGGCGATGCGATTATCGGCTATGATGTAACGGAGGATATGTTCTCGTTATTTAATGACAATGCCGCCTGGTCGGTTGCGGATAATAGATACCCGATTCTGAAGCAATTCGAATCGAACAAGGCGGCGAAGTTATCGGCGGCTCCGATGTTTGTTGAGGCTGGTGATATTGAGCCGGTGAATCACGCCAACGATCTAACCAATAACTTTACCGTTAGCATAGAAGGTGGTATTACTTGGACATGCCAGGATGAGAGCGACAAACAATGGATTCAGATTAGCGGCAAAGAGGTGAAGGTTGTGCGCCCCTGTACTGAAACGGATGTATTAGTAGACTCGAAGCTGGGCACTGAAGTGCGCGTAGTATATATGCGCCCTCGCCGGGTTGAGGATCTATTAGCAGGTACATTTATCAGTTATGATGATGAGACCGGAGAGACAGGGAAAATAATGGGCTATTGCTTTGAGTCTTATTGGGAACTATCTACGCAGAGCAGAGTTGAATATGCTTCTCGCGGTTGGCTTGGAGAAGGAGACTATCATTATAAAGTAGAGTTCTATTCTATTAATGATGAAAATCCAGATACGACTTTGATAAGTACCTTGCTACCGGATGCTAATACCTCTGAATATCGCTCTTGGGTTGAGGACTTTATTATCCCTACCGACAAGGCAGGCCATTTCCTCATTCGCAGTTGGGTCCACGATAATGGTTGTGTAACCGATTGGATCGAGAATAAACCCGGTTTCGAATTCGTGGTATTTGGAGAATTCGTTCCCGGTGAAATCGTGACTAAGAAAGATACCATCCTCTTGGATAAAATTCCGACATTGGTTAATGCGCTAAGCCAAACGGAGTCACACGGAGGAGGTGGACCGGTTTATTATCAATGGCTATTAAATGGCGATACAATTCCCGGACAAGAAGGTTTAACGCTTGTTGATTATGCAATTACTAAACCGGGCGTTTATACTTTTACACGCCAGACACGCGATAGTATATGCTACGTTCCGCAATCTTCTGTGGAGTATCTGGGCAAATATATTGTTTATGCGTTTGATAAATTTGATCCGGGTGAGATTAGCAATTATGAAGATACTACTTTCTGCTCGGTAGAAGATGCACAAGCATATGTTGTGCAAGCAACTTCTGCATCCGGAGGTGTTAGCAACAAAGGATATAATTATCAATGGTATTTCAAAAGCGGCGATGTACTCACGAAGATCAACGGAGCAACGAATATGACTCTGTCGTTAAGTGGTCTTACCTTGGAGGCCGGACATGATTACACGTTCGTTCGCGAAGCAGAAGACAACACTCGCTTCACAACGCCTACTCGTTCGCGTTACGAGAAGAAGATTCATATCATGGCTGTGTTAACTCCGGGTGCCATAGAGAATGCCACATGGGAGACCTTCTGCTTCGAGGCAAATGACAGCAAGTCGACTCCGCATACGATTGTCATTCATGAGACAAATGCAGCTACATGTAGCGACGGCTTGGTATATCAATGGGTTATGAATCCCGGAAATATAATTGTAGGTCATAGTGCGGAGTTGGAATATACATTCATGATGGGAGAGATTAAATTGGGCCAGACCTATACTTTCACTCGCCAAGTGCGCAACTCTAATCCGGATTGCGCTTGGGTTCCCTCTACAGGCGCAGTAAGCCAAGTGTTTGGAAAGAAATCCTACCGAGAGGTAACTACAATTGTCTGCGCGAATGATCTTCCCTTTACGATGACTCTGGAAGATGGCAAGACCCATGTCTTCAATTCCCCGACTGATGTTTGGACGGTTACGGACGAAAGTGGTATATGTCCTGATATTACCGACTATAAGATTGAATTGGCAACGATGCCGAATTTCCAATTGGACGAGTATGTAAGTTGGTGCCAGACGACAGGTACGATGTCGGTATATTATGTAGAGGATCCGGGTGCTCCTTCGAATGTCTTCTATATTCGTTATTCGGAAGATTTAGCTAAATATATGGGAGCGAAGGATACAACGGGTGTCATTACCACACCGGGAACCATTTTATTCGATAATATGCCGAACTTAGGTACGGGTGATTTGTATTTGAATGTTCAGATCGGTTATCAAGCAGAGTCTGCTTCCGGTGTATGTTATAGTACCTCACATTTGATGCGTCTCTATCCAAGTCTGGGTGGCTATGTATATAGCAAGTACGATCGCGTTGTATTTGTGGATAACAACCCGAACAACGGAGCTCTCCCTGATGCTACGGAGAAGTTAGAGTTTGTATCTTATCAGTGGTTTAAGAATGGTATGTTGCAAGAAGGCGAGACGGGACAGTATTACCATGAGGGTGGTGCTATCCTGAACGGAGTATTCTACTGTATGCTGAAAGATACAAAAGGAAATTCCTACCGCACGTGTGATGTTATATTACCGGCAGAGAGTACTTCGAATGCTCCGCAGAGTACAATGGTATATCCAGTACCTGTTGGTGTGGGCGAACAGCTCTCGATTGAGGCTTTCGGTTCGGCTAGAATCGTTTCTTTGGCTGGCGAACGTATTTCCGAAATCGGTACTATTGATGCCAAGGCCATCGTAAATGCTCCGAGAGTACCGGGAATATACTTTGTGCAGATTACGACCGAAGACGGTAGGGTTGAAACGCATAAATTAATCGTTAAATGATAGGAGGAACGGACATGAAAAAGACTATTTTTATCGCAAGTATCTTGTTAGTAGCCGTTTCCCTTTCGGCGAAGCAGTATCCGGATTCGATTCAACAAGCGAGTCAAGAGGAGCCAAATATTGCTTATGGTTGGAATTTTGAATTCGGAGGAGGTCTCGGAGTTGGCGGTTATCGCTTCTCACAATTAGGATCCAAATTCGCTTCTCCATATACGACCAATAAACTTGGTTTCCCGGCAGGCAATGCGATAGTTGGTATTAACTACTATTTCGTTCCATGGATGGGTATTGGAACGGGTGTTGAATTCTCAACGTACGCCAATCGTACTGCGGTTACGAAGCCATGGACAGAAACAACATATGATCAATATGGTACGGATCCATGGTGTCAATACACGATCACTTCTACTCCGCATGCTATTAATGAATATCAGAATCTCTATATGTTAGAGGTGCCTGTAGCATTGAAGTTCCGTTATCGTCCCGGTGTGGTGGGTATGACGGCTTCGTTGGGCGTGAAATTGGGCTTCCCGATGTATAATAATTACAAGTTAGCTAACGGAGGTTCTTTTGATAATGAAGTGTACTATCAATACTTCGACTTAACGATGAACGACGTACCTGAGGTAGTAGAGGATGTGACAGTCAATCCTTCATCCGGTATGTTGCCTATGTCGAGTTTCAAGAAGCTCAATTATGCAGTCAGCTTAGAATTAGGTATGTTGATTCGCGTTCATCAGCGCGTTGAGTTAGCCATTTCGGCTTTTGGAACCTATTATATCAATGACGTATTGGATACTCACGGCACGAAAGCGCTTGGTTTCTCGGACTTAACGACTGATGCCGGTAAGTATCCGATGCCGTATACTACGACATATAACGGCGTATTGCGTACGAATGAAGTGGAAAGCCTTCATCCCTGGGCTGCTGGTTTGAAATTTACCGTACAGGTGAATGCTAACCGCACCAAGGCACAGCGTGAGTATGACAAAGAACAGAAACGTCTCCGTAAACAACAGAAGGAAGCAGAGCAAGAGCAACACTCCTCATCGACTGTTGTCGTAGTAGAAGATGTGCCTACGGAAGAAGTGGCGGAGATTCCTGAAGAAATTGTACTTAATCCGCGTGAAGAAGTTATTCGTCGCATCCTCGAGTTGGCAGATTCGGCAGGTATTGATCTTTGCGAGACCTTCTGTAATATCCACGATACGATTTATATTGGTGATGTTGAGCCGACTCCGGTTATTCGTGAAGATCCGGTAGCTAAACAATTGGATGATATGTTGGCCAAGGCTGTTATCTTCTTTGATTTGGATAAGGCTATACCTATCCTTGAGCCCGAAGATATTCTGATTCGTATAGCAGAAATACTCCGCAATCATCCGGACCAGAAGATTCATGTGAATGGTCACGCATGTAAATTAGGAAAACCGGACTACAACAAACGTCTCGCTTTACGCCGTGCGAAAGCTGTCGCAAAGGAATTGGAAGAGTTAGGCGTTCGTGATGACCAGATGATTATCGCCAGCTTAGGAGATGATGTACCATATCGCTATAATGGCCATCACCAACTGAGTAAAGATCGTCGCGTAGAGATTGTACCGACCTACCGAACAACAGAGATCGTTCGTCCCGGCTCACGTTTGGCACAAATTGCTCGTCGTCACTATGGTAATCCGGACTTCTGGGTATTTATCTATGAGGCTAACCGCGATCAGATAACCGACCCGAGTAACTTGCCGGTAGGTATAGAGATAGAAATACCTAACCTTTCGGAGAGATTGAAAGGAATGAATGAGACAGAAGCCGCTCAAGAGGCGCAACGTCTTAAAGAAGAGATTCTGAATCGATGATAGATGCAAGGTGGTGTGAATAGCCACCTTGCTCTATATTATAAATACCGGTGGAATCGAGTTTTTCTACCTTAACACGGCCGGAACAATGAATGACGCGCGTGGAGTCAATAGCGATTCCTACGTGCGTTATTTTTTGGGGATTAGCGGCTCCATCGTTCAATCCTTCATGGTTGAAAAAGACCAGGTCCCCGGCTTTCACTTGAGTGACATCAGCGCGCGCTGTTCCCCGGGTGGCTTGTTCACTCGCATTGCGCAATAAACGCTTGCCGAAAAGGCTCATGATGATTTGCGTAAAACCGGAACAGTCCATTCCCATCGCGTTTTTTCCGCCCCATAGATATGGGATATTTAGGAAGAAACGTACTGTTTGTAAAAGATTTTGTTCGTTCAGTTCGATGGGTTGCGTAATCACCATAGATGCGTCTATACGAAACGGAACACCAAGGATTTCAAATCGACCGTCCTGATAGTTCGTTAGGCGTGTACCGGCTGTAAGGGGTATCGTTTGTTGGTTATTTTCGCTAACAGCGAATACCATAGGAAAAGATACCATAGCTGCAGAAGCGTAGGCTTTGCTATACGAAGTATATTCCTCTTCCGTCATTGGAGCAAGCATCTTGGCGTCTATCCAGCCCTCTTGTCCATCATTATCGAGTTTAATGCGATTCCATCGAGGTTTTTGCTTCAGGATGGTACAGGTCTCGCCGAATAGCATTTGCGTGTTTTGCTCTGCGCTTTCTCGTGCTTCAGCACGAACGGGTACAACGCTATATAAACTAATACCTTTCATCGCTATTACCAAACTTCCTGTGGGTGTTCCGATTGCAATTTAGGATAATCGATGGAGTAATGTAGTCCTCGACTTTCTTTACGTTCCATCGCTTGGCGAGTAATGAGATACCCGACATTAATCATATTACGCAACTCGCATATCTCTTTTGTCGCTTTGACGCGTTTGAAGAGGTCTTCTGTCTCTTCATAGAGCAGGTCAAGACGCTCATAGGCGCGTCGTAGACGAAGGTCAGAACGAACAATTCCTACGTAGGTGGACATTATTTGTCCTACTTCTTTTACATCTTGCGCAATAAGCACGCGCTCTTCATTGCTTAACGTGCCTTCATCATTCCACGCAGGAATTTTCTCGTTGAAATCGTACTTGTCTATGACGCTGAGGCTGTGTTTTGCAGCTGCATCGGCATATACAACGGCTTCGATGAGAGAATTGGATGCGAGTCGATTTCCTCCGTGAAGACCTGTACATGAACATTCGCCAACCGCATATAAACGATGGATAGTAGATTGACCATCCAAGTCCACTTTTATACCACCACACATGTAATGTGCACATGGTGCGACCGGAATATATTGCTTGGTGATGTCAATACCTATTGACATACATTTCGCATAGATATTCGGGAAATGATGTTTTGTTTCCTCCGGATCTTTATGCGTTACATCCAGGCAGACATGGTCGATTGCATGAATCTTCATCTCATTATCGATAGCTCTTGCAACGATGTCTCGTGGTGCGAGAGAAAGACGTGGGTCGTATTTGTGCATGAATTCTTCACCATTCGGCAGACGCAGAATACCGCCGTAACCGCGCATGGCTTCCGTAATGAGGTAAGCCGGGTGTGTCTCGCGTGGGTTATAAAGGCTGGTAGGGTGGAATTGCACAAATTCCATATCTTTGATGATACCTTTGGCGCGATGAACCATTGCTATCCCGTCTCCGGTAGCAATTTCCGGATTCGTGGTTGTGGCATAAACCGCGCCTGTGCCTCCGGTTGCCATAAGGGTGATGCGGCTGAGGTATGTGTCAATCTTTTGAGTCTTCGGATTGAGGATATAGGCGCCATAGCACTCAATATCCGGTGTACGACGTGTAACGCGCACTCCTAAATGGTGCTGGGTGATAATCTCAACGGCGAAATGATTCTCCAGTACTTCAATGTATGGATTGGCGCGTACGGCAGCCATCAGTCCGCGTTGAATCTCTGCTCCGGTGTCATCAGCATGATGGAGGATGCGAAATTCCGAGTGACCACCTTCGCGGTGTAGGTCGAAGAGACCATCTTCTTTTTTATCGAAGTTAACCCCCCAGTTAACCAGTTCTTCGATACCTCTTGGCGCATTGCGGACCACTTGTTCAACTGCAGCAGGGTCACTTAACCAGTCTCCGGCAACCATCGTATCATGAATATGCTTCTCAAAATTATCTACGAGCAGGTTGGTAACAGAAGCGATACCTCCTTGGGCTTTGGCCGTATTGGCCTCCTCCAAAGTTGTCTTGCAGCATAATGCAATTTTGTACTTTTGTGTGCGCGCTACTTTGAGCGCAAAACTCATACCGGCTACTCCTCCGCCGATAATTAAAAAATCGTACTTTCGAGTCATATCATTGTTATTGTGCCTTGCATAGCGCCAAAACGCTAAACTCGGCTCCTCTACATATTTTCATTGCTTGCAAACAAGCGCGCATTGTTTCTCCCGTTGTTACCAAATCGTCCACCACTAAGATTCGCGAATGATACAATTGCTCCGGGTGATTCACTATAAAAGCGTCTGCCACGTTGTTTTTCCGATCTTGTCCGGCTTGCAATGCCTGTTTGGGCGTATTGCGTTTGCGTGTAACATGGGTGGTATCAATCGGGATGCCTGTTACATCACTAATTCCTCGCGCAATGTACTCTGATTGATTGTATCCTCTACTCCGCAGCCGTTTCGGATGCAGAGGAATTGGAATAATCAGGTCGATTTCATCGAAAAAATCTGCATATTGCATTTCAATGGCAGCCTGTTTCCCAAGTTGGTATCCAATCCATGGTTGATCTGCATATTTCATAGCATGAATCACTTGCCGAATCGGATGATCTTTCTCGTAGAACAAGAAGGCTGCAGCTTGTTTTATGTGCATTACTTTTAATGCTCTAGCGATATCTCTCTTCATGCCGGAGAGAGCCATTTCAGTACTATTATGTCGTTTCTGTGCCTGCTCTGTACGAGGTAGTTCAGATAAACATCGGGTGCATAGTAGCCCGGCTGGTGTCTTCTCGCCTATGTAGTCTTCGCACATAGGACAACATCGCGGGAAAAAGAGGCTTCTCAACATAATCGGCTGCAAAATTAGTGTTTTTTTTGCACTTACGCAAATATAACTATTATTTTTGCTACAAAACGCCCGAAAAAAATATCTTTTACCACTTAACCTACATTGAATTGGCTACCGCCGATAAATTCCCGTAGGATAGAGGTCCGCGGGATAAACGAAGCGGACAGTCCCTCAAAGAAACTGAGGTAGTACAGTAATTGATAGGCTACCTGATATTCCTCCGAAGAGGCAGGAACCGTTTGCAGTGCCGTTTCTACGGTATATCGGATTGCAGGCAGTTCGTAGGTCATGGATGTGTCGAAGAGAGCGTCTGCTTCTTCGCGGAATGGTTCGATCCATTTTAGTTCTCCCTCACGAACGGCGGCCCATGAGGCTATCGTTTGTTGCGGCGATTTTCCACGTGTTCTGAGATCCCGACTCATGCGACGCAGCAGGCGATGTACCCATGTGGGGATCCACGTTTGGCCATCTAATGAAACAGGACTCATTGGTGCGGCAAATATCTTAAATTTGCAGTTATGGTCAATATGTTCAGTTAGTATAGGGTTCAGTGCATGAATACCTTCTATAACGAGAATGGCATCCTCTTCTATAGAAAGCGTTTCTCCCTGGTATTCGCGTTTCTCTTCTGCAAAATTGAATGTAGGGAGTGCTATCTCCTTGCCGGCAATAAGAGCTTTGAGGTCTATCTCAAATTGATTTAAATCGATTGCATAGACAGACTCGTAGTCTTTCTTGCCGTTTTCATCGAGCGGAGTGAGACTACCATCCACATACCAATTATCTAATGAAAGGGCTACGGGTTGCTTTCCTTGCGCAAGTAGTTCCAAGCAGAGGCGGTGACTTGTGCTTGTTTTTCCGCTGGACGAAGGTCCGCTTATGAGCACAACGCGTACATTTGGGTTTGCACAAATCGTTTGTGCAATGGAAGATAACTGGTCAGCATGGTATTTCTCGCCTTCTGCAACTAACTGAGCAGCATGTCCGCTCTCAATCATTTCATTAATGTACGCGACTCGGCGTTTTTCTTCAGCAATCGACATCGGTAATAATTTTTACGTTTTTATTAGATGGTATAGAAAGAATGTGAGTTATTGCTTCTTTGATTCTTCGTTTGGCTTCCGCAATATTGGCTCCGTGCTCGATTCGTACAATCAATTCGCGTATCGTATAGGCCTGAATATGATCCACAGGGGGAGTGATAACCGCAGAAATACGTTTTCCGAACACCTGGGTGAGATACGTTTGCAGTTGGATAGCGGCGTGCTGTACGCGCACTCCGTTATGGTCGCGTAGTTGCAGTCGAATGAGCCGGTGAAATGGAGGATATGCGAATAGATTGCGTTCGGCTATTTGTTGATCATATAATGCTTTGTAGTCATGGGCTCGAACAAAATGGAGCACGCTGTTTTCCGGAGAGAATGTCTGAATCCATACTTCTCCTTTAGTTCCTTTTCGTCCAGCTCTCCCTGCGACTTGTTCCAGCATTTGATAGGCGCGTTCGTAAGCTCTGAAGTCCGGTTGGTTAAATAAAGGGTCGGCATTCAAAACAGCCACAAGACGCACGTCATCAAAATGAAGTCCCTTGGTTACCATTTGTGTTCCTACCAATATATCGCATTCATGTCGTGCAAATGCATTGATGATATCTTGGTATGCCGATTTATTGCGCGTCGTATCCAGGTCCATACGCAGTACACGGGCTTCCGGGAAGAGTGTTTGTATCTCATCTTCGATGCGTTCCGTACCAAAACCGATGGTTTTCAATTCCCCTCCGCAATTGGGACAAACGGGTGGCAATGGCGTATGATATCCGCAATAATGGCAGCGTAGCTCGTTAGCTCGCTTATGATAAGTAGTGGTAACATCGCATTGCACGCAACGTGGAGTTTGACCACATTGTACGCATTGCACTTGCGGCGCATAACCACGGCGATTCTGGAAGAGGATGACTTGTTTATGCTCAGCCAATGTCTCCTGAATCCGTTCTACCAGAGGATCGGAGAAATGATTGTACATCTCTTTGCGCTCATATTGCTGCTTGAGATCAATGAGAGTGATATCCGGCAGTTCCACGCCGCCAAAGCGTTCAGAGAGGGTAACTAAACCGTATATTCCTTTTTGAGCAAAATAATAGGATTCAACGGAAGGCGTTGCAGAACCTAAAAGCACTTTGGCTTTCTGCATCTTAGCCAGTATGATCGCCGTGGAGCGGGCATGATATCTTGGAGCCGGTTCTGCTTGCTTATAGCTTGGATCATGCTCTTCATCGACAATGATGAGTCCAATGTTCTGCAGAGGTAGTAACACGGCACTTCGGGCCCCGATAACTACGTAATTATTGCTGATTATTGAATGTTGATTGGTGATTTGTTTATATCGCTCTTCTCGTTCTGCATCAGTGAGCCGACTGTGATATACGATGAGTCGATCGCCAAAGATGCATTGGAGTCGGCTGGTTAATTGAGTAGTAAGAGCGATTTCCGGAACGAGATACATTACATTCTTTCCTGCATTCAGTTGCTCTTGAATGAGGTGGATGTAAATATCTGTTTTCCCGCTCGATGTAACACCATGCAGGAGCACTATATCTTTATCTGCCTGCCACAAATCCTCGATTTCATCGAGTGAAGTTTGTTGAGTGGGCGATAAAGCATGTATGGGTTCTATGGGACCTGTGTAAGGAGCTGTCTTTCTGGTTCGGCGTTTAGGTGGATCCACCAAGCGTTTGTCCAAACTACCGGGGAGAGCAGCAGACATTACTTCGCCAATAGTGCACATGTAATACTCACTGATCCATTGCCATAGTGCTAACTGCTCTCGGGATATTTTAGGAGCATCTATGATGGTTGATATAGGCCGTATTTTGGAAGCAAATGCCTCCTCAACAGGTTCTGTATGTGTGCGTAGTACCACACCGCGCACTTCTTTCTTCATCAGGGGCACGATAACGCGTGTCCCGGGTTGGGGAATAGACAAACTATCCGGGATGCTGTACGTATAGCAATCTCGGATAGCTAAAGGTAATATGATATCAACGTAGTTGATAATGGAAGGCTTATAATTGGTAATTAGTTGTTTGCCTCGGCTGCCAAAGCTTTGTTATAACAATTGCGGCAGAGGGGTTCGTAACTATCTGTTTCGCCGAGTAAGACGCGTTTTTCGGAGGCCACGAGACGATGGCTGACATAAGCCAGATCTCCGCAATGTACGCAAATAGCATGGGTTTTATATACATCATCGGCAATAGCCATTAATGCGGGCATCGGACCAAACGGAACTCCTCTGAAGTCCATGTCCAGTCCTGCACAAATTACGCGTATACCGCGATCGGCCAGTTGCTTACATACTTCCACAATACCCATATCAAAGAACTGCGCTTCATCAATTCCCACCACATCAATATCATCCACCATCAGGAGGATATTCTGGCTACTATCAACGGGTGTAGATTGAATTACGTTGCGGTCATGGCTCACTACATCTTCTTCGCTATAACGCACATCAATAGCGGGTTTATAGATTTCTACGCGCAGTTTAGCAAACTTCGCACGTTTCATACGACGGATGAGTTCTTCAGTTTTTCCGCTGAACATAGATCCGCATACTACTTCAATAGATCCCTTTCGTAAACTTGGGCCTTTGCTGTCTCGTTCAGAATACATATATTTAGTTCAATTTAATATCTTGCGCATTCATCTGGAGGGTTGTACGTCCGCGATAGCTATTTTCCTCCAGATAGAAACATACATCGATACTCTTGCCGTTTTGCAGATGTTCGGCTTTCTCTCCTTGTCCAAAGGCGATACCATCCATTGCTACGATACGGTCGGTGAGGTCAAGATGAAGATGTCTTCCTTCGCTTACCGCGCGCGTGTTCCGGTTGTTAATGAGGTTGCGGCAAAGGAATAATGGGCGTTCATTGCCCGGACCAAAGGGTTCCAAGCATTGAAGGATTTTATACATCTTCCAATTCATATCACTCAGTTCTACTTCCGCCTCGATATCTAAAGTGGGCACTTGTTGTTCCGGTGTTATATGAGCTGCAACGTATTCTTCGAATCTACGCTTAAACTCCGGCAAATCGGCTTTATGCATGCTCAAGCCGGCAGCAAACTTATGTCCTCCGAAGTTGGTGAGCAGGTCACGACATGAGTCAATGGCGGTATAGATATCAAAATCGCTTACTGACCGCGCACTGCCACTGATGATATCATCTTCTCCTGCGGTAAGCACGATAGTCGGACGATAGTAAGTTTCTGTAAGACGGCTTGCAGCGATACCCACTACTCCTTTATGCCATTCGGGCGAGAACACGACAGTTGTGTGTTTGCTCGAATTCATCGGGTCTTGTTGCAATTGTTCTAATGCTTCATCTGTTGTCTTACTATCGTAATCGCGCCGGTCTTGATTATAAGAATCGATATCTTTGGCGAATCGTAATGCAGCTTCGGCATCATCAGTGATAAGTAATCGCACGGCTTCTGCCCCGCTTTTAATTCGTCCGGCCGCATTGATTCTGGGGCCGAACTTATAAACGAGGTCACTCATTGTGATGTTTTTATCGGCAATGCCGGCTACCTGCATGATAGCTTGCAGACCTACTGAGGGTTGCGCATTAAGGGCACGGAGACCATAAAAAGCCAGAATGCGGTTCTCTCCAGTTACCGGAACGATATCGCTGGCAATAGACATAGCTAATAGCGGGAGCAGACGATATACCTCTTGCATATCTATTCCTCGCCGCTGTGCATATGCTTGCGCCAATTTAAATCCCACCCCGCAACCACTTAGTTCCTTAAATGGATAGTGGCAGTCGGTACGTTTCATATTCAGTACCGCTACGGCCTTTGGAGTGATGTCTCCGGGCGTATGATGGTCGCAAATGATAAAATCGACACCAATGCTATTGGCATACTCCATTTTTTCTACGGCTTTGATGCCGCAGTCCAATGCAATGACAAGCGTGCATCCTTTTTCTTTTGCGGTATCAATTCCTTTGGTGGAAATACCGTATCCTTCGGTATATCGATCGGGAATATAATAGATTAAATTATCTGTTTGCGTACGAAGGAACGAATACATAAGTGCTACGGCGGTAGTGCCATCCACATCGTAGTCTCCATAAACCATGATTCGTTCATGGTTGTCTATGGCGCGGCATAGCCGGTCTACGGCTGCCGTCATATCGCGCATCAAGAATGGGTCATGCAGACTATCGAGCGTTGGACGTATGTATGCTCGTGCTTTGGCCGCTGTACGCAGGCCTCTTCCAGCGAGAATACGACCGGCAGCCAGACTGATATCCAGTTCGGTGCTAAGGCGTTCAGCCGCTTGTTGTTCGTCTGCCGTCAGTTGTTTAAGTCGCCAATTAATCTCCATTCTTTATCGTATATTCATCCGCTTCTTGCCATTGCGGCAACACTTCTCTAAAATGTCTTAGTTTCTCTATCGAGAAATCAACGATTCGTGTTCCTGCTTCGTAATCTTCAAATCCTGCGATATCTTTGAGCCACGTGTCGTAAGCCACGGAATGACCATTATAATCCATTTGAATACCGTCTGTTCCAACCATATTGACGCCCACAGCATAGCAATGGTTCTCTGCAGCGCGTGCCGGCAACAGAACATCCCAATATTGGATTCGGACAGTAGGCCAACATGCGACACAGATGAGAATATCATACAGGTTATGTTTGTCTTGCCGCAACCAAACAGGGAAGCGTAAATCGTAACATACCGCCAAACGTATCTTTATGCCGCGAAAATCCCATATGGGTCTTTTGTTTCCCGGAGTGAAGAACTCTGCTTCTCCTCCGCTACGGTAGAGATGATGCTTATTGTAGTAGAGCGGAGTGTCATTGGGACGGAACATGAACCCACGATTATATAATCGTCCTTGCTCGGAAACAATCATCGACCCGATGATAGCCAAGTCATAGGTGTTCGCCATATGCTGAAGCGCTTGACTGGTTGGACCCGTTATCCATTCTTCCGCCAAGCCAGGACGATCGGTACAAAAACCGGTGCTGAACATCTCGGGAATGACCGCGATGTCTGCTTGTCCGGCTATAGCTTGCAAGCGCTCATTCAGCAAGCCCACATTCGCCTGCGGGTTCGCCCACTCGATGGGATATTGGAGCAGCGCAATGCGCATTCGTTGTTGGTCTGTTGTTGGTTGTCGTCAGACTTACTTCTTCGCCTTTTTTTCTCCTGTTCCGGCAATGTTCTCGCGCATAGCGGTATCGGCTTGCATATTTTGCATGCGATAATAGTCCATAATGCCGAGATTGCCTTTGCGGAATGCCTCTGCCATTGCTTGCGGCACAAGTGCTTCTGCCTCAATCACTTTCGCTCGGGCTTCTTGTGCTTTGGCTTTCATCTCCTGCTCGCTTGCGATAGCCATGGAACGACGCTCCTCTGCTTTCGCTTGCGCAATATTCTTGTCGGCTTCAGCCTGATCCATCTGCAATTGTGCACCGATATTCTTACCTACATCAATATCGGCGATATCGATAGAAAGAATCTCGAATGCCGTACCGTCGTCCAGACCCTTAGATAGCACTAATTTACTGATGGAATCGGGGTTTTCGAGCACCATCTTATGGCTTTCAGCGCTACCGATGGAACTAACGATACCTTCACCGACGCGGGCTAAGATGGTATCTTCACCTGCACCTCCGACGAGTTGCCTAATATTCGCACGCACCGTAACACGTGCTTTAGCGATGAGCTGAATACCGTCTTTGGCTACAGCCGTAACGGGAGGAGTATCAATCACTTTGGGATTAACAGACATCTGAACCGCTTCAAAAACGTCACGACCGGCCAAGTCGATAGCGGTAGCCATCTGGAAAGGCAGGGTAATACCTGCTTTACTTGCGGAAACGAGGGCATGAACAACCCGCTCAATATGGCCCCCTGCCAGATAGTGCGCCTCGAGTCCATCGCGCTTCACATCGGTCAAACCGGCTTTGTGCGCCTCAATCATACAGTTAACGATCTTTGCGGGCGGCACTTTACGAATACGCATAAGGAAGAGCTGAACCAGACTGATACGAACGCCACTAACTGAGGCATTGATCCACAGCATGAAGGGCACGTAATAGAAGAAGATGCAAAGCAAGATCACCAATAAGGTAATCAGAATGGCGGTAATAACCTCATTGGTCTCTTCGGCAACCAAGAGTACGCTCGATAAAAGGGCATTAATCATTTTTGTTCCTCCTTTTTATTATTTAATTTATTGTTTGCTAACTCTACATGGCCATCTACCTTGGTATCCAGGGCCATTTTATCCAAAGCGCGGCTACGCAGGAATCCCCAAACAGCCAATGCGGATAAGAGTACACAGGCGCCGAGCGTAATATAGCCGGCTGTTGCACCAAGCCAAAGCCATGCTAACACAACGGCGCCAATAAGACAGCCGAAACCAAATACGCCCGCAATGCCGAAACCGGGAATCAAGAACATCTCCGTTAATAAAAGCGCGACGCCCGCGAGCACTAATAATACAACTAAAAAATATTCCATGCAAATCTTTTATTAAAAAATTTTCAACTATTTTTTCTAAATCGGGTGCAAAGATAATAAATATCTTTGATATATGCAAACAAAAAAAAATAAATTTGCACATTTAATTTAAATATAGTACTTTTGCGGCGTTTTTGGAAGTACACCTTATAATATATAGCACAGATGAGCAAAAATTTGGTTATTGTGGAGTCCCCCGCGAAGGCGAAGACGATTGAGAAGTTTCTGGGAAGTGACTATCATGTATTGAGTAGTCAGGGACATGTGCGTGACATTGAGCCGATAGGAAAGAACTCGATGGGTATTGATTTCGAGCATGGCTACCAACCGCATTATGCCGTTGATGCCCATAAGGAGCACTTGATAGAGCAATTACAACGCGAGAGCAAGAAGGCGGAGACCGTATGGTTGGCTTCCGATGAGGACCGTGAAGGAGAGGCTATTGCATGGCACTTAAAAGAGGTGCTGAACTTGGAAAATAAGGATACGAAGCGTATTGTATTTCACGAAATTACAAAGCCGGCTATAGAAGAGGCTATTCAGCATCCGCGCGATATCGATTATAATTTGGTGAATGCGCAGCAGGCACGTCGCGTATTAGACCGCATTGTGGGTTTTGAACTCTCTCCTATTCTTTGGAAAAAAGTGACAACAGGTTTGTCGGCCGGTCGGGTACAATCAGTTGCTGTTCGCTTGATTGTTGAGAAAGAGCGCGAGATCGAATCTTTCCGTGCTTCGTCCAGTTATCGTATTTTTGCCGATTTCATCGGAGTAAATCCGGGCGATGCATCCGTTTTGAAATGCGAGTTGAATCATCGTTTCTCGCATAAGAACGATGCAATTACCTTCATGGAGAGTTTGAACTCTGCGATGTTTATTGTGCGCGATGTACAACGTAAGCCGGTAACACATATGCCTGCTCCTCCGTTTACGACATCGACCTTGCAGCAAGAAGCCGCTCGCAAATTGAAGTTCTCTGTTTCGAAGACGATGCGTTTAGCGCAATCGTTATATGAGAGCGGAAAGATTACCTATATGCGTACGGACTCGGTAAACCTGTCTACTTTGGCATTAGGTACAGCAAAGGAAGTGATTGCCGAGCGATACGGAAAGGAATATGTTCATACTCGTCAGTACCGCACTAAATCCAAAGGAGCTCAAGAGGCTCACGAGGCTATTCGTCCGACGTATATAAGTACGTTAAACGCAGGAGCGACCAAAGATGAGCAACGGCTGTATGAACTGATCTGGAAGCGTACGATTGCTTCTCAGATGGCTGATGCGGAGAGTGAGAAAACTACAATAGAGGTTTCGGTACACGGCAGTAAGTTTGCATTCGTGGCTACCGGCGAAGTGGTATCCTTTGACGGTTTTACGCGTGTTTATGTGCAGTCGACGGATGAAGAAGCTGAAGAGCGCCGCGTTTTACCGGCTATGTCAAAGCGCGAACGATTGAAATTGGTGAATGCCGAGGCTATACAGACCTATGCTAAACCTCCTTTCCGTTATAATGAAGCAACGTTGGTAAAACGCATGGAGGAATTGGGTATCGGTCGTCCATCCACTTATGCAACGATTATTGATACGATTCAGAACGTGAAATACGTAGAGAAAGGTTCTATTGCCGGTCAAAAGCGCGACGTAGTTACGTTGAGTTTGAAGAACGGCATGGTGATGGAGCGCAAGAAATCGGAGATGTACGGAGCGGATGCACAGCGTTTGCTGCCTACTGATCTGGGACGGATCACCAATGATTTTTTAGTGGAGCATTTCCCGACTATTTTGAGTTATGACTTCACAGCACATGAGGAGGAGCAATTTGACCGTATCGCTATTGGTAAAGCCGATTGGACGCAGACTGTAGATACTTTCTATAAGACTTTTAAACCATTACTTGCTGCGATTCCATCGGGAAAAGTTTCGGGTAGATTGTTGGGAAATGATCCTGCAACAGGTTTGCCTATTATTGCGAAGATTAGTAAGATAGGTCCGTGTGTTCAGATGGGTGATGCGGCAGACGATAAACCGCGTTTTGCAAGTCTGAGGAAAGGTCAGTCGATCTTCAGTATTACGCTTGCGGAGGCATTGGAACTCTTTAAGAACTCTTTGCCGTTGACTTTAGGTCAATATAACGATAAGGATGTAATCATCGGTGAAGGCAAGTATGGTCCGTATGTCAATTATGGCAAGAGTTACATCAGTATTCCTCGTTCGATCGATCCTCTGAGTGTCAGTTTGGAAGAAGCTATTCAGATGATAGAGAAGAAAGAGGAGGAACAACAACCGATTCAACAATGGGGTACCATCCAGGTAAGGAAGGGTAGATACGGAGCCTATATCCATACCGCAGAGGGTAATTACCAGATGCCGAAGGGTGTGAATCCGGAAACGATAACGGAGGCCGAAGTGCGTGAAATAATGGCGAAGTCGGAGCCGAATAAGCCAGGAAAGTTCACTTTTCGCAAAAAAAGTGTAAAATAATCGCGAAAAATTTGCACATTTCAAAAAAAAGCAGTACTTTTGCACCCGCTTTCGAGAAGTGGCGCAGTTGGTAGCGCACTACGTTCGGGACGTAGGGGTCGCGTGTTCGAGTCACGTCTTCTCGACAAGAAGCGATTTAGATGGCAAATCTAAGTCGCTTTTTGTTTGCTCATTTTCGTAAATATCTGATATATTGTGTATTAACGAGAATACCTTATTTACATCAGGTGTTCGATAATTTGCTAAAAGTCGGCTATACCTTACCCCATTCGGAAAGACTAGATTTTGCAATTGTTGCCGCTCTTTAAAGTTCGACTTTTTCCATAAATCGCTTAATTTACAGCACATTAGCACCATTTTTTCTATAGATGGGAAAGTGTTCGATAATTGCATTTCGAGTTCTTCTATATGATGAGTTATCTCACTTAGTTCTTCATATAGGCGTTTTTTTGCTACATCGTATGCCGATTTTGGTATCTCGCTCAACGCATACTTATATTCCACATCCTGTATTTTGTTGTTTACCTCCGTCCAACGACTATGCAATGTTTTTAGTGTCGTGTGACCGTCACCCATATAGTTTGCAATCTCGTTTTGGAGCATCTTTTGAATAATGGGACGCAGTTCCTCTTTTACAGTGTAATTTGACAACAAGTCTAGATACGAAGCGTGCATATCATTGGCATTGCAATTACACTTGCAACCGTGTGTGTTGCATTTATAGTAAAAATGCGTGTGTTTCTTTCGTGCTCGCGTATAGCCCGTAAGCGCACCGCCGCAGCAATCGCAATAGATGTGACGTTTCAAAGGAAAAGGCGTTGTCTCTTCCTTCTGTACATACCCTGCATGTGATAAGCCGTTAGCAAGGTTGAATGTAACCTCATCAATAAGAGCAGGGTAATTACCCTTTATTCGATGGTTCTCTGTCTCAATCAGTTCATGCTCAATCCACCCTGTATAGAAGATGTTGCGTATTATCCTACTAAGGTTCTTTTCGTCAATTGGTTTACCATTGCTTAACCTAACGCCGAGGCTATTGAGTTTATGTACAATGTCTATCACCCGTTCACCTTGCGCGCGCCAAATCCACGCATTACGGAGTATCTTGCCCGTCTCATTGATTTCGATTACATGGTGCTTCACTTCGCCATGTTCCTCTCTTCTTACGCGAGTGTAGCCCAAGGGAACATGGAAACACCACTCTCCTCTCCTTAGCATACGAACTATGCCATCGGCACATATCTTGTACCGATATTTCGCGTCAACCTTACCTCCTAAGTCCCTTATACCATCGGCATAATAACCTCCTGCATCTTCCCTATTATAATTTGTCTCCGAGGTATATATTACATATATACCATCTTCAAGTAAATCGTCTTTCAGTTTGATTGTACCTCCTCCTAAACGTCCAAATCGCTTAGAGTCAAAACACAATATTACATTGACTTGCTTATCCTTACGCGCGTTTTCTATCATAGTATTAAAACACTTACGCTCTTCTTTCGTACCTGTTTCTACGTCTTTCCCATACCACTTTTTGATAGTGATATTATTCTTCTTCGCGTATTCAGCAATGTCCTCTTCTTGCGATGCAAGAGACGAACCTCGCGATTTTTGTCCCTCTGAACTTACACGCGTCCAAGCGTATGCTACTTTGAATTGCAACTCTTCATAAGGAGTTACCATTTTGGCTTTAATCTTGCTCTTTTTCATTTGCTATACTCTTTATTGTTAGTAATACGAGGTTGTACAGGGACTGAACGATTTCAGTTCTCTCTTCTGGGTTCTCAATCCCTAATGCTAATATGTCGTTCTCATATTGTTCTCTATGTAGCATATCTGCGTACTTGCCTCGTTTTGTATTCCGAGGCAAATATACGGCAGAAATTTCAAACAACCAAAAAAATCACAGTATTTCCCGCAATTTTCTTAGCGTATTTACACTAGTTCCCGTTATTGATTGCACGTTGCGCAAGGATATTCCTTTACGTAATAAAGACATCTCCTTAATATATTGCGCGCGCATAGCCTCTTCGCTTTTTCTGAACCCCTCTTTGCGCCCCACTTTACCTCCATTAGCCCGATATACCTTGTACCCACTTGACATCCGGCTCCTAATCAAACTACGTTCCATCGAGTTGAACTGCCCAATAATTCCGAGTACCAATTGCGCAATAGGATTCACTGATCCATCAGCCATCAATGTCTCTAATCCGTTTTGTAAAATATACACACTAACTTTCATTTGCGTCAGTTGCTCTATCACTTGCAGAAAATCTATTGCACGTCTGCTGATCCTACTGCACTCGTAAACTAGTACCTTGTCGATATGATTTGTCGCAGCGAAATCCAACAAGTCAGTTAATGCCTGACGCTCTGCAATGGTTTTCGCACCGCTAATCTTTTCACTAAACTCACGTACTACTTCATAGTTCATCCGTTCTGCATATTCTCGTAACTCGGATAATTGACGTTGATAGTCCTGTCCTTGTGTGCTAACTCTAGCGTAGATGCAAATTCGCTGTTTCATAACCTCTAATCTTTTTTAGTTATTGTATATCATAATTTTAATTATTTTATATTCTAATCAAATACGAAGCTAAGGTACAGCTTTTTTTTGATATACGCAAGCTTTCGAGCAAAAAAATTATGTTTTTTTGTATTTTTTTTGCAATTTTATTTGATTATACCATAATTTATAACTACCTTTGCAGCAAAATTTACGAATATGCCAAAAACAAAAGAAAAAAACACCGTAAGATCCGCAGCATCATTACGGTTTGAAGAGAATGTACAATCTCTGTTGTATAGTTGGCGCGGGAAATACAAAACACGTGCTGAACTTGCAAAGGCGGCTGGAATATCAGCCCCTTCATTAACAAATGCATTGAAGGGAAACCCGCAATTAGACACTATACAAAAAATAGCAGACGCATTAGGTGTGTCCGTTGCTAGTCTGTTTGAAGAGAAGAAGAAAAAACAAACGGGAATTGATGGTTACATCTCTGTGAATGGAACTATCACGCATTTCTGTTCCGAGGAAGAACTAAATGCGGCAATATCGGCTAGTAAACCTGCATGAAGAAAAAAATAAGGGAGCAAAATATCCCCCTTATTTTATATAATTCCTACTTTGTGTTACTCTTTATTATTATCGCGCATAATACGTAACTCCTTCATTTTGGCAATAAAGCGTTCCATCACTTGAATCCAAAGTGAAGCGAAATGTTACCCCACTAATTGGTGAATATGCTGTAAAATATGCTTGGTGCGAGTTAAATTCACGAATATTAATAGCCGCTGTTAATATTCTCCCATTCGCTGTTAATGCCATGCCGGAACCTTCAGTTATGCTGATGTCACCCGATTGATTAATAAAATTATGACTGCGTAAATAGTCATGAACATCGCTCTCGTGGCGAAAGGAAGTTGAGCCATACATATTGCCTCCTCTTTTTCTTCCTTGTATAATATCACCATCTTCAGTAAATCTTGTCACTCTTCCTTCATTATCAATGTATTTTCTAACATTACCATTAGGGTAATACTCTCTAAAATAAGCGTTTACACTTACCGCTCCTCTTGTCAACATCGGGTCGTAGTTGGGAATCTGCATAGAATATTGTTCGCAAAGAAGATAGGATTCTCCTTCAGATGTTAACTTATATATTTTGCGTGTACCTTCTAAAACGTCCATTTCTACCACATTAATTGCAGCGTTCCCTGCAAATTCTAATATCTTAGGATTGGATTTTAAGGCACTGTATCCTTCGTATAATTTTGCGTATGTAGTGATATATGTATATTCATAACCATTGGTTAGAGATGTGTATATTAATAGTGTATCACCTTGCTCATTAAGTATCGTGACTGTTTCTTCTTTCTCATCATTAGACTTTTTAGTAATCGCTGTACACTTCTTAATAAAATATTCATCACCATATGTGTTTTCGGGATTATACTCAACATTAGGATTGTAATTCAAAGAGTATTCAGAAGAATAAATAGTGATAAATTCGACAAAGCCCTGAGGAAGCGGAAAATCAACGTTTCTTCTTTTTTGAGATGAGCATCCTACTACAATCAAAATACAAGATGCATAGAAAAATACCAAAACTTTTTTTAGCATAATTTATTCTACTCACTTTACGGCTTTTCGAAACTCCGTTGATAAGCACCTACTCACTTATGGCTTTTCAGTTTACTCCGTTGGCAAGAAAAGCGTGAATGTTATATGTGCCTATTCTCCAAACGAGGCTCTAGCAAAGCCCTTAGCCAAGAATAAACAATAACGTCCACGCTGATATGTAATACGCACACCATTAGGTGTAGAGATATACATATCCATGAACGTTTACTGCACTCTCTTGCTTTGGGGCTTTCAAAACTTGCTAGATTTCGTTTGCCAAAAACAAGCGTCAATAAACGCCTTCTATGTCGTGCATCCTTCAATGTAATTGGCATTTGCCGCTGCATTATCCGAATGCGAGTGCAAAGGTACTACTTTTTTTTGACGTGAGCAAATTTTGAGGGTGCAAAATAACTTTTTTGATTGATTTAATACATTTAGCATGGGTTAATAAGCCGCAGCGAAAGATTAAAAGGTAACAGAATTAGAATGATACAAAGAAGCCTATTAGAAAAATCTCTAGTAGCATGTCCTTCAATCGTTCCTTAATGCCTGTCGCCTCGTTCTCGTTAAGTGCCTTATACAATTCTCTGTACGGTTTCATCATATCAGATAACTTCGTACTTTGCGCCTTATGTAGTTTAACCACATTCTCTATTGCCTTCATATCAAAGTCATTTGCTTTCATTAGTGCCATTCTCTCCGCGTCACGTAATGAATGCACAATGTGAGCTTCGGCGTTATCTACTAATATCGAATCTAAGAATGTCATTATAGGATTAGCCTCAGCACTGAGTACTGATGATAGTGAGTTGTCAGATATGCACAACCAGTCTTTGATAGCCTTTACAGAGTTAAGGTTCAACTCGAAGCGTATCTTATTCTTGAAATAGTCGTTGAAGGTTTTAGCCTCAGCCTCATCTAGGGTTTGCAACCATCGTTGGTTATCCTGTAGAGACATCTCTTGTTCCTTATCATAGATGGTAAGTCGCAACTTGCGATTTTTCGTCTTCACGTTTTTCTCTACAATAAAATTCCCGCGCTTGTTTACGGCGGTATAGCGTTCGTTGTTCTTGATGCAAGATTGCAATTCCTTTGTCAAACTCGTTATGTCCGGATATTCCGTATCAATGGTAACGTCTGCCTTAACTACCTTACCTTCATTAAGTATCGTATCAATGTCAAGGTTACATAGTTCTAAGGCGTTGAGATTCTGTAAGCATTGGCGAATGTTAGTCTGATTGATTAGTTCGGAATAGCGTGCACCTAGTATTTTCCCAGTGAACTCTATAATAACTTCATTGTCTGTAACATCTTTCTCAATGTATAACTGATAAGGTGATACTTGCTGGTACTTGTATTCAGTTACTACACCATTCTTGCTAATGGTACTGAACTTGTTTAGGTTGATATTGTCTATGCAATCTGATGCAGAAACAACAATTTTTAGTTTGTCGAATGTTAACATTTTTCATAGTTAGTTTTGATTTAAGTTATTATTACAGTAGGGGTAAAACAACCGATTTCTTCACCTTGATAAGTGGTATTACTCTGCCCCTATCAAATCATCCATCGTTATTCCCGATTGTGGGCGGTGCTGGACTTGTTGCCAATAGTCCTTCATGGCCTGTCTAATCCTCTGTTTGTGAAGTTCGCTTTTAGGCTTTCCTTGTGTGCTGCGGCTTATACGCTCGCGGGTGACGTCATCTAATTCGCGCCATTGTCGTTTGTATTGTTGATTGTTCATATCTATCTCAGGCGTTTTTTGCCTGCTCCTTACTAATAAATACAACAAGAATAGAAAAAGTAACAAGTATAGTAACTTTTTTCGCAGATTTTTTAGCCGGAAAAAATTATTTGTTTGGTAAGAGGTATGCGCTATTATGCCTACTTCAAAATGCAAAACGGCGGGAAGGAAACATGCGCGCAAGCCTAGAAAATACGGGGAGGGAGGGCTGTGGCTATCTACAAAACAGCCGCCGCACCCCCCTATATAAACTAGGACAAATTATTTACCTAAAATTGTTGGAAACTCTTCCAAAAACGCCCCGATTTTCGCTAAATCTCTAAAAAAATCGTTCGATATTCGGATAGTCTTCTCGACAAAATAGCAGCTCAACGGCTGCTATTTTTGTTAGAAGACAAA
>JAEDNI010000002.1 GCA_016302585.1 Paludibacteraceae bacterium | reverse complement strand
TTTTTGTAAAAAATTTGGTCATATCAAAAAAAAGCAGTACTTTTGCACCCGCTTTCGTCAGGAGTGACATTTTTTGACTCTCTTAGGCGGAGGCCAAAAGCGAGTTGGAAGCCCTTTTGGGCAGAAGCCGCTTCTCCCGTTTAACGGGAGACCGCTCTGGGTGCTATCGTCTAGTGGCCTAGGACAACGGCCTCTCACGCCGTAAACCCCGGTTCGAGTCCGGGTAGCACTACACAAGGCTTGAAAATCAATGAGTTACAAGCCTAACGAACGAAAAAACGAACTATTTCACAAGGTAGTCCGTTTTTTTGTGCATTTAACTCGCTGAGAATCGCATATTTGAAACCGATGTGTGGAGTTGGTAAGAATATCCGCTTATTTTCGCATTTGGATAGATTGATTATTCCTTATTATTTACGTACGTGCGTGTGAGACAGGAAAGATGTCTATCCGGAACGGAAAACGCCATTCATGGAACAAAAAACGCCATTCATGGAACAGAAAAGCCCTATTTCGGAACACGGAGCACGAAAATAGCCGAGCGTTTCGCAACGACCGGCTACCCACCATTAAACCATTAAAAACCATGACAGAAACACATCGCTTCACAGCGAGATTGGCAAAAGCATTATCTTAAATAATCATTCACTTCCTTAACGAATGTCTCTATGTCCCTGCAGACGATACACTTGGCGCCGTTCTGCGTAAGGAACTCCATCGTTTCCTTTTGTGCTTGACTCACGCGCCCGGCTTTTCCTGCTTTCATTTCGATATAGAGTGCCGCGAAACCTTTCCTCGGCATTGGGATGTAGAGGTCTGGCATTCCGGACCAAACGCCCTCTGCTTTCAGTATCTCCGCTTCTATCGGATTGCGGAAACCGCCGTTCGGAGCGGATGCAATCAAATAACGCGGCCAAGGGTATTGCAAGCGAAACCACTTAACGCAGGCAATCTGGAGCGAAGACTCCGGGTGCCCTCTGTGCTCCTTTTCCTTGGTATGTGTTGGCGCTACTGTCTGCGTACACTGCTGCATAGCACGGAAATCAGCTGCCGACATTCTTATTTTGGAACCTTGCTGCATATTCGTCCAATTCTTCTTTCTCCGTAGCCGTGATGCGCTCACCGGCACACAACTTGGCATAGATGGAAGTTGCTTTTTCTACACTAATCATACTTCTTCCGGATCAAACCATTCTTCACATGCCGGGGTGTCCGGCGGTATATTTGAGTAGTCGCCGAGAAACAGGACGCGCTTGATGCACGTATTATCGAAACCAATACACCACCAATTACATTCCGAGCAATGCCTACCCTCGTTCGCCATTTTCTTTCTCCTTCAGTTCGTTGATGATGCGCATCGATTCGCAGTACATGTATTCGAACAGGTATGCGTATGCCTCATCGCTTTCGGCCACATGGTCCATCCCACGCTCTTTCAGAAAGAAAAACACAAAGTGCTCCAGTTCATGCACCATCGTTCCGAACTGCGCGATGCTCTCCGGCACCTCCGGCAGCATGATCACCCAATAGCAATAGTCGGGAATGAATCGGAAGCGTCCGTTAACAAACTTCTTCTTGGCGAAAGCATACTCCGCTGCATCACGATTGACGCCGTCGTTCACGGCTGCGTCGATTGCTTCATCAAGTGTTCCAAAAAACAGGTTCATCGTATCTCTGTAGATTGGTACGGAGATACGGTGCATTTCCTTTGCTTTCTTTATGATTGATTTCTTACTCATATTTGATTTTGCTTAGAGACGCTTGCTCATTAGCGTCATATTCTCATAATAACCATCACCGACCTGAATATAGCCGTATTTTTCGTACCACCATTCCATCCATGAGTTAGATTTAACCTGCAGACTTATCACATTGCATCCGTTCTCGTGCGCGATATCCTCCGCGTCGCGTAGGGCTTTTGTTCCCAAGCCATTCTTGCGGTCATTCTCATTTACCGCCAAGCATGATAGGAAAGCAGCATTGCGGCATTTATTCAGGATGGAGATTCTAAATGTCGCTTTTGTATCTTGGCAATACAACTCAATACTCTCCTCGTTACTGTCTCTGATTATGTTCATACCGCAAATTCAACAAGTTTCTTATCACTCATATTGCATACATCTATGTGGCACCACGTAGGCGCGCTCTCTCTCTTCTCCAGACGAATCGGAAACGGGCACTCATCAATGTTATCTCTAATCCACTGGCGTATTTGCTCGGCCGTAGCATCCGGGCTACTAAGGTCAATAGCCATACCACGCTCATGTGCAGACGCATAAAGAATGCCCTTTAGCGTCTTTGTTAACACAAGAGGTGAGAGGTTGTCGCGGAATCCTCGTTCGTCAAACTTGCCTCCTTTGGTCCAGTTATTGCAAACGAGACTCCAGCCTGTGCCCTCACGTACCCACACAACAACCGCCAATAGTCTCGGGTCGAAAAACTGCCATGCTTGCTGACCGTAGCGTACATAAACTGCCTGACGAACTACTTCGCGCAGGTCAAAATACTTTTTGAATGACTTTAGTGCTTCGTTCATAATGAATCACAAAAATGGAATGAATTTTCTAATAGTATATATATACGGAGCCGTAGCCGGAAACTTCTCCATTGCCCATGCGGCTACCTTAATCAGCAGAAGGATAGCTGTGATCCAAAACCACCAGCTGCAGAACCTATCATAGCCGGTGCGTTTGGGACGCTGTCGCTCTTTCGTGAGTTCGGATTTATATTCTGACGCCTCTGCTTGCAGTTCATAGCATGTTTTCTTTGCCGCATCGCACAGATTGCGGTAATAAGCGGTACTATCGCGCTGCTCATGGTGCGTATCTGTCTGCCGCACACCTGCCACGTTTGTAGCCTCTCCAGTCTTTGCGTTGTACGTACCACCGCCTTGCCCAAATTGGATGAGCGTGCCAGAGCTGTCCCGGACCGTGACATGGTGCGTTATGATGTTTACACTATCGCGGTAGCGCCAAATGATACTATCGCGGTAGTTATATACCACACTATCCCTGACATTCACCTGCTCAATGTGCTTCGTAGATGCGCACCCGGCAAACGCAAATAGTACATAGATGAGCGATGCTATCAATGTCAAGCCAATTCCGTAGCGAATCATTATTCCTATCAGACTATCTTTCATAATGTCTCTGCTTTTATGTTTTCATTCCTAAATTCTGCCACCAACTTTCCGTTATCCGTGTACACGATTAGTTCTGGAGAATGGTAGATTACTTTACTCGGCTGTATCTCCATAGCCGTAATCAGCCGGATTAAACGGATCGTCAATGTTATGCACACGGCAGTACTCCTGTTGAAGCCCTTTGAGAGTTTCTACAGGTGGGACGGTAGGGAATAACACCTCTCCTACTTTGCTTAATCCACTACCCGGTATCGGCTCAAAACCGAAACGGAATAATACACCTTGTGGCATTGCAGCCTTACGCGGCGCGTTGCTCGGTACTACATTTTGATTTACTACTGTATTCATATTCATATAATTTTTGATATTCTCTTATTTCGTGTAATTCTTTGATTCGGATATTCTTCGGCTTGTACTCATTCTTTACCTCACAGACAATTTTCCCCTTCCGATCCTCGAAATAGAGCCATTTTTTGTAGTCGCTATCGAGCACCATTTGCATAAGCATCTTCTGTATATTATAAGACCTACAATGACACATGAAACCCACATAGGAGTTGAAACTGCATTGTAACTTGTAGGCGTTCTCCAATGAACAATGCTCTATCGCAAGGCGTATGCTATTCTTGCAGGCTCTGACTGTTCTATTTCCGATGTACATCCTGTCGGCGTATATCACACGCCCGCAGAACTGTACCCCGTGACGGACTGGCTGAATATAGAACTTTGTCGGATGTAGCGTCAGACCGAGCGAACTCAATACGCGCTCTGATTCCTCTCTTACTTTACGTATGATGTCGGCATTCGCGGCAACAATGCACATATCGTCCACGAACTGCGTAATCTTACAATCGAGACCAAGCGCAAGTATCGCCATCCCCCATACCGCAAGCACAAGGTTTGCAATCAACTGCGAGTAGAAATTACCTATCGGCAAACCCTTGCCATCATTCCCAAACAGCGATTTATTCTTTGCTACATTATTCCATGCAGAAATAGGACTATGACGCAAGCAATCACTCGTTGGGTCGTGCATGATGAATATATACAGCAGTCGCAGCAGTTCCGTTACTTCATCGTCCGAGTACCCGGTTGGCACGAACTTCTTGCTGAAATCAACGAACACATCATAAGCCATGCTGCGCACGATATTCATAAAGAATCCACTTACGTCCATCGTAGCGACTACTCCGTCTGGGTATTCACGCAGGTTCTTTTGTATTTTCTCTGCTGCTGTCTGTGCGGAATGATTGCACCTGTTTCCGTGGCTGATATTGCCATTGTGCTCATGTACCTTCTCTGATACAGAAAGAATGAATGGAGCGACAAGGTGATGACCTACGCGGTCACGATATTTTGCTGCAAATACCTCTCTGTATCTCGGATAGTTGAGCACAAAGCAAACACTTGTGCCGGGAACGTAGATGTGATTCCGAATTTTATCCTCTAAATCAAAGACCTCTTTGAGGTTGTAATGAAACCTCGCGGCGTCGAAACGCCTTTTCTTATTCCTCCAACAATCGCTCTCTGCTTCAAATAACAAGTCCAATAACCTATCTGATTCGGCGACTGGCACAACTGCGTATGTGTTGTTCTTGTTGTTGTTGTTCACGTTCGCTGACGGAATCGTCACATAGTACGCGTTGTTGGCATTGTTCTGCTGACAACTCCACGAGTTGCCCGTCGGAAGAGTGCTGTGGTCGTCAAGACTCGCTGTAGGTGTAACTTGGTTATCAAGTGGAGTCTCCATTATATAGATTATCGCACGCTCATTTCTCGTCCTTGGACTTAATGATTCTGGCTCTTGGTGGCTGCAATAGCATATAGTTGATTGGCGATGTCATCACAAATCATATCTAATTCAGCACATACCTTTTCGCTCCATCCGCGCAATTCCATGATAAGATAGCATTGCGCTTGTATTTCTTCTATCAGTTCGATAGAACGCTTTAGATAGTCTTTCCCTTTCAGTTGGCGCATGGCATACGTAAATAGAACGCCTGCCTTTTCAAGCAGCGGATAGAAATAGCATCTGCGGATGTCAACCGTCATCTGCTCCTCTCCGGCGGCATTCTTTCGGTTGCGGCCATGCGGCAAAAGCCTACCGTAGTAGGCTAACTGCTTATTGAGATAAACTACCCTGTTGATGATGGGCGTTTTTAATGCTGACTTGTTACTGTATTGCATGAGAGCGATTTATGGATGTTCTTTTTTAATTTTTTCAAGCTCCCTTTCAAGGGCAAATTTGGCGATTTCCAAACCACGTATCAGCATATCTTTCCGATACTCGTTTTGCCGCATTTCCTTATTACGCTTTGCTTCTTCTATTTGCTTTTCCAATTCGGCATTGTCGATGGAAAAATCTTTCGGAGCGATCTCATAATTTTTCAACTCTTCATAGAACTCCGGCCTTCTATGTTTAGCCCAGCAAAGCGTTTCGTATAGATGTCCGCTTTCGTATGACGTTGTGATACCTCCGATTCTTCCGTCTTCATCGCCGAACGCTATAATATACCCTCGGTACACCAGCGCATACTCATAGACACTCTTACAATCTTCGTAAGGGTACGAGTATATTACAGTGTCGTAAGGATATTTGTCGTACAGAAGGCTCTCTTTGGGAGATTTTTCTACCTCTATTTTCATATTGTCATTATTTTTTTTGATTAAACCATATCCGTGCTGCCGCACGATTGAGCCTTGCGGCTATTATAATGCGGCGACTGGCACAACTGCGCATGTGGTGCCCTTGCCGTTGTAGTTGCTCACGTTCGCTGACGGAATCGACACATAGTACGCGTTGTTGGCATTGTTCTGCTGACAACTCCACGAGTAGCCCGTCGGAAGAGTGCTGCGGTCTAATACCGAAAGGCACGTGTTGATAGGCGTATAGTACACGTACATCATCAGCAGGTGGTTAGTCGTCGGTAGCGTCCATTGGCGTGGATCACCATCATAAGCAACGTGCGTCCAAGCATGCTTTGCTGCCGGAGAGCCTGTTATGTTATTAGCTACGCGAGGCACAACAAAACGCTTGGTATATTGATTGCCTGCCCAATAGTAGCATACATTCGCCGTTCCGTCCGTGTCCTCCGTCACGATATAGACCTGCTGGTCATACATAAGGTGCTGACAGCTTTTTTCCATTTCTGCATGATTAGCGAAACGGATGCAGGCATATGAGCCATAATCTTTGTCCGGGTCGCTTGGGTCATAATCGCAATGCGGCAACACCTCCGGGTCATACCATAAAAGCATACGGTACGTGTTCTCAAGCGAATGGAAGTTAAGCGAGTTTTGCAAAACATTGATGAACGAACCCGTTTGCTGTCCGTATAAGCCAGTCACGTTATCGGTTGTATTTCCCCATTGTAGGTTTTTATAACCTTCTTGTCCTGCAGGAGCAATAACAAATGAGTGGAAAGGAGTGATAACGGCGACCACAGCGCCTGTCTCCGGAGTTGTACCGTGTACGCGCTCATACTCAAGCCACTCGTCTGCGGCGTAATGAGTGCCGGACTTTCCGAGAATACATACCTCATAACCGCTTGCAGATATTTGCCGCACGAGCGTTGCGTATTCAGCAAGTGGAGTTTCATCCGGGATAATCGCCCCTGCGCTTCGCAATGCACCTGTAATAGCGTCGATGCAATTTATAAGGTACTGGCATTTCTCCGCCGCAGTAGTGCCTATAACTGTCCTGTTCGCTTTGTCAAGTTGAGCCTTGATATGCTTCATTATTTCAGTCTTATCTACATTTTCCGTAGTCCAAGACTTTACGGAGGAGATTGCCATAAGCACCAAGTCCTCCACCATGTCAAGCGTAGCCACATGGTTTCCATTGTAGGTTTCTGCCATATTATTCTTCTGTTATAGGTGTTAATATATTTGATATTTCAGTTGCCATGTGAGACTTGAAAGAGGCATACTCTGCATCGGTAGCAGGTTCTAATTCACCTCCACCTCCGCTCAATCCCGTCGGCTCGTCTCCCCAGTCCATCTCAATCGTGAACTGGTCGCTCTCTCCAACTGTCTTGCCGGAAGGGATGTCGAACGCCAGCCGTACCTCGCGGGTATTGACATTGGCTTTTGCCCATTGGATGTACTTACGTTTCTGCATGGACGAGCAGAACACGATGTCTGCGCTCTCGTCCACTACCAGACGGACGGCTTGTTGGATATATCCCTCTATCTCGTTGTCCGGATCGGAAGTGAGTGTCACGCCTTCCGGGGCGGTGAAGTACAGCCACACGATATTCTCACCTGCCTGTACCCTGTAATCTTTTACTCTGTATCTCATAGTCGTAATAATTTATAGCCCTGCATAAGCAAGTGCCCGTAACTCGTCCAACTGTTCCTTGAGGTCGGTCTGGTTCTCTATGTCGCCTGTTATCTTACCCCACTCCACACCCTCGGCTACAAGCTCGCGTATCTTCTTCCAATCGACACCGCTCTGAACACGTATGCCATAAGCCGTCACGCTCGTCGTGACGGTCTGGTTATCGCACCGCATACGGATGCCAATGGACTTACTGATTACTTTTATCTCCATAGCCGTGAGTGATTAAGCGTTCGTTCCTTCGTTTGCGTCTTCGCTGTTGGACGAAAGGATGTTCACATCGATCACCTCTACCAACTGATTACCGTCCGTCATAAACGACTTATCGGTCGCATACAACTCCAACTGGTATCTGCCCAACGGCATGGACGCTGTTCCGTTAGTCACTTCCGGATCGGGGATATTCTTCCCGTGTTCATCCGTTTTTACACCGTGCGGCCAGACGAATACCAACTTGCCTTCCGCATCCTCCGTGGGACCCGACGCAACGAAACGCTTATTCAGGGTCTGGCTGTAGATAGCGCACTGATACGATTCGTTCGCTCCGATAGGCGGCAGATCGGCTTTCTCTACCTCGATGAGCGCCTTGATACCTTTCTTAAACTGAATGATTACCATATTTCTGCTTGATATTCAAACACCGCCCAAGCATAGTGCCGGACGGCGTTATATAGAATTACTGATTTTCTTGCTGCGCATTGCGTTCTTTTTCTGCCTGAATAGTCTTCCCAACCGTCATGATGGTGTCAACCAGAGACGCTGCGTCTTTGTCCTTTGAAAGCTTAACCAACACCTCTACTGCTTCCTCAATTTTGGCGCGCTCCTTGGCATCGCGTTTCTCATGCACAGACTTGATCTCGATGTAACCAATCGCCGCAACTGCAAACAGAGTAACGAATGGAAAGTGAGGAAACCAAGGTATCTCAAGAAATGCTACCGCAAAGACAATCATGAAGTCCACCAGCGTGAACATGAATGTAGGAATGTAGTACATGACTGCTTTGTCAAACGTGCGTCGGAACTTACGGCTGCTGCGGTACGTGCCGTCTGTCTTTGCCCTGTGGACTGCTACTATGCAATCGCATAACATAAAGCCTGCGATGCAGAGATAATAGAACGCCAAGACAGCAAGGAAAATTGCTATCGATCTGGCTGAGATGTGGAATAATTCTTGCATTGCTTTTCAAATTTTGCTGCAAAGATACAAAATTTTGTTTGAATATCAAACACTTTTGCGATTTTTCTTTCATTTTTCTTGTTTTTTTCGCCAAATAGTAGTAACTTTGCACTCGGAAACGCATAATAACTGACATACGGCATGAACTCAACCACCTCTATCGAATTGGGCAATCTCCTCCAGACGGGCAACTATAGCGAGGTTATCCGTCGCGGAGAAAATCACCTGCAGCACCATCCGGACGATGCCGGGGTACATGTCATGCTCATGGATGCTTATTTCAAGATGCGGAGTGAAGAATGGGCAAACGTGCAACGCTCTGCCGACCACGCCAAGGCGGCTATACTCCTCGGACATGATACCGGATACTGTCACGAAAGGCTGCTCAAAGACCTTCGGGAGATGGATTACTATTACCAGGCATTGCAACTATGCTTGATGGTGATGCGCCCGGACTTTGAGTTCAGCAGCCGTGGATGCGGCAACAAAGATTATTTTGCCAAGGCTGCGGCTACCGTACGCAAACGCATAGACCAAGGACGGGCAAAGGACAATCCCGATGCCGTGGTCTTCACGCCGCAGCAGATAGAGCGTCTGATCCTACTGACACGGCAGCACAAACAACATGAAGCCGATGCGCAGAAACTATGGATCAAGGTGCAGGCAGCGTGGGAGTCCGGGCGCAACGACGAATACAACCGATTACTAAAACAATACCATAAAATCCAAGAATCTCTATGAAACGGATCATCTTCATCATGGCTGCGGCTCTGGGCCTCGTTGCCTGCAATCAGAACGAACCTGACGATACAAAGAAAGGTGGAGACACCCCCACCTCTCAACATCAACCCTCCGATCCAGCCACTTGGTCGCCAGTCGGCAAACGGTATGTCCGTGACCGCTCGGCAGAAAAGGTCAACGGCAACGACTACTTCTATGAGGTTGTCTGGTTCAACTCCGGCGATAGTGCTATCTGGTACAACTCCATCGTGGCTGACTATACGCAGATGAACGAAACCTATCCTTGTGCCTACGTTATCGAGTACCCGAATGCTACGCTGACTTTCTTCGATATGAACCACGATAAGTACTACTTTACCGATACACTCACGTTCTATAGCGCAAATAGTTCTGGAGCCTTCATCTTGGCTAACTGATACAGATTACCTTTTGCGACGAGCCATTTATCGTCATAGTCTGCGTATATAGCCTGCCTGCTGTACTCGGCCTAGTATCTGGTAGTCCGACCATGCGGACATCAAGGCTGTTAATGTCCTGCCGCAACGTAAAGTTATATCCTCCGCACAGGTACACAAATCCATCCTTACAGAGCACAGTACGAGACGAAAGGTTGGTCAGCGAACCTTCTTGAAAGGTCACAAACCCTTGCGCTTGACCATACACTTCTATATCAGTTTCTGGAGTATTATAACTACCCGGAGCCGTACATTTCGCTTCTACTACCGCATCAAGTTTAATGTTATACGTTCCACGGCTCTGGATAGCAAATACTTTGTCTATATCTATGTCATACGAATAGGGTCGGCTTGTATCAGGCTCTCCAATGAAAGTGTGAGTACCTACAACCTCGTTCGTATATACATTCGTAATAGTCAGTCTGACAGTAACAGAAGATTCCGCAGTGCCACTATACGTTCCGGATGATGGAGTACTCTGCTGGTGCGCACCAAGCGAAGCACCGAAATTAACTTTAGAAAGGAACTTGTAACTCGAAGCCTCAAGCGTCATATTCTCATTCAAGAGTACCTTTGTTTCAGTCGTAGAACGTGACCAATCACTTTGTGTCACCTCCACAAGTGAACCGTTCACATAATGTTCGTAGTACCATTGCCTGCCTTGATACTGGTATTTCTCGTAAAACTTTCCTATTATCTTCACCGTGTTCGTTGTCTGCGCACTCCCTGCAGGGAATGGTGTAGTAGGCGACAATTCCGATATGACAGACGATGCCGTTCTGTCTTTGAATAACTGAATAGACGGAACACCATTATCATCAACCTGCAAATAGTGGTAGTGGTTCGCATCCTTCTTTATCTTGAAGATGCCGAGTTTCGTGCCTATTCCATAGGGATCGGTAGTAAGCAAAACAGGAAGAATGTCCGTAGTGCCCGCCGCATCAGATAGAGCGTCTGCATACGAACCTCCTCCCCACAGCACTATACCATCGTTCAGTCCGCTGATACCTGCCATGACTATACCTTGCAAGTTCCTCAACTTGATAAGCGATGTAGCGAGCAATCCTCCGTTAATGTCTGTTACTTGCTTTGATGCGTCATGCTCAAACGATTCTGCGAGGTACTTGTATGTCGGCTGATACGTAGTCGGTTTCTCTCCCTGCTGTACCATTATGCCGGATAGGTCATAGTATTTACCTGTCATATTCGCCGAGCAGCGCAACTCCAGTTCGCCGCCGTGACCTTCTACTACGGTGTAGGACATTCCAGAATCGGCTACTTCGATAGTACCGATGAGTGTGTGCGTCACTATACCCTCTCCGTCCACTGTCTGCTCATAGATACGTACTCTGCCATCAGTAGCCGTTCCTGATACACTCTGAACAGAGACTACATACTTCTTCACATCTTCCAACGAAACGCCTATACTACCGCTTTCCTTGGTTATACGCAGCGGATCAACACCACTATACAGGTTCTCTCCGCCTATCTCTTTCGCTAATTCCTCGTCCACGTTATTCATCTTGGTCGCCAGATTAGTCTCTGCGCCCTCCGAACTGATAAACGTGATATTGCCGATAATCTGCGCCCCGCGCTTGGCGATGATGCGAGGAGGATTGGAACTCATGTCGATAATCAGCTGCCGTGTCGGGTCCTGCAGCTGCTCCGTCGTAATCGTTCCTCCTGCGATCTGTGTGAAGCCGTTGCTCCGGTTGAACACACGGAGAGAGGTGCCGCCATCCACGAACTCCGAGGACAGAATACCAAGCAGCAAGTAAGCCTCGTCGGTCTCGTCCTCTTTCTTCGTTGCCAACAACTCCATATTCGCCTTGCCTGTAGCTCCGTCTATGACCGCATACAGATAATACGGAGTGTTTCTGATTGTTTCTGTTGCGTTTGTGCCGATGGAGTTGTTATTCTTATCGGCTGTCAGCGTTATTGCGTCCACGGTATAGTGGCCGCCCCAAGCGTCCTTGATATACGGCTCTTGGGAGTGCTGTATCTCGCCTGCGGTAATCTTCATACCGCTGAACTTGCGGCTATAGGGTGAAGATTGAGCCTCAAGACACTCGATTCCCATAGTGAATGTGAACTGATTGCGCTCTACGCCAACCACCATCATTTCTGCCACTATAGCTTGCAGCATCCCCATCATCTCCTGCGAATCCCGGAACGCGCGTCTCGACAAACTGCGCTCCGTCTGCTGTATGCCAGATATATCGCTCGTATGGTCGGCTATAGCGCCTTTCAGTATGCTGATAGAGCCTTGCACTCTCGACGAGCACAAGCGGAAGTCCACGTTATTCGGTCTTGATAGTTGGTAACTATAGTTGGTCACGCGGGACACAAACTCAGTACCCTCCCCAAAGAGGTCCGATGTAACCTTGACACGCAGACCGAGGCACAGATCATGGTTCAAGAAAAACTCCTCGTTGCCACGGCACTTGACTTCCGGGCGTGTAGATAGGATGGATGTAATCTCATCGTACGCCCTCTGCGCCAACTCGTTCATTGCCGATTCCTTATAGAACGGCGGCATATCCATGTTGAAGATAGCGAACATGTCACCCTCATAGCCGGTGATGTCTTTATTGCCCCTCGGCACCATATTGCCGAACGGCACTTGCGGACTCTCGCTATTGTCACCCTGCGGTTCTATCTCAAAACATGCTACCCAGTGAGCGTTCACGTTATCCGGATCAACCTTGTAACCGTCGCCGGTCCACACCATCTTGGCTGACTTATTCGCCACCTCGAACTCCCGTCCGTTCAGATAGCCGCTCTCAAAATGTATCGACAGCGTCTGCCCTTCCTGAATAACGATAGGGAAAAGACGTTTGTCCGGGTCCGCCTGCATAGCGTCTATCTCGGCATCCGTCAGATCGACATACTGGCCGTTGCGTTCCTCCGTGGGGATGGCATAGACGGAATAGATAGGCTTATCTACTCCTCGCTGCGTAACGTGAGTGACACGGAAATGACCACGCGGATAGATATCATCGTATTTCTCCACCGTTTCCTCTCCTGTCGTAATGCCAGGCACATATACCGAACCGTTCTCGTCCACCTCCAGAGGGATAGTGTTGCCGTCCTCGTCCTTTACCGCATAAGCGTGCGGATAGGTCACCACGTCAATGGTGCAAGAGTGGTCGTATTCAAGCCGTAGCCGTTTGCCGTAAGAGACGAACATCTCATCTACGATAGCCTGCTGACGGGTGATATTGCGCTCCGAGCCAAATGGCGTGATACGTTGTACTACCCCGCTCCATTCGTTGGCAAAGGTGCATTCGTCCAAACCGCCGCTGACGGTCGGCTTGAGCGGATTAGGAGGTGACGCAGGATCGATCGGATTGATTCGGTTGACTGCCGTTTTATCCGAAAGCACAAGCGGGTCGATGTCCGTCCGTTCGTACTTGCGGAAATGCAGGATCATCTTGCTTATGCCGTTAGTCATATTGCCAACCTGCTCAAACCAATAGTCGATCTCATAATCGTTGGCTACTGAATCGAGCACCTGACTAAGTTTCTGGCCAGAGAAGCTGAACGCTTTCGATTCTGTATTTATTGAAACCTCGCTGCTCACTATCTCCACCTTTGATAGCATATCGGCAAAGACACCCTCATAGCGGTCCGCCGAGGCTTTGATGGACTCACATACAACCTCTGTAACAGTCTGGAGCGTGCCCATTATCTCTATCTCCGGTTCGTTCCATGTATGCTGCTCTGCTCCCGAGCCTACTACAACATGGCGATAGGCGTTCGGCTTGCTCAACAGATTGTCGAACGAGACGAACTTGACATTGTACTCATAGTGGCTATTGCCCTTCGGCTCCGGGCGGTATATCTCCTTGGTGAAGAATAACTGCCCATCGTACTCAATGAAAGCGAAAGCAGGGATGGGAATACTCTTGCCGGAGTTGAACGTAATCTTGACAAAGTTCTCTCCGCGTAGCGTGGCGCTGCGCTGGGCACTGTTATTCACAGGGAATACTCCCAGACTGATTCTACGGTTCGGGAGTACCGAGGCGTTGCTGAATACCTCTATTTGGCTGATAGGTGCTACCATATTACATCTGCTGTTGTGTCGGGTCCGGTTCAAGGAACTTAATTACGATGGTCGCCTTGCCGTCCAGACCGAAATTCTTGTACTTATCGAAATTGACAAACTTGAGCCGGTATGTCTTTTGCAGTATCGGCACATGCAGTTCATTGATACCAGTAGGCGTACCTCCGTCTATTACGCCGTTGCGGAGAACCGTGCGAAGATTATCTAACTCACGCTGTAAGTCCGTGATGGAGAGTGTATTCAACTTGAACTGCAACAGCAATTCGCGTTTATCCACCCTTGCCATGTCCGGCGTGGTGACGATCATGACGCCATTGATGCTGTCGTTCTCGTTCGTTATTACTTTTTTCTCCGGAGCAGGTGTCATCAACTTCTCCAGATTGCCTCCGAGCGGCGTAAGGTGGTACTGAGCAATGTCAGCGCCATTTAACATCATCTTTAGTCTCATAGCGTCTCGTTTTAACTATTGCGGTTTTGTTGCGGAACAGCACGAATGCGCTTGCTTCGCCTTTCAGTTTGACAAATACTACAGCCTGCCCGAAAGCAAGGATATCGAGTTTCGACTGATCCTGCAGCAAGACATGGTGCTTGCCCGGGTGCTTATAGATAACCGTTCCGGTACACATGCCGTAGCAAAGGATGTGAGAATCCGGCTCTGCGGTTTCTACCAACATTTCATCGAGGTAGATGTTCTCGTCATGCAGCGGCTCTTTGTCCTTGGCAAACCACTTGCGCACCCATTCCACATCCGGGAACGGTCTGTATGTATTGAACGCCATGTACTTGCGTAGCACGGCGACAAACGAATGCCAGTCATGCGCTTCCCTGATATCCACCATACTCTCATCGCATAGCAGAGTGCGGTACTGATTGACGAAATCAGCCTTTATCGTCTCATATCGTTCCTGTGTCATTCTCGTAATGAATTAGTGTTTTCCTCTATAGCACGCAGCCGGCGGTTCGTATCGGCCAGAGTGGATGTGTTATCGGTAATCTTGCGCAGTTCGTCGAGCTGGTTCAGGGCTATCTCGTTAGCCAAAGTGAACTGGCTCATCATCTGGTTCAAGATAGAAGTCCTGATTCCGTCGCTGATGCCCAATTGCTCCAATGTAGCCTGCATAGCCCGTACGGACATATCCACATCTGCTGCGCTGGCTTGTACAGCCGTGAAGCGCGCAGAGAGCACATCCGCTTGATCCTGCGTCATAGAACTGAATCCTCCCGAACTTGTCTCTACATCCGCGTCACCAAGCAAGCCGCGTTCGCTCATGGCTTGGTAGTATTGCTCGGCTATCTGCTTGGACTGAGCGGCTTTGGCATCCATCTCCGACATGATAGCATCCATTTCCGATGTGGTCAGTTCTCCATCCTCGGTCATCTTCTTTATGTTATCCCAAGTGCTCTTGAACAGATTTTCGAGTGCAATTTGCAGACCCTTCTTCATCATCTGTTTCTGCATATCGTTGAGCACATCATCCAGCACCCCGTCGATGCCATCCATGCCCTTCTCAAAGCCCTCAATATACTGATCCGCAAGATTCTCCGTGAACGAGCTCAAATCGGTAGTAAGGAGGTCCTGAGCCATCTCGTCAAACATCTCTTTCTGCTCCTGTTCGAACTCACTCAATGCGTCAAGCTGCTCGTCATACTGCTTCTTGGCATCCTTGGCTTTATCGCTGTCCTCGCCGTACTTGTTTGCTTGGCGTTCATAGAGAGCACGCGAATCAGCCACCGTTTTCTCTTGGGCTTTGATGAGGTTGTAGTAATTCTTTGCCGCTTTCGACATACCTTTGTAGTACGCAGTACCGGCTTCGTCCTTAAACGCTTCGTTCAATGCCTCTTGCTGACGCTTGAGAGCATCCACACGCTCTATATCCTCGTCGATTGTATCTTGCATCTGTGCAGCCTCCGAGAACTGCATGACTACGTTTATGATGGATTGAATAATCTGCAATGCCGCTGATATGACTGCCAAAATGACAGATGCCGTTTCCACCGTACGTATAGCCGTAGCCGCAGCAGTCGATGTACCCTCGATAGCAGTCGATGTGCCTGTCGATACCGCAGCCTGCTCTGTCTGGATAGCAGTACCCGTGGTGCCGACGCTGGTAAACATATTCAGCAAAGCGGGTATCAATGTTTTTAATCCGGATAACGCATTGCCCGCAGCATCCGAAATACCCTCGATAGCCTGCATAGCCTTTTTGCCTTTCTTGCTCATTGCACCACCAAATGTAGCGGATATAGTCTTGGCGGACTGGTTTAGACTGTCGAAGCCATTGATGAGCGCATCGGTAGTCGTATCAAATGACTGCATAGTCTTCTGCTGTGCCGTAAGGCTCTGATTAGCCGCTTCCGTGGCTTTGGCTTGTATATCAGCCTGCATCTGAGTCATTACCTGACGCTCCGCTATAAGGTTGTTTATCTCCTTCTCTATCTCTATGCGGCGTTCTGGAGTGATATCCTCCATCTGTCCAGTTTCCTCATTTAACTCCTGTCCTGTCTCCAATGCATTGCGGTCGGTGTCAATAGTCATATCCATCTCACCGATCTTTGCATTGAGTTCGTCAAGGACCTGCTGATAGAGCGTGACTATCTCCTCGGTGGTCTTTGCGGCCATGTTGATTGTGATGCCGTTTATCTGCTCTAACAGACGCTCTGTATCGCTTCCTGCAGCATCTATTCCGGTTTCCTCGGAATTGCGTACCATCTGCGTATCGCGGATGTTCTTGGCAAGGTCACGTTCCCTCGCAGCAGCAGCCGGCAGTTGCGCCGTGTGCATGTTCACTGTCTCGGATATATTGTACTTCTTCCGGATATTCTCAAGCGTCTGTTCGTATTCGGATGTGAGTTGCTGCGCACGACCCATATAGGATTCAAGGTCGGATATCTTCTGCTGCAAGTCTTCCTGCCCACGCTGACCCGCTTTTTGAGCCATCTGGAGCGACAAAATGTTTGAGTAATGGTTTTCTATCCCTCGCAGTTGAGAAACCGTCTCAGCGTCAATTCCGAGGATGTCAGCAAGTTCAGCATCGCTCTTGCCTTTATTCTGCGTGTACTTTTCGAGGCTATCCAGACTACCGCCCAACTTGGACTTGATTTCATCGTCTGCTTTTTCGCGATTATCAGATGCCATGCGACGATCTTCAGCGTCACGCAAGTTCGATTTAGCCGTTTCGCGTTCCGCAGCGGTACGTGCGTTAGTAACGGCGCGCTGTAACTCCTCCATCTCGATATCGAATTGCAAGTGGATGGTCTCGCGCTCATGGTTATGCTTCCACTCGTTCCATTGACGGTCCAAGTCTGCCATATCCAAATCGAATTGCAGTTTGGCATTCTTAATCTTCTGTGTGAGCGTGCCTGAGCCGCGGCCGTTATGTGTGCGCTTGTATTCCGCTTCCTCGTTCCGTATTTCTTGGATGGTGAGGTCATAATCAGCCTTGCGTGCTGCACGCTGTTCCTTGATGGATTTATTCTGAATCTTCGTTTCCTCCATAGCAAGTTTCTCTATCTGCTTTGCCCGCTCCTCCGCCATCTGTACAGAATCGGACCAAGCCTTGCCGGTCTGGTTCTTGAAACGTGTAGTGAGTGCAGACAGATCGGACTCCGCCTTCGTTAACGCCTCCTTATTGGCATCAGATGCGTTTTTTGCATACTTGGCGCGCGCAGCGGCAACAGCCTTTTCTGCTTCACTTATCTTCTCGCGAGTGGCTGCTACGTTCATCGAGGTATCCTCGGTCTGATTACTCTCCTCGATGGTTATCTGAACGCGCTTATCCTCGATGCTTGCTAATTGTGCCTTTATTTCCTCGATTTTAGCTTCTGCCTCTTTCTTATCGACCTTAGCCTTGTGATTCCACCATCTCGGATTTCCGATTTCCTCCACCTTTTTCATCTGCTCGGCTAACTGTTGGTTCAGATCATCGATTTGCGGTGCCAAATTTTGCTCGTAGTCGAGTTTCTTATCGTCGAGCGACATTTTGCTCCAATTCGTATCATCAATGATTTTCTGAATGTCCGCAAGTGCGTCCTCTTGTAGATGGAGATATTCAGTAGCCTCCTCCAGACGCTTATAGTCCCAGTACGATGCGCCTTGACCGCCATATTTCATACTCTCGTTGAGCATATCAATGGTTGCTTGCGCGGACTGCATTTCTTTCTGGGCATCCTCTACGCTCTTGACAGCGAGGTCGAGTTTCGTCTGGTCTGCAAACTCATTCATCAACTGCTCTACCTCATCGCGTGACGCAGCGGCCAGTGCATCGGCGGTGCCGTAGAACGCAGCCAGCTTCTGTCCGGCAGAGTTCATGATCTTCTGCGTTTCCTCATCGAATGCCTCGCCGTCCTCGTTCTTAAACTCCGTCTTGCCTTCCTTTAGATTGCGGAAAGCCTCTGTACGCTGTTGCCCGGTGGCGTTCTTATTCTGGAGAGTGCTTACGTTTTCGCGGTTGCTGTTATTGACTTGATCGATGATATTCTTCTGGCGCTCCATCTCATCGTTATGTCTGCGAGTGGCTTTCTCGGCGGCACTTTCTGCTGTGCATAGTTTGTAGATGCCATAACAGAGAGCCGCGATAGCCACCGCTGCCAGTACATACGGATTAGCAAGCATAGATAGCCCTGTAGCATCCAGAGCCATCTTGAGAGACATCTGTGCCCGAGTAAGTAACTTTGTCTGTGTAGTATTTACTGTCTTGCCAACCGCATCCATTCCTTGGCGCGCTGCGTCCGCTTGTGCAGCAAGAGCCTCGGCGTTCTTGGATGCCGTCTCTGCACGCTGCGCTACCGTCTGTCTTTTGGTAGCTGCTTCGTTGGCTTGGCGAGTAGCGATCTCCAGATTCTCGGTGGCGATGGTCTTTTTCTTAACGAGAGCACTTCGCTGTTGCTCACTCGCTTCATCTGTGAGGGCATCCAGCTTATCCTGAATAGCCGCTACCTCGTCCTCATAGAACTTCTTGGCGTTAGCCGCGTTATCGAGACTTGCAAGTTCCCGGGCAGCAGCCGCAGCTTCCGCTTGCGCCATTTGAGCCTTTAGTGTGAGTTGTTTTACCTGCTCTGCTGCAAGTTCACGGAGGCTGGCTATTTCCGCTGCCTGTGCTTGAGTCAGTTCACCCTTGGCTACTGCTATCTCCAAATCAGCATCTCGTGACGCTGTGCCTGCCTTTAGCTGCTGCTCCAGCATCTCTATCTCTACCTTATATGCCTCTTGTGTAGCCTGCGTGACACTCTTTAACTCCTGTGCCTCCAGTTGGTAGTTTATCTGCTTGTGCGCCGAGCGAATACCCTCAATGGTGGCGAAAGCAGCTTTGTACGATCCAAAAGCAACTACAACACCTCCGATAGCTTTCGCTACCTCACGCCAGTTCTCAATCAGTTCGTTCGCTTTGTCGATACCATCCTTGACTGGTCCTTGAACAGACTTACCGATATCGTTCATCATCAAGGCAAAGTTATCGCGTACTCCGGCGATGCTGTCCGAGAGGTTCTTTCCTCGCTCCTTCATCATCCCGAAGAACATGCCACCCTCGTCAGTCAAGTTATGGATCACCTTCTGTAAATCTTGGAATGTGAGAGTTACGCCTTCATAGTCCGAACGGCTCTTGCCCTCTAACTCCGCGAGTACTGATTTTACATCGACACCCATTGCAGAAAAACTCTGCACCATATTGGAGTCCATAGTTCCGGTCGCCTTAACCTTATTGAACCGATCCACCAAATCGCCGAGGGAAGCGCCTGTACCAGCAGCAATCTCGGAAAGCCTATTGATTGTATCGCCTACATCCTTTGCGTCCGTCTTGAACGCAAGCAGTTGGGCCGCAGCCTTGGTTATATCCGTGAACTCAAACACGTTATTCCACGCCAAGTCCTCTAACTCCGACATCATGTCAGCTGCCGCCTGTTCGCTTTTCAGGAACACTTTCAGTTTCGCCTCTGTGTCCTGAAACTCCGAACGGACATTGACTAACTCCTTGGCAAATGACTGCAATCCGGCTACACCGATACCGATACCGGTGAATGAAGCAACGAAGTCCTTGGACGCTCCCAAAAACTTATCTACTGTAACCCCGGCTCGTTCCGCCTCATCCGTGATGCCCTGAATGGCAATACGCGATTTATTTGCGGCATCTACCAATCCGGACGGGTTGCCCGTGAAATCAAAATGTAGTCCACTCATACGTGTTTTAATTTTTTTATGTGCAATCTGCGCACGGATTATCGTGGGTCAAAATTACACTTCGCTTGTTTACTCAATTTACTAACTCTCTGATTTTCTGCCAATTAGCAGGGTCGTCCGCACTTATCGCATCCCTGTCATTCGATATGCCCATTTTGCTAATCTCATCTTTGGTCAGCTGTACCGTGCTGATACTATCTGCCATCATGATGTTTAGATTGGTTGCAGATACGCCCCAGATAACATAACCGACCTGCCATCCGTAACGCTGACACGCAAAATCAATGAGCCTTCCGAATATACTGCGACCTCCTAACACAAGACCACCTTTTTTCGATAATTCACGATGCACCTCCTCCTTCTCCTCGCGGTCTTTATCTATCTTATAGAACTCCATAATTTTGCTCGGCCATGTGTCCCATGATTTGATGTAGGAAAATAGAGTAAGCAAATCGGAGTCGTCTATGACATCCCTGAACTCCCCGATTCGTTTCTGCACCATGTCTTCCGCAGAAGCATCGCTCCTGCGCTTGAATGAGTGGTACGCTACAAGCCGCAACAATTCTTCTCTATTGCTGCGAACAACACGTAACATCTCCATAGTGCTATTTAGTTTGAGGAACTCCGGATCAATGTCAAGATTCCGTACGATGGGGTCACAGAGTAACTGAATCCCGAGACTTGGCGGATATATGTAATAGAAATGCCCATCGTTCGTTTTGAATGATATGGGCCTTTCCAATAGTGCGTCACAAACGAGTTTTTCCATTTCCGTTTGACGCTCTTTTTCTTTTTGTTTCTCCTCGTCAGTCATTGTTTTGGGATGGATGTTTTTCTTTGTTACCGGGGCAGGGATCGAACCTGCGCCATACGTGTCCTACTCAAATTACCACGCTGCTCTACCACTGAGCTACCCGGCTTCCGCGCTATACGTAAAATTGTGCTCCGTATGCGAAATTCGGAGGAAGACTATTGCGTGCAAGTCTATTGCTCTGGATTCCGATAGATTTAGAGACACGATTGCTGATGCGTAATCGGAAGACAGGCATCTCCAGTTTGAACTTTGGTTTCGATACCTCTGCCGGCATAGCCTGATAGATAACGTAACTCGTTTCGGAGGTCGCAATCACATTCACAGAGAAATCCGCGAACATGAAGTTCACTACCATCGGTTGAGCATAAGCCTGCGTCAGCATGACCTGAGTGCTCTTCGGTGCTTTGCCCACATCTGCGGGCTCTGCCGAGTACATAGCAAGGGCGAAGATGGCTCCTAATGCTACGAACAAAAACTTTTTCATTTTGACTTTGATTTTGATTTGCGGAGGACTTTAGCCGCCTCCGTTTCGGCTTCATTATCTTATGGCTAAGATTGATTGCGTTTCGGGCGGTCTTTCCTCGCGGTATCTCCGCCCTTGGTAAGCATTACTATCATTTCGCGTCCACTATAACCCATTAGGTTTCTCAACAAACACCGAATAATGTAGATTGATAGTCTGCAATGTGTATAATGTTCACTTCGGCTTTCATGCAAGTCGCCAGCGTTTGTTGCGGGAGCCGGACTCGAACCGGCGACCTCCAGCCAATGAGACTGGCGAGCTACCAACTGCTCAATCCCGCGATGTAAAGCAGACGGCTTTTTAGTTCCGCCTGCCCGTGATTACGCCGTAGCGCCTGCCTGCTCAACAGGAATCTTAACGGTCTCGCCGTTAGCGATTACCGTGATGGTAGCCTTACGAGGGCTGGTGTTCTCGTTTGCAGCAGCCGTTACACTGATGGTGGTGCCATTGAAGGTAACGGTCAGCCATCCGCGGTTGGGGCTTGCGCTCGTGATAGCGGATGCGCCGGAGATGGAAACGGACTTAGCCGAATCGCCACTTGCCGCGAACGACAGTGATGCCGGAGAAGCGGAAACGGTATTCGTAGCCTCCGTCTCCTCGTCGCAGGTGATGTCTGTTACAACATCGCCGGACTTGGTCACGTTCATCTTACCGATCTTGACCATGTGCGACTCATCGTCAGGAACCAGCGCCTTCGTCTTGTACGAACGCTTGATACCCTCGGCACAAGTGTACGACGGAGTGGCGTGCATGGAACCTTTGTCGATAAGCAGACCCGGTGCGTTCGGGTCCTCCGGCACAACTGCGATGCGGTGGTGATGAGCGATAACACCATCGTCATCCGCTACGATGAGGTGGCGGTTTTTAGCCGCGCGAATCTCAAACGTGAGCGTCGATTTGTTCTTACCGGTCTTCTCGTCCTCCAACTCGCCGCCTTCTACCTCTGCCTCTTGAGTCTCACCATCCTCTACTTCCAGAGTGGTGCTGTCTTTTACAGGGGTCGGAATCTTCAGCCAAGGTGCCTGAGGAACCTCTGCATCCTGAATGTAAATACTGGGTTTACCCCACGAAATTTTACTCATAACTTTACAGATTTATAGATTTGTACAACAATTTGTTATTCACAAAGTGGGTGTGCGTCGCCTCGTCCTTCAGTACGCGCTGCTCATCGAGTTCAATTCGGAAGTCCGCGCCGTATGTAGTCAGGTGCTCTGCTACGATCCTGCAGATAGCCCGGCAGCGTTTGGTATCGCGGTAGTAGGTCGTAACCTCTCCTGCGCCCTTTGCGCTTTCTACGTTTTCCAAGTCTTTGATGAAGATATTGACATTCACAAAAGCCTCCTGTATCTCGTCGAGATTCCCACCGTTAGCGAGAATACTGACTACGGTATTTTCAGCCCCTTCCGTGCGTGTGTCCTTTACAAGACCATCCGGATAGATTTTGTGCTCCGACAATGCAGACCATAACTCATGGTCGCCCTGCAGGTAGTTAAACACATCATCCTGTATGTCGATATCACTTTTCATAGACTCAACTTATCAATACGACTTAGTATCTTCTTCTTTGTTTTCTTCATCCGGTCGTTAATGACCGAACGTGCATAGAGTTCTGTCGATGCAAGGACATCCTTGTTTTCCAGCGCCTCTACCTCGTCAGCGTAATCCATACCGGCCACCACAATGAGTGCGTATGTATCCGCGTACATTTTAGAGAGTTCGTCCAGCAGCTGCTTTCCTGCTTTCGGGCCATTCTTGCCCTTCTTGACTATCGCGAATGTGGATTCGATGGATTTCTTGCCGTGCTCATAAACGCCGTAGCCGATTGAGGAACGGAGGTTGCCGGTACGGTCGATCCAACTCTCGTCAAATCCCCGGTTACGGACTTTCTTGATACACTCTTCCCCAAGATAGGTAAACGTATTCTTCAACTCCTCATTGACAATCTCTATGACTGCTTTGAAATAGTTGTCAATGGCGCTCGTATCTACACTGCATTTTACACCCATATGATAGTCTGCAACTGCTTATTGCTGTACCCTTTTATGGTTCCGTCAAAGATGACATGATGCCATTTGTCAAGTATCTGGATGCGCTGGCCGTTATACAACTCCGGCGATTGAGCCTCGCCATGAACGGTATAACTATATGCGACCAACTTTCCGTCCTCTGTAGCAATGGTGTTAGGTGCTCCGGCTTCTACGATGTCGCATGGATAGACATCCGACTCCGTAGGTTGCGACGCTGACTGAACGGGATCACCGTTCGCGTCTATTGTAACATTACCGGGCTTGCCAAACACCTTGTACAGATGTGTCTTGAACTCCAGTACCGCCATATCATCTCCTCCCGAAACCAAACTGAACCGTGGGCACATCAATGGTCTTTTCGTCCTCTCCGATGGAGGCATACAGACGATTTGCCACCTTCAAAATCTCACCTCTATCCCCAAGGCTGATAGACTTACCAGCCTCAGAGATATTCGGTGCGGTGATAAGCGCGAACAGACAATCAGCCGTAGCACCTTTAAACTCATTCGACTTTATGATTTCCGGAGTGATTTCACCATCGGCATTCAGTCCCCTTGCGAGGAGTTTGTTTTCCATGAATCCATCATTCAACGGATATGTGATCTCGTCTTTCAATGCTTGCTTAATTGTCTTGCTCATAACGCTTATGATTTTGAATTACACTTTTTCTAACCGCTTAGGCAGCTTGCGAAACTGCGATCTCAGACGATTTCTCGCCAGCGGTTACTACTACACTACCGGTACGCTTGGTAGCTCCACCATCCGTGTTAGCCGCAGCCTGAACGGACACAATACCACCGGCAATGCTTACTGTCAGCCACTCATCATCCGACGTAGCGGTGATTTCACCGGACGCATTGGATTTTACCTTGACGGTCTCGGTGGCTCCGGCAGCTGCGAACTCAAGCGTGTTTTTCTCCAAGTTAGGATAGTACACACACTTGGTCTCAAGCGCCTTCTTCAACTTACCTTGATTCTTCTGATTCAAGGTGTTGATAGCCTCGATAACCTCCTCGTCCGTTTTAGCGAGGGTCAAGCCCAAGCCAAACTCGTTAGCCTGCGCGATAACATCGCTCTTATCGTACTTGTTTGCAAATACGGTAATTACGCTGTCGGTGCCTTTCTCGTCGCGGTCGTCATCATCCAACGGCTGATGGATGGTAGAGTCGAGGATGTAGATTTCGTCCACGTTCTCGATAACCGGCAGTACGAGAGCCTGCGAAGCCGTGAACTGGCTCATCGGGTTCGTCTCTCCGAATGCGGAGATGAGTTTGTACTGGTCGATCAGCTGATACTCTACACCGGGAACCGGGTGGTTCTTCTCTGCGAGGTCGCCCCATACGAGCGCACCAACCTGCATAGAGGTGTGGAAGATGATACGGTCGTTAGCGAACGGCTTGTACGATTTAGCACGGCCGTTTTTCTCCATATCAACCTTGCGGTCGATGATGTTGAGTTGCAGACCGCCGAACTCGTCCGCAAACGCCTCAAGGAACGCCTTACGAGACGGAACAGGCAGAGTGCTTTCGTTCGTGAAGACTACGCGGTTAGCGTTAGCAACGAGTTCACGTGCCCAACGCTCTGCACGCAGTTTACGGAAGGTAGCCTCCGACATAGAAGCGTAGCCCGGTGCGTTACCATCTGAATCCGCGAAATCAAGAACGCGCTCGAAATCATCGCGAGAGTAGTGGTCTTTCTCGATTACACCGAACGTGTTGCGGTCGAAGTAACCGAAGTTGATACGCAAACCTGCGCCTACGTTATTCAGGTCCTCAGAGAGAACATAGCCGCGAGAGAACGCATACAAGAAGTTGTACTCATTCTTCTCGTCGATACCCACAGAGCAGAAGTCAACATCATCGTACAGACGATTGAGGACCTCGGCCAGAGGTGCGTGACGCTCGATGAGCGTATCGATCTCGTCGATATCGCTTTCCTTGAGCTGACGGAGCATACCAATCTTAGGCAGACGACCATCGCTGAACGAGATTGGCTGACGGCTCTTGATAGGTAGCGGAGAGTTCATAGCCACAATATCAGCGGCTACATAACGGGTGTTGACAGCGGAGCTCTCCCAACGTTTGTCGGTAGAGTGCACCGTACGAAGCATTTGCTTATGCAGATAGGTAGGAGGGGTCTTCTTACCATTCTTCTTCTCACGAATCGCGGTGAACGACGGTAAGAGTTGCTGCAAATACTCGGCATAAATAGATGCTACTTGCATGATTTACTCCTTTCTTTGATTAGTCGTGCATGAACACGATTTGCGGAAGAGCCGAAGCCAAAGAGGACTTGATAGCATCTACCGGGAACGGAGACGCAAGGTCGTTGACTTCGCCAGCATACATAATACCCACAATCGGCTGCTCTTTGGTTGCCGACTGCATACATACACCTGCGTAGGTGTGATTAGACGGAAGACTCGCGTACGCGTCGCCCGCCTCATTCAACGGCATCGGTTTGAACTCGTTATTCACGGTGTCCTTGATGATGATGTGACCAGCATGGATCACGTCATGCGGAAAACCGTCCATGTTCAGAGTGGTGCCGCCAATAATGCCAGAGAGATAACGGCGGATAACAACAGAGTCGAGTCCGTTGCCCATCGTCTTACGCTCGTGGCTTAATACAGCTTGTTTACCCATGACTGTTTACGATTTTAGACCATATCCCCCATCTGGTCGATTACACTTTGGTCCAATTTCTTCGTGTCGTCTTTGTGATCTACGGCAGGGGGATTGCCGAGACTCTCAAGACCATGGTTAGCAAGGTCCTGCTTGTAACCTTCGACCTCGGTTTTGACAGAATCGAAATAGGCATCGAAGTCCGCATCATCCTTGAAGGTCATGCGGTCGAATCCTTTCACGATGTTTTCACCAAAGCGACCGGTACCCTTGGTCAGTTCCACAAGGCGTTCCTTGCGACTTGTACTTGCCCGTTCTGCTTTCAGGGATGCGTTCTCCTCGGTGAGTTTGTCGATGGACTCCTTCATCGCCTTTGCCCATGCCGGCATTTCGTCCGTCTCTTTTCCTGCACCCGGTTTCTTCTTGCTCGGGTCGTCAGCATCTTCGTCTTCCTCTCCGGGCTTTGTGCGATCGGTTACAGGATGAGCCTTCTTGTATGCCGCGATAGTACGGCTTGCAACAGATTGGCTCGATTTGAGGAGTGGGATAGCAACCTTATCAACCATGTCGTTGATTGCGGCATCGCGCTCCGTTTCCTCTGTTTCTTCGGTAACAGTCAGATTGCCGGCGCATACGGCTGCGACACTCTGTAGTTCGCCTTCGTTGAAACCCAAGTCTTTCGCCTTGGTTTTCAATACTTTTAGAATCAGTTCTACTAAATTCATACGTTTATTTTGTTTGATATTCAAACACTATTACAGCGTAGTTACTGTAGCAGAGTTTTTCGGTTTCTGGAATGACCATTTTCAAATTCGGCTGCAAAGATACAAAAAAATGTTTGAATATCAAACACTTTTTACAAAAAAAATTCATATTTCTTCATTTTTTACGAAAAAGATAGGATAGCAAGCGATTTTGCTACCCTATCCCACCATTAAAAAAAAGAGTTTACGCCCGTGCTGTCACAGCATGAGGATTTATTTGTTTTTCTTCTTTGCCGGGCTTGGATCGGCTTGGAAGATGTTGTAATCGGCATTGACTAACATACCTTTGAACAGAACGCTTGCTTCGTCGAGTTCCTTGCGTGTGTAGCCGATGTAGTCAAAGACGCTGTCCTTCCAATAGACATGCGGTTTGCAGGTATTGGCCGCGTCAGCCCGGTACATAGCAAGCGTCTGACTTGTCATGAGGACAAACTGCACAACATCGGATTTGCAGTACTCCCTCTTTCCTGTCAGCAGGCCGATCTTGTAGAGATCACAGAAGCCGAGTGTCTGTACGATCATCTGCGAACTCTCCGGCAGCGATATGACCGGCTCGATGGACGCAAATGTTTTGAAGCCAATCTCATGCAGTTTCTTCATTGCCTCGATACGCTCGGCATTGGTACTGGCTCCTGGTTCCAACTCATCGTGCCCCGTGAGGGTGAAACCGAAAGCGATGTATGATTTGTACTGCAACCACGACTCCGGAATGTCCCGAAGAAAGTCAGCGCGCTTGGTGAGTATCTGGCACGGAATCTTCCATGAGATAGCAAACGATACTGCATCGATGGTTAGAGACTTCGTTTCTGGGAGCCAAGGATCGGATGTGAATGTGAAGAAAAGACCATGCTGCTTGAGTTCCTTCAAATTAGACACAAGTTCCTTGCAAAACTCTGCGATGGCATCCTGTTCATCCTTGAAGCATTTCTTGAGGGTGGCAACAGGCGCACCCATAGCGTGCCCGAGCAGACCGTGTTTGCAGTAGCAGTACGAACAATCGTTACTGCACCCTACGTAAAAGTTGCAGGCATACTTGGCATACTCGCCTGCCTTTCCTTTGGGCGAATAGATCGCCTTTCCTTTGATTTCTTTACTCATAACTTTTTCTGTTTTTCGATGATGGCATTACGCTCTTGTTTTAGCTGCTCCATGTGATTTATGAAACGCTCACGGCTATGCTTCAGAGCGTGATACTTAACGATGATTACTACGATCAAGAAGATTAGTTCTAATACTATCTCAATCCAAATTGGAGATAGAACCCACCACCATGACCAGTCGATGACATGGCATAGTTTAAGGACCACGAACACTACTGTTAACAAGGTCAGAAGACCGATGGCTGAACTTGCAGCCGATGAATTGTTTTCACTCATATTATTCTCCTTTCTTTTTATCGTCGTCTGATTCAACGTGGATTTGGATGAATGGAATAATCACAAGCAGCCACATCCACTTATAATTCTCGGTGTGTACAGACAGGAACACCGCTGCTGCTATGATTGCTATAGCCAGCAGTACCATGAGTACTGCGCATATCACCTCTGCTGATTTGTTACTCATAGCGATAACTTTAATTGGTTATACAATATATTCTGAATCTTCGTATCACTCAAAGCCTCAGCTATATTCTCTGCATCGGCGAAGAGTTTGTCAATCAACTGCCGTTTCTGCTGCTCCGGCATATCAGCTATACCGAGTTGGACTTGCTCAAAGTGGAACAGCACTCGTTTCGGTGTTTCCTCCACCAACCCGTAACGGAGCATCATTCTATACGTAAAATCTCTTTTGAGGCAAGTGATGCCATGCTCGATAGCGCCACGGAGACCCTCTATGTCGGATGTGCTCTTGCGGAAGTTACACGGCCTGCAGGATGGATGGTAGTTTGATACCTCATCCGTTCCGAGGTGCCCATCCGGAAGATGCTGTTTCAGATGCTCGTCCCACCCTCGGAAGACGGGCTTCACGTGGTCAACCTGCATTTCCCGATAGGTTATCTCCTTTCCGCAGTATGCGCATCGCCCTCCGTACATATTATAGATACGCATCCGCTCTGCTTTTGTCAGTCTTTTACTTGGCATATACGTATTCCTCCTTTAGTGGTTACAAAACAAACTTTCTTTCCTTGTTTCAATGCCTCCTCTATGGCATCTTGCATTTTTGCGGTCTTGCCATACGACCGACTATGAATCACTAATTCCATAACCTTTCTTATATAGGCGTGAAACCGCCGTTGTTAATTACTACTCCGTTTCTATCTCCGCAGTCCGGTACAGGGATTCCAAATTCATGATCTCCGCAATCTGGAACTGCTACAGAAAAACATCGTTCCAAGTCCTCAATGGCAGGCCCGGCAAATCCAACCGGCATGGATATAGGTATAAACATTTCCTCCAGCAACTTTGCATCCCAGATAGACGCTTCTTCGCGGTGCTTCTTTATCATGTTTGCCGTATTGAAGATGAGGCTCATCAACTGCCGGTGCGTCTTCTTTAGGTAATGGTTACTCGGCAATATCAGTCCGCAAGGATAGAATACTTTTTCTATAATATCCACAAGCTCGCTCTTGGATATGTACGTCCGTTTCCGGCTACCGAGATAGCGCTGACAATTATATCGAAATTTTCTCATCTTTCTTTTACTAAAGTGAAGATCTTTTCCATTCATAACTTTTTCTCCTTTCGTTTAATAAGTAAACATACCGATGTAGGTTCCCAATAGTTTCGCTCTTTCTATTGCTTTCTCCGGATCGTCCATTATTACCACGCTTTTCCATCGTTCAAAAATAAGACCTACTTCTATTTGGACGATATATCCGAGGCTGTACGGAGGGCTAAACGGAAGGGCGTTATAATCTTTCAGTACTCTTGTTAGCATGATCTTCCTCCTTCTTTGGAATGGTTAGACAATGAAGATAGCCGAGCAATGAGGCGCAAAAACCGAGACGCAATTTAGCCATCTCACAATCCGGATAGTGTTGGCATATAGCACAAGTCATTTCGTACCTCCTTCCGGAATATCAATGTATCGCCACATCTTCGGTTCGTGCATCTGGCCGTAGCCGTTAGCCCACCTCCAGCAATCGCAGTCATGGTCGTACATCTCTACGTGACACTTGCCATCGTCATACACAGCGAGGACTTGCCTTGACAGTTTCCGTGCGCCGAACTCTTTCTGCTCTACTGCATCCGGCTTGTGCTTCTTTGCGTCGATCCACGGACTTTCGCCGATGGACTTGATTATCTTCAATAGATGATCGTACTCAAAGTTGCGGTAAGCAGTCATAGCAAAGGTGCGAGGTTTGGAGTGGTTATAGCCATACTTATCTATGTACTCCCTGCAAGCACGCTTAGTAAGGAAAGCACCCGTATTCTTACTTAACACATCCATCTCTTTTATATACACTACTCTTGTTTCTTCATTGCCCATTCTTTCGCGATGGAACTCCGCTACTTCGTTGTAGTCCATCTTATCAACCGCCTCCCATTCTTCTTTATACTCATCCTCAATCTGATCATTGATAAGAGCGACAACACTTTCGATTGTATCATAATATCCGTCTCCTAAATAGATTTGCGGTTCGCCACAATCTTCAGGAGCGGCAAATTCTATACGTTCCATCACTCCCCAAAAGATAGGGTCAGCCTGCCCATCGTCAGTCTGGTTTAGCAGCTCATGCTGCAACCCTTTCAAGAACTCATAGTCCTCTTGTGGAATATCAACTAACATACTCTACCTCCTGTTTATGTTACCCATACTCGTATGAACATCGCCATTGACATTGCCGCAGGTGATACTACCCATACTGGTGTGAACATCGCCATCCACATCGCCGGAGATGTCGATATCGCCATTCTGCGTTTTGACACGCTTGCAGTCGCCGTTGATGGTTATCTGCTTGCAGTAGTCCACATCCAGACGCTCTACGTTGCCTTGGATTGTGATGTTAATTACTTTCTCATTCACGTCCACAGACTCCAGTTCACTGAGGGGCTTTCCGTCAATAAGGATTTTTCCGTTCGTGATGGTCATCGTTCCTCCGTTCACCATCACTGTCTTTCCGTTTCGATTGATAATGTGCATAATTCAGTTTTTATGGTTTCAGTCAACTAATTCATACGTATAAGCATACACCATGGGATTGCTCTCGAAATACCCTCGACGGTTCAGACGGTCGATCAGTTCCCTATATGCGAGGTATGGAGTTTTCCACATACCACAGCGGTCTCCTTGGAACGTATATACACAGTCTTCACTCTCGCAAAGTTTCAGTTCATAGATGCCTTCCTTCAAGCAATCCTCATCCGAGATACCTGCCAGGCCCTCAACCTTGAGGTCGGTTATCTTGATTTTACGTGGCATATCCTCGGCTCTGACATACATCTTATTATGATAGCCTTTGTGCTTATATACCCACTCCTGTACATTGAGTGGCAGACCTTCACGCTCGATCTCTTTTTCCAACTGGCTATACCGTTGCGCGATGGCTACTATCTCGCCAACCTTATACTGAGAATGGTCGAGGATGTACCGCACATAGGCTTTTTCGTCGTCTATGTGGTGGCTCTGATACGCCAGAGCATCCTTCATTGTTTTATCCGGCACGGTTCTCCGTGTCATAGTCTTTGTTCCGTCGAACGTGGCTTGCTGCAAGCCGAACTGTTCGTTAAACATGATTTTTTGCATTGCTATCTCCTTTCTTTAATTGGTTATTCTTACGTTCCGTGAGCCACGCTTTTAGCCGGAATATCGCCGACATGATGGCGTACACTGTTGCAATATATGCGGCTATTCCGACCAGCACTATCACGACAAACCATATCGAGTTCATTGCTCCTCCTTCGGTTTATACCATATTGCTTGAAACTTGCCTATCTCCTTGAGGCTGTCTATGCTCGCATCGGAGTGCGACCACAGCATAGCCATCATCTCTTCTGCGTAAACATATCCGAGAGGGATGAAGTGTTCCTCTCCTCTCATACACATATCTCCCATGATAGGCGGTCTGCTCTGATTGAACTTAACTGGTCCACGAACGATTGTCTCGTCATGTCCCTCAACTGAGTACAGAAGGTACACATATCTGCCTTTCGGCATCCGTTTCTTGGCATTATGGATGGTCATTGCTTTTCCTCCTTTATTTCAGGTGCACGTAGGTCTAACATACCGCCTTTTGGCGCAAACAGTTCACACTCGATCTTTTTAGTCTCCTTGTTATACTGGATGACCATTTTCTCTGCCTTGACTTCGACGGCAAGGTTCCATAGTAGCCGCAGATGTGCTTCGGTATGCTTACCGCCAAGCGCGTAGTTCATTACTGCCACCACTTCATCGGTTGTCATCGGCTCGAACTGCTCATGCAGCCTGTCAGCCATCTGTTTCAATTCTTCTTTTGTCATACTCATATTCTTTAATGGTTATACGTTTCGATTGCCCAGTCATAGACTATATCGAGCGTTTCGCAAATGGAGTCCGCTGCGAACTGGATTACCTTGTTCCCGAGACGGATCAGCCCGATTATCGGCATGAACAGCAGTACGGCTAACAGATACAACATAAATCTTACATTCATTTCTTGCCCTCCTATAATTGCTTGCGGTACGTTTTATCGGACATAGCTTCCCGCATTGCAAGCATGCGCTTAATCTTCTCCCAGTTGACAGGACTCTTATCATCATTCTCTTGCTCGGTAGCCGGGAACAGCATGTGCTTATGAGCGTATGCCGAGAAGAAATTGCTTATCATCTCCTTGTACTCATGCTCCATGTTAGCGCGATGCCAATCGTACATTGAACTCAACTCGGCATATTGCAACTTTGTCAGCTTGGCTCCGAACGTGCCGCTACCTTTCGTATAGGATGTAGGTTGCCACGAATCAACTACAACTCCGAGACATTGCAGTAACAATTCTTTCTCACGAGCGGTCTTATATCGCCACCAGTAAACCTCCGGCTTTTCGTCCGCAAGGATTTCGTCGAGAGACAGACCATATCGGTTTACGATGGTCTCGATAGCTCTGCGTGCATTCTCCGCTTCTCCTCCTACTCCTTGCTCTACGAGTTTCTGTAGATTGAGGATGCGGTTCACGATACTTTCATACTTTTGATTATCCATATATACTCAGTCTTCTTTGGTTTCACAATACAGAGGACGGTTGAGGATGAGGGGCTGTATCTCATCGTCCGAATAATGGATGAACTGGCCGTCGCAGTAGTCGAGTACCGCGATGCCATCCTTTGCCGGGTCGATCCACATCGAATGACCCATCACACCGAAACGGTATGTGTACTCATGCTTACCCTCCGCAAGCAGCCGTTTCAAGTGCTCTACCGATTCTACGGGAATATGCTGCATTGCTTACAGGCATTTATAGATTTGCTGATAGACATCCTCGCCCAACTCCTCTTTGATGAACGTGTACATCTCTTGGTCGGCGGCGTAGCGGAGATTGCGGAGCATATTGGTCAGGTTGTCCTGACGGTTGTGCTCGTTCAATATATTCTGGTAAAGCGAAGACAGGATGAACGCCTTGCCTTCCGTAACGATGTTCAGGAAATGTGCGATGCGGCAGCGAACCTCGTCGTGCTCGTTGTCAGCTGTCATTTGCTCCCAAACTTTCAAATTGCCCTCTAAATACTGTTGATGGGCTGCTGTTAACTTAATCATAACTCTTGATTTTTAATGGTTTCTTGTATTTCTTAATTTTATGTAAAGTTACAAAAATTTTACGATATGACCAAATTTTTTCGGCATAAAATGCTGAAAATGTGCTAATTGCAAAGCGTCCTTGCCATTATGAATTTTGCTCAAATTTTGCTTACTTATTAAACACTTTTTGGCATGGTATTTGTTAATTATTACCCTCTTCCAAGGAACGCCTCTAAGTCGGCTAACGGTATAGACTCGTCATGCGGATAGAACGTATTCGCCAAGGCGTCGAAGTAGTCCGTCGATCGCCCGAGACGCTTGATAAGGTCCTCTTTCTTCTCGATGGCGATGGAGCCGGAAGATGTGAATTTCCATTTAATCTCCGTCGCCTCCTCCATCAGCTGGTCGCACTCCGGCAGCGCAGGTTCAAAGCCATTCTTCGGATCAAGCCAGTCACGCACCGCCCAGTACAGATACGCTTTCATGTTTACGAACGTATATTGGTCGGTCATGTCGCTCAACTCCTTCGCTCCCTCCGAGAACTTGCACGAGAACACATTGCGATAGCCCTCCTCCAGCAGTCGCGAGTAAACGCCTGCACCCTCACCGATGGTATCAATGAACGCTTTCGATTTCTCATAGTCCATATACCTTGCTATCATGCCGGCAACGTGCATGTGGTCTGCCTGCCCTGCTGATTGATGGGTATCGAACTCGTCTACGAAGTTACCATACCGTGGACAGAGGACGCTGGAGTCTCGTCCCATACCTGCTACATCGGCACCAAGGCGGCACATCTTGATATGCGCAAAGTCCGGTTTCGCCTTGAGTTGCTTCCACCTATTTACCGCCAACTCGATCCACTCCTGAGGGATAAGCATATCTTGACCGGCTTTCGGGAACAGACCAAGCACCTTGGTACGGAATGTGTCGTTCGGACGATACCAATGACCTTCCCATTTGAAATCCCCTTCCTCCTCTTTATAATCGCTCTCTTTTATCGGCGTGCACCAACTCTCTACCTTATCCTTCACCCACTCGTAATCGACCTGACCGGGATAAATGATTTTCTTCGATACTACGTTAGCCGCGTTTAGTGAGTTCAGTCTAAACTTCTTGAAACGTGACGATTTCATCGCCCTTGCGGCATAGCCTACGGATGTATTCGGGTTGAAGACGATCAGCAGACGAGAGTTGCCCTGCAGGTTACCTTCGATAGCCTTGAATGTCTTTTCCGATATACCCGACGCCTCCGTCACGACGAACATCGTATTCACAGCGTGGAAACCGGACCATGCCTCCTCATTCTTATCGTCGGCCTTGAAACCCGTCAGGAACCACTCATCGTATTCTGTACGTATATCACACGCCACCAACCTGCCTGGCAGAAAGCCTGCGCTACGGAACAGACGCGTAAACTCCGGCGCCATGATATTATCCACCTGACGGGCTGTAGGAGCCGTCAGCGCAACCTTGGTATTCCCCACCAACTTGCCTTTCTCATCAAATGTAGGAGTGAGGTACAGAAAGCATAGCGCAGCCACAGCCGCCACGAAATCCTTACCGCGTGAAGTTCCGGAGGCTACAGCCGTACGGGGATTGAACTGCACCGAGCGCAACACATCTTTCTGCTCATCATCGAGATTAGCGTGCAGCACCATTTCGGCGAAGAGACACCAGTCTTTCCGCCAAATCGGCAACCATCCTCTTAACTTTTCCTCCGGACTCATTATACATCTTAATCTTTAGGCGGATCAGGAATGTCCTTCATCGCATCAATGAACGGACCCATAGAAACATTATTCTCGGTACGCTCCACGTAGCCGCGGTCTTTGCCTTTCGTTTTGAGATAGAAGATAATGGCTGTCAGGTCGCTATCGTTAATCTTCTCTAACAGTTTCGATTCCGTGAAGTCGATCAGCGCATCCTCGATATCCTTGCAAACAGCGTCAAAATCAGGGTCGCTCTCTCTCCAGTAATAGAACGTACGGCGACCGATATTAGCCGCCATGCAGGTCTGAGATACGTTCGCCAATTTCTTCTCGTATATCTTGAGCACCGCCTCTTTCTTCTCGGCAGTCTCACGGTCAATCTTCTGCTTCCTCGTCTCTTTCTTGGGCTTTGGAGCAGATACTTTCTTTGCAGGTTTCTTGGCTGCTTTCTTCGGTGTCGGTTTCTTCTTATCCATAGTCTTTCTATATTAGGTTGCCGTTCCGACCATCATGCGGATAGCGTTCAGATACGGTACATCGTTCACCTCCATGCACTTGCTCAGATAACCATCTGGTGCCAAGCCTGGGATCATGTTAACATCAATGATATACGGCACTCCGTTGACGATGCGGCTGTCGATACGCAGCAGGTGCGTTGCTCCCACGGCATGGAAGGTCTTACGGATCACATCGTTCAAGCGGCTGCTGACATACCTCTCCGGCGTGAAAGAGAAATGCTCCTTGGTCCGCTTGGTATGCAGGCCGCACTCCTCGTTCGGTCGAATCAATGCAGAGTACATGGCGATATGTACCTCCTCCGACTCCCAGAACACCGACGTAGTCACCTCGTCGCCATCTATATACTCCTCAATCATAGGCTCTATGCCGTTGCCCCATAGCAACTGGCACTTGGCATGAACCTGTTCCTGATTTGTGCAGATGCTGTACGGATCAACGCCTATGCTATTCTCTCCGTAGCGAGGTTTGACGAAATAGTTGCGTCCTCGCATCACATCGCTTAATTCTACCGTCCGAGGGAAAAGGATGTCATTCTGCGCAAGGACGACCTTGATAGCCTCCTTATCGTGCGTCAGCCAATCCACCTTGCTTGACTCTCCCGTGGTAGCAAAGCCATACGCCATCTTCGCCACACGGAGACGCTCGTTGATACGCTGGTCTCTCGTCCTCACGATGGCTATATCGCCGCGATGCAGGAACGCGAAATTATCCTGCGGTGTAGCAAGGTAGATGTCTATCTCCCCTTCCTGAAACGCCTGCTTGTAATACTTGTAAGTGGGAAAACTACCGTCTTCCTCCGCCTTATTTGCTATCACCCAAATCATTTTCTTTCTCCTCTCTTATTTCTGCTAACTTTTCAGCCGCCAACTCCAACACCTTCGAGAAGGCGATCGACGGACTCTTGATATTCCACTCTTTGCCTACCTCCGTCTGGAGCCGCAGCAGCAGTTCCTCATTCGTACCTTGATCGGCGAGAATGAGCGCGTCGCATTTCTTCGCCTGCTCCCGGATATCGCCGAATATCTCATCGACGCTGGCGAAACTATTCGGGTACAACACCACCGCGAACGTGAAGGTCTCCTTGAGCGCGAACACATCAATTCCATCCGTGCTGATAGGCTTTATCTCGTCGATATTGATATGCGCGAACTTCTTGAAGTCAATCGACTTGATTTGGTCAAACAACTGCTTCAAGATATTCTGATTGTCACTACCATGCAGCGAGTTATGCGAGAGCTGGATGGCGATTATCTCGTCATTGCTCAAATCCGACTCATCGCACCAAAGGATCGGGATGTTGCGGTAGTGCAACTTCTTGCAGGCCCGCAGAGGGTGGTGACCGCTGATCATCACAAAACGACCCGTGTCCTTCTTGTAGCAGCATGGCACGCTGCTCAGGCCTGACTTATCAATGTTATCGCAGAGTGCCGCAAAGTCCTCGCCGGACATTTCGTTTGCGTTCAGCTCCGCTTCGTCTATGAGACCGATATCCACCTTCTCATATTTCCATCTGTCTTCTTTGTTCATTTCTTATTGATTTTAATGTTTCCGTCTTTCAATGCTTTCAGGTAACGATTGATTACCTCCTGATTGCTGCCGTAGATACCCAACCTACCTTCGTATGCCAGATAGGATGAGGTGCAATGCTCCGGCACTTTCTCATACACGCCGCGATACTTGGCACTAACCGGCTTATGCGTGTAGGCGCAACTGATTACCCTCTCACATAGCTTGTGCATCCTGCGGCTCAACTCCATTTGTACGCCCTTGGTCTGGATGCACCAAAGGATGAGTTTCGCCAATCGTGGCACCGCATTATTCGTGCAGAAGTCCGTCAACTGGAACAGGTCGTAGCCCTTGTGCTGCGGCAGCGTGAAACCGAAACCGCCAAGCGTGTACTTATCATACATCACGACGAACGCATAGGTGCAATGACTGACCGTATCGACCTTGCGGATGTACTTGCGCTGCAAAGCATACAGCACATCCGAACTGACGCGTATCGTCTTGAGTTTGGCAGGGTCGTCGATAACCAAATCATCCGGAGGAACGATCTCGTTCACCTCGATATGGCTGTACTTGTAAGAGGTGCTGGCGCTATTCGTGCTGCACTCTTTGTTGCAGTACAGGAACCGGCCAGCAGACCAACGCTCACCGCCAGCCTGATTGAAGATAGCCAACTTGTGCATGTTACTCAGATACGGGCTGTTGCTGATATAGTAGAAGTACGTGTCTTCCGGCAGACTCTCCACCAGATTGTAGTACTCGTTGCGCGCCAAGTCAAACGGCAGCTCCAAATCGCTATTCTCCGAGATGAGTTTGAACGTACGTTTCTGCGTCTTATCCTTGCCATAGTTGAAGAATATCACTTTCTTATCCGCTATCGCATCCTGCAAGGTTCCAACATGGAACTCGCATGTCGTCAGCAGCCGCAGCAGTTTCTCGCTTGCTTTCTCGGTTCGCTCGATACTATCCTTAGCTTTCATCTTGAGTGCCTGGAATATCGCATTGTTGCGCTCCGACTCCGACATGAAGAATTTCTGCAACTTCTCGGCATATAGCGCGAGTGCAAGCTGTCTCTGCGGTGTCGGTTCGTTGTAGTCCTCCAGCCATCCCAACTTATCGCGATATGTCATACACACGTTACCGTTCGCTATCTCATGCAGCAGCAGGCAGTACGGGTCCTGGCAATAGATCGACAACTGCACCTTATCCATGAAAAACAACTCATAGTAGTACATGAAACCGTTTACGATACACAACTCCTTATGCTCGTTCTTTGTTATGGCATCATTCAATGCCGATGCCTGACGCGAGTTGTACGGCAGAGATTTCGTCTGGAATGTCTCGATGGCGCTATATGGGTTGCCCTGATAGATAAGCGGGATCATAGCCTGTGGCATGGCATATTTCAGCTTGGTTGCAGCCAAAAACTCCTCATAGGTTGAGAGTGATTGATAATCCTCCAACTCGTGATTCACCGCATAATAGAAAATACGGTATGTCGAAAGGATGCAGTTCAACGCAAGGTAGAAATCGTCCGTAGCATGGTACGTACGGAACTCAATCGTCTTCGTCTTAAAATATGCCGATATGTTCACCGCGTGACGGATATAGCCTTTCTTAGACTGGTTCGTAAATAACTCGCGTATCTGGTCGAATGTCTCTGCCTGCAGCAGTCCGTAGTAGAATTTCTCCGTCGGTACAGGCATCAGATTGAACACCAGTTCATCGCTCTCCGATATGGTGGCGTATCTCTTAATATATGGATAGCACACGTAGAAGAAAAGGAACACCTTCTTCAACTGCTCCACCGTCAAATCGCCGGCATAGATATGCACGTGAGTATAGATACACCACTTGAGTTTGCCACCGGCCGCTACCATCGATTTATAAACGCTGCGCAACCCGTGGAGGTCTTTCTGGCAAAGCGTAAGCGGAGGAGTGTTCACCTCGCCGCCGAAACGCTTATTCGATGAACCATCGGTATTAACTATCTCCTCGTCCTTGCTCCATGAGTAGCCTTCAGGTAGATCAACTTTCTGCCTGTCAAGGTTACACATCTCTATCTCCACTCCGAATGTGCGTGTCTTTATGTCGTTAAGCACATCCATATTGCTTGGCTATCAGTTCGTGTATGTACTCCTCTGCTCCGAGACCATGGATAGTACGACCACACTCGCGGAAGTCGTATAACAATGCCGCAGAAGCAATGTCAATGAGTGCGGATGTAACAGGGACGGTCATGTGCGCCGTATGCGCTATGCTCTCCAGCAGTACCAAGCCCTGCGACACATCTTCTGTGATGTAGCGTGACTTGACCGACGTCGGACTGATAGCGCGGTCGCTGGATTCGGAATAACGGAAGAAGCTCTCCATCTTGTTACCGAGGAAACCTCCTGCATCGTAGATATCGACCGGCTTGCACCCGAGCGCATAGAGCACTTGGCGTTTCTCACGGTCCAGCTCATTCATGATGTTCAGTGTAGCCGGGTTCTCATGCGAGTACGCCTCGCGGTACATACAGAAATTGCCGTGGCTGTATTCGATACGCGGAATGCTCATGATAGCGCCAACGGTATGCAGTACCATGTTCGGGTTCAGGAGCGCCGCCTCCAGCAGATTATACTCATCGCTGAAACTAGGATCAAGCGACTTGAGCGTGTACATATAATCGTCCGAATCTTTTCTGGAGATGGAGAGGGGGCTGCGTGTCAGTCTGCAACCGACACGGAAGACAACCTCGCCCGGCATATCCTCCATTTCCACACGCCCCTCAAGATATGGGCCTATCGTCTCTACGATGACAGGCAGCGACTTGCAGTAACGACGGAAATAGAAATACGACATGTAACTGCAAATGCAGACTACAATCTGCTTGCTATTCAGATAGTACGACAGTTTCTTGATCACCTCCTTATGGTAGGTGCTCTGCACGGTAACGAAGACCACTTCCGCATCGGAAGCAGCCTCTATATCATGTGTAACATCCGCGATGACCGCTTGTGTGTACTGCTGATTCTCTTTCAGGAAAACACGATTGCCGTTGGCTTTGATCGTGTCGAATACCTCAGACTTGGTATTCGATGTTTTAATGAGTGATACCTCGTGACCTTTGATGGATAGGTCTGCTGCGATTGCAACACCTACGTTGCCCGCGCCCAAAATTGCTACTTTCATTGTTTCATTCTGTTTAGATAGAGCGCGGTTATGGAATCGAACCACTTCTCACGGCTGGTTGCCGTTCGCATTACCGTCATGCTCGCCGCGCGTAAAGGGCTTTGGCAGCGCATTGCCTCCGCCCCATATATCTACTCTCATGAAACCTTGGTTGTGTCCGGATGCGCGCCGTACACTTCCTTGAGCGCGAAGACGGAGTTAAACCATCATCTCCTACCCGGTAGGTAAGCGCATGTTCGCCATGCTGTTCGCGCAGAGAGGGCTAATCGAAAAGACTCAGCTGCTCCGGCTGTGGAGGCTCCGGTGGAGGCGGAGGTGTAGATGACGCCATTACCTTTGCCTGTTCTTGCTGATACTCGTACTCGCTGAACTCTTTTACGGTGATACCGTGTTCGGTCATGTACTCGGCCAGCATATGCCGATGGCAGAAATCGCCCGGACGCTCATAGCATAACAGCGCAACATCGCTTCCCTTGCCCATCGTGCTAAGCGTACGTATTAACCCTTCAATGTTCACTCTATGACAGATATCCTGATATAGCCTGATATACTCCTCACGCGAAGCCTCTTTCACCATGTATGGTGTGGGGGCTAACCAAATCAATCTGTCACCGTCCCAGTTTCTCGGCGACCAGCGTGCGATACTGATTGGATGAATACCGCATCTTTTGAGTGCCGCCACATTGCCGAAATACGACGTATAAATTTTCATGCTGCAAAATTACTACTTTTAATTGAATTATCCAAGTATTTACGAGAAAAAATGCAAAAATTCTGCATTTTTCCTTGATTTTCTTCTATTTTCTTACTATATTATCTATTCTATTGCTCAAAAGTTGAAGTCGTAGTGTTCGTGCGGACTGTCGTGCATGACGAAGGGGCAGGTTCGCGTATTCGGTCTGTAGAACCATCCATCTTTGTGCCGGCGGACAGTAATGATGGGATTGCTCTCGTCGCTCTCGAAATCCCATTCCTGAAGACTATTGTCAAACGTGCCGACAAATCCGCCGGGAACAAACGATGCCATACGTGCCTCGCGTGCTTCCTGTTTCTCGGTCGCCTTGAGTTGCCGTACATCCATCTTATTCTCATTATAGACCTCCACCACCTCGTAAGCGTGAGCATCGGAATAGAGGTACTCTGTCATATACCACCGCTCCGCTGTGAACGGTTGGTTATTCTCGATGCGTTTCCTTAACTGATCCGACTTTTGGCATTGCTCATGGAATGCCATGCGCTTTTCTTTATTGCCCTCGTCAGCCCGCCATGACTTATAAGCGATGGTTTCTAACTTTTCGCTATACGCCAACTGCCGTTTCAAGAGAGCGTCAAACTCAATTGCATTCTTGCGGATCGATTCAAAAATCTTGGTATTCTTCATTCTATATACATTTTATTAGTCAAACAATGACAGTTGTACTGCCTGCTGTCTTTTCGGTTCCGGAATGGGAGGTATCTCGGTTGGCTTCACTGACGACTGCATCTGTACTTGCTGTGTGTCTGCTTCCGATGGTTCAGCCGGTTTCTTCGGGTCCTCGAAATGCCTTTCGTACCAAACGCCGACCTCAATCAGTTGCCTTATGACATCCTGGCGTTGGCTGTTCAGTTTGTCCATATTGGTCGATGGAGTGTACTGCCATACATAGGACATCCAATGCCCGTAGATGTTCACGCGGTCTATATGGTAGGTCTTGAACACCTCATTCGACAGCGAGTTAATCCATTCGACATCGCCCCTCGCGCTGTTCATGCAGAGGTTCAGCAGCGTCATGCGTGCTGCACGGTGGTCAAGGTCGCCTCCGTAGATGGTCGGGTCTAACTTATTCTCACGAGACCGCTGCAAGCCTTTGAGCAGCAGCCTACCCGAGCCGCAGCACGGGTCGCATATATGTTCTCCATCCGGCGAAAGAATTCCAGCCATGAACTCACAAATGCAGTCCGGAGTGAAGAACTGCCCGTTGGCGCCATGACTGATACGATCCATAAATATATCGCCAAGCGCGTCATGGTAACCCTCGGATATATCCCCGAGTTTCAGCATTGCTTCCTTATACTTTTCGTCCTCGCGGTGGCTCATGTAATTTGCCACATCATCCTCATCCGGATTAGCAAGGAACGGAAACAGCGTGAACGCTATGAAGCTGTCGAAGTTATCCGAGAACGACTTGGCGTAGTCGAGGTTGGCTATCATGTCTCCAAGTTTTTCTTCCTCTCTCATCTTATGCTGCTTTATCAATCCGTAATCTGTTGGCTTCTGCTTTGCTAATAACGTACCGCCAAACCCATTGTGCGTCGGAGTACTCGTTGCGGAACTCAATGCCCTGTTCGTTTAAGATTGAGTCCACTCGCTTGATATCCTCCTTTGCAGAGAAGTTATAGACGAGCCAAACACCTATTCCGTAGGTAGTCGGATAGATGCAGAAGTTCCGCCCGATGCCGTTGCGTTTCAGAAGCTGCTCCATCTTGCGTGCAAAGTCACCGTACGCACCTGAGAAGGCTTTCTTATCGCGGTCCACCACTTTCAGAACGTAGCCCACCGTTATCTCCTTGCTTTTGGTCGTTTCCTTGCGTGCTATCTGTCGGTCGCCATACTTGATATAGAGCACTTGCGCATCGTACCATCCGCTTGCCTCGCGTGGACCGTGGTAGTCGGCAAAGCGCTTTGCCCGTTCGTCCAACTCCTCATGCGTCATCTTCCGGATTTTACCATCAATCAGAAACTCTCCGTTTTTCTCGTAATTGTAGCTGTACTGATATTTTCTGTCCCAGCACTCTTTTACCCATTCCTCATAGGTCTCGTGCGGATAGTTCTTTACCTCGATACCCTGCGCCTTGAGCGCGTCGATCGTCTGTCTGGTTATTCTCATACTGCTTCCTACTTAATTTTATTCAACGCGGCTTCTTTAGCAGCCAGTTTCTTACGAACGTGATAGATTTGCTCTTGAGACGAGCGATAGTGAAGCTCGATCCCATTATTACGGATATACACCTTGCGGAGTCCTACAGGGTCGGAATCGAAGTAGTGCTTCTTCATCATTTTCTTGTTCTTTCGAATACTCATGTGGGTCTTCATAACTCTTTGATTTTAATGGTTTTCTTGTATTTCTTAATTTTATGTAAAGTTACAAAAATTTTACGATATGACCAAATTTTTTCGGCATAAAATGCTGAAAATGTGATAATTGCAAATCGTCCTTGCCAGTTTGAAAATAGTACTAATTTTGCTTGATATATAAACACTTTGTGGCATGATATTTGTCAAGGAAAGTCAAACTTAACTTTCGGCATCCTCAAAAGTAACTTTGAGCATCGGCGAAAGTTACTTTCTGCATACGCAAAACGCCACCATGATTTAGGATGGCGCTTATCGTTGTGAAATAACTCGCTGAGAATCGGCTAAATTAAACCGAGTTGATTGATGGTATGGAATACGCTATTTTGACGCATAGTAACGCAGTTGTTTCTCCACAAAGCGTTTCCAGTACTCCTTGAACTATTCCTTGGCTCTCTCGACATACTTCTTGTTATCCTGCAAGAAATACGGCAACGTGCCATGCTTTTCCGCAGCCTTAATTTTATCCAGATTGCCTCCGACCCACGTATTGAAAGCCTCCGGCACATTCGCCACCTCATTACTCGAACGCAGGTCCGGGTTCTCGCTGTAAAACTCGTCCTCGGTCTTTAGGATCGGGACCTCGTAACACATGCAGTTACTCCCCCAGAAACATTTCCCATCATAGCTGATATACATTATATGATTCTTCTCCAGCGTCAAGTCATATACATTGCCGGAATAATCTACCATCTCCTTATCAAAAACAGTCGCTGTTCCAGACAAACACTCGGATATTACGAAGCAAGGATAATTGCCTTTGATAAGAGAGCCATCTTTCTTCGTAATAGTAACAGGCTCTTTAATCTTGAACGAAGGACGCTTTCCAAGCATGATTAACAACTGACACAAATCACCTGCGAGATGCGGGGATGTCGTAAAATACATTCTTTCGTTATTCTTGGACGAAAATCCGTTTCCTCTATTACCAACGAACGACTTTGTTTTTCTCGTATATCCATCACACTTGATGAACGCATCCAAGAATATCTGCATCTGTCGTTTGCTTGAGCTTAGTATTTCAGCAGGGATGAACTTATTATATGCGTTACCGAATTGTTTCAAATAACGTACTATATTCGACCTGTAGAACGATATCGTTTCTTCATTGATAGTATAATGATAACCTAACCGTTCCAGACAACTAATCATTACATCCCATGCCGGTTCTCCTTTCTTTTGACATAGCGCAACGCCTGTCGTATGCTGTGTAGAGCCATCCGCTAACCAATAACCCATAAACTCGCAGTAGTCATCAAAAGACCACACATCACCATTTATCTCAATACTCTGCTTTTCTTCCGGATTACGGTGTTCGCATGTACGATAGAATGCACCATTGCATTTCCTGTAGTAGATAGCACTCATCTTGCGTATATCACCTTTGTTCTTTGACAGATACACCATCTGATGCTCCGGCGTAACAACACACTCAAGGCTCTTATTGAAGAATCGTATCATCTTGCCGGAATACGGATAGCACTGACGGGCTACAAATTTAACCCACTCAACATCCCGTGTATCAGGATTGAGTGACAGGATAGCATCTGTGCTTTCAACATCCGAGAAGTGTTTCCACCCGTTATTTGTCAGCACCATTGCTTTATCTGTATAGCAATTAGGGTGCCAGCCGTTCCACTTGAAATCCTTCGGGTACTTGCCAGCCAACTCGTCGCAGACATCGTGAGCCGGGTGTGCACCTGACATCTTAATCTCATAACCTACCACGAAATCCAGCTGCCTCCACCGCGTCTGTTCCGCTGTACGGTACGCCATGTTTATCTCCGACCGCGCAAGACGGATCGAGCGGTACTCGCAGTTCTGCACCTTCGATGCCTTTCCGTACAACTCCTTGTAGTCGCGTTGCATGGATGGGAAGTCCTGCAGGTACTTGCTGACCTGCTTGCTCAACGTGATAGCGTCTGTACCGCGCTCGATAGCTGCCGATATCACATCCTGCAACTCCTCGCGGTATGCCTGCGACTGATCCCATAGTTTGTCGGAGAGGTTCATGCCGCGCTCCTTGCGTTGCTGAAACGCCTGCAGAGCCTCGGAGTTATCGCGGTAGTAACGCTCATTCCTTGCGTCCTTGCGGCTCGTATGATAGGCTTTCAGTACCTTATCAACGATCAGGTCTTGATGGAGATTGCTCCGGCGCCATTCGTCCGAAGTGCCGGACATAATAAGACTACCCAACTGACTGACAAAACGCTCCTGCAGTTGCTGCACTCTCGCTTTCGTCCGTGGGTAGTCCTTCCATGCAAACGGCTTCTTTCCATCATAGCCGGTGGATGCCGCTATCCTTGCCGCCTCGCTACCGAGTTCGCCATATATACGACGCACGGCGGCCATGTAAGCCGCCAAACGTCTGTTCAGCAGTTTGTACTGCTTTTTCTGGTTCGGTATGCGAGGTTTCGCCATGACTATTCTACTTTAGAAGTGAACATGCTTTCAAATCCGGTCTGCTTGGGCGATGCCGCTTCTTCCTCCTCGATCTGCTTAATCTCCGCTTCCACATCATCCACCATATCGAGGTACTGAATGGAGGTCTTTTGGCTCATCACCGCCTTGCCACCGTTAGCGTCCATCAGCATACCTACCTTCGATTTCTTATCTTCTTGGATGAACGGCGTAATCACATGGTCGCACTCGATAGTCTCCAGCATCTCCCGCCATTGCTCATTCGCCATGCCGACAAACCGCTTAACCAGATTGAACTCGCGTGCAAACGCTTTCTGCCAACTGCCTGCCTCGTCTCCAACCTTCATGTGTGCATCGGCAAAAAGCATCTGACGGGACTCATAGCTGACATTGCTCAACTGCATCATTTTGGATGCGGATATGTTCGGCAACTGCGCAAGCATGAAATAGGTATCCATCATCGTTTCGGTATGGAACTTCATCGCGTCTATTCCCTGGTCCCACGTTACGTATTTGAGATCACCACCGTTAGACAGCTTGACGCTGCGTTTCGAATCGCTGCGTTTCTCCAATCCCGTAATCTCTCCCACGGACGCAAGTAACGGCGACGCGTTATCGGAGATGGTGTCGCTGTTCTCGGACATCTTGTACTCGATATTCTCGCGAATATAATCCAAGTCCTCGCCGTAGATAGGTTCCGGGCGGTACATATAGATTCCGGGTATCTTGCCGAACAGCGTTATATCCTCCGGCTTATCCTCTACCCATCCTTTCGCCTCGGTATGCCACTTGTAGTGCTTATCCTTCGTGTAGGTCTCGAAATAGCTAACGGTCTGGTTATCCTCCGTGCGGCTATAAGCGATAGACATAGCAATCAGATCATCGCCGTCAAAGAGCGGGTACAGCTTCGTGTTACCGTCCATCGGCGAATAGGTCTTACACTTGAACTTGTACTGAGACGGGAATCCGTACATCTGATGCGGCGAGTTCGTCGTGTACCAGAGTGTGAATATCTCGCAGGACGCAAAGTACTGACGGCCTCTATCGCGGTTCTCGCTGTCGATATACGCCAACTTATAGACTTTTTCGATCGACTTCGTGATTTGCTTGAACATCTCTTTCTGCTCCTCCGTCATACCCTCCGGCTGCTGATAGACACGCTTAACCGGGATGGCGAACATAAAGCCGGTCATGCGAGATACCAGCAGTTTCTCCAATCCAAAACGGTAGCGCGTTGCTTTCTGAATAGTTCCATCCGAGTAGGTCACGTTGGGGCGACCGCGATAGTCACGCACGATCTTGTGACGGTTCGGTTCGTAACTGCGGCGCAGTTTCTCCCATTCCGGAACACTCACAGACTTCTTCTTGAGCAGGTTGATTACCTCCTGCGGTTTCTTTCCTTTTCCAAAGATTTCATTCAAATTCATAATACGCTTATTTTGAAATCGGCTGCAAAGATACAAAATTTTGTTTGAATATCAAACACTTTTATTCAAAAAATGCAAAAAAAGAGAGAATTTAGCCGCCGCTGCGGTAAATTCCCTCCGGAAACCATTAAAAACTGAGTTACGGCAAGCGTAGTTAGCGACAGATTGTCGCAAGCACGAACGTGCCATAGTCAGAATTTCGACTGCAAAGGTACTATTATTTTTCGACATATGCAAGCGTCTGGTCATTTTTTTGCGATTTTCCTTCATTTTGCATCTTCTGTATGTCAATTAGGATGGTCAATCATCGTCATCCCAATCGGAGCAGGTATCATTCTCGTCAACCGTTTCTCCGGTCACGCTGCACCCCCAGTGATGCCATCCGTAGCACTCGCTTTTGCGGCAGTAGCTACAAACTTGGTTCGGCTTACTCATACTGATTGTAGTTTAGATGCGTTACACACTCATCCATCTTCCGTGAACTCATATTCGTTCATGACGATGTACTCTCGCACACTATCCTCGTCCAAGTACCCGAGCGTTGACCGATAGACCTTTGTGCAGAATTTCAGTAGCACATCGCCTACATTATCAAGATACCTGCGTCGGCGGTCGAACAATGCTTCATCGAAAGTCTCGACCATCATATCGTCTGCCCATGTGTAGGTGAGGCTGTTCTTGACAGACTTGCGCAGGTTCTCAAACTGCTGCTGATACGTCAGCTTGGTTTCGTGCGTCTTATCGTAGCCCCACTTCACGTACGGGCCTTGCAATGAAAACTGGATATCCAAATCCACTCCTGCAAGTTCCTTGATACGCCGGATGGTCTCGTTGGCATCGTTCCAGTCTGATTCGCTACCTGCGTCGAATGACGCTTGTTTCAGTTCCTCGATGGCTATTTGCTTAGCCTGCTCATTCAGTTCGTCGAACTCATAGAGCTTTACGGTCACAGTTCTCATTGCTCGTCCTCCTCATCTATGGTTGGTATTTCATAATATCTTGCAGCCTCGATGAGCGAATCCCAATAACCTACGCCATTGCAGGAATACTCATTCATGCGGCTTGCAATACTCTCCATCGTTTCGTTGTCGATATTGCTTACATCGAAACCTTTCTCTTTCAAATCGTCTCGCATAACGTACGACACCGGAAATTCCGATGTGCGTGTATATTCCAGACCGTGTACCTCGATAATGTGCATATTGCCAGGGCGACCGAAGACATACTGCTTCGCATCGTTGTACTCCGGTGCTGACGCATTAAAGACCGTCCGCATGACATCGGCGTATTTCTCATAGGCTGCTTTCTTGGCGGAAAGCATGGTGTCGTACGCTCCAAGCATAACTTGATGCCTGCGGTCATAGGACACCATTGATACTACAAACACTTTATCCATCTTATTCTTCGTTATTGATTAGTGACTCCAGTTGCTTTATCTCGTCTGCTGTCAGGCGGTAGATGTTCGGATGCGAGATGCCGGACACTTGGAATGTCAGTTCGACCGCATTTATTTCCCATACCGGCTCGTCGTACGTGCTTATCGTCCATCCGTATTCGACATAGACATTTACATCTACCTGCCCTTTGCTGAACTGCATGTACTCCATTGCTGTGATGGGATCGAATGCCCGGACATCGTAGCGCAGATTGTCACGCAGTTCGTCGATATTGATATGCAATATACCACCTACTATCATGGCGTGATCCTTTCTTAGATTTCGTTCATGAACTCATAAATCTCAATCAAGTCGAAGTCCTCCGTATCGACATAGCAGAGACGAACGAGGTCGTCCAATCCGTTGCAATAGAAGAATATCTCATCGTCTTTCTCGTCCGTGTCACTCGTCAGTTTGATGATGATATCCTGACCATTCTCTTCGTTATTGAACTTGATGCGGCAGCGAACGTATTTCGGAGAGACACCCACCGTTGACTCGTAGTCCTCATGCTCCTCGTGTATCTTCGCTATCAGTTTGTAGCGGTCTTCCATCTCGCTATCCTTTCCAAAATCATCCGGCTCCATATAGTTCACATCGATATCCGGAGAGAACATGAAATGTATCTCGTCCGAGTTGTACTCAAGAACCTCTACCAGATAGTTCTCTACTTCTTCTGTCGTCCGGAGGCGAGGAGCGTTCTCAATGATATCTACCTCACCTGTATTGTAATTCAAAATTGCTATTGTCATAACTGCTTTCCTTTCTTAGTCTAATGCGCGGTCCAGCGCGGTTGCATAATCTTCATAAATCCACCAATAAGGATAGCGGTCTTTCAACTCTGCTTCCTTCAAGGCTTGATAGTCAGAGGGGAACAGTTCTATCTCCTCCACGCTTCCGTTCGGCTGATTGCCATAGCCGAGCGGCAACCAATAGTACTTACGGCGTTTCTCGATACGGTCCAACTCACTACCGAAATGCGCTTGGATGACTGCTTTCAGTAGTGGGTCTTCCTGATTCATCTCCTTTACACCCATATTCTGCGCTGGGTGCGACTTTCCATCCTTTGTGAAGATGAGATAAGGTGCAGCCGTGTGCTGCGCTTGTAGATACACTTGGCTCATAGGTCGATCTCGTTTATATAGTCAATAGCTTCATCGAGGCTGCTCACCGCGTTCTCAAGCGATTCAGCATTGTTCGCAATAATCTCGCCTCGTTCCGATTCCTGTAAACCTTCCGGCATATTGTCGTATGCCTCCTGTTCTTCTTGCTGGATTTCTTCGATCTCAGACTTTGCCGCTTCTAACTGTTCAAGCGCAGCGGACAGACGCTTTCTTCTTTCTGCATTCATATTAACTCAATTTTTATGGTGATATTCATTATACGTTTCAACTACTCGTTTCAACTGATACTCCATTTCTTCGCTGTATCTTACAAGCCCGTAGAACGTTTCCTTTACGTGGGTTTCTCCATCGTAGCGACGGAACTTAACCGGATTAACACCCAGCAGCTCCCAAAAGTGGATAACCTTGCTATTTGCTCTTGCCAATGCTGCATCCGCCTTATCGGACATAGCAAGGCGTTTTTCGCAATAAGCACATCTCTCTTCGAACGGCTTATCTGCCGGATAAGGATTGTACTCCTCGAACTCATCGAGTTCCTGACGGAGTTGCAGCATCTCATCTACCGCCTGCTTGGCATCTTCCTTTACGGCTTTGATTTGGTCTAAAATGGACTTCATAACTCTCAGTTTTTAGTGTTTTTTTGTATTTCTTAAATTGTATGTAAAGTTACAAAAATTTTGCGATATGACCAAATTTTTCGGGCATAAAACGCTGAAAAAGTGATATTTGCAAAGCATCCTTGCCAGTTTGAAAATAGTACTAATTTTGCTTGATATATAAACACTTGTGGCATGATTATTGTCAATCTTTGTCCTCTGTGTCCGGTACGTACCTGTTGTAAATCTCGGAGCCGAACATCGGTTGCTTGGCGATGAGCTTTAGCATGGATTCGATCTGGATCAACGCTTGCTCATCGTGTCCGTAGAGTGCGTCATATACCTGCAGGGCGGTTCGTGCCCACGCATTCGTGTCGATCTCGTACGCTTCCTTGGCATCCATCTCGGGACTGTTGGCGCATGAGACAGCATAGCGCGTCATGCGGCCGTACTGCTTGTGCATCCGCTTGGCGGTCTCCATGAACTCATTGAACATCTTCTTCGTTTCCTGCTTGAACTCAAACCCGTGAGCGAGGTAGAACGCCTCGAGATCAAAGAACAGGATTTCGGATGCTCCGATCAGGTGGAACATCACGGCGGCGAGACTTGCTGCCTGCGCCGGAGTCATTTTCTTGATTACATCTGTTTTCATATTCGTTTAGTGGATTAGAATAAACTTAGTTGCCTTCTTTCTGCGCTGATACGCTGACAGGCATTCATATAAAATTCCTCATTGAGTTCGAAACCGATATAGTGGCGGTTCTCTTTAATAGCCGCAACTGCTGTCGTTCCGCTTCCGATGAACGGATCAAGAACGGTGTCTCCTTCGTTTGAACTTGCAAGGATGAGCTGACGGAATAGGTCTGTCGGCTTCTGTGTAGGATGTATTTTACCCCCCCCGCATGGATAGCGAAGAACGCTGTTCTTGCAATGCAGATTGAACACTCCGCCTTGTTTCTTGCCATATACGCAAAGTTCTATGCCGCTGAGCCACATATACTCGCCATTCATGGGACTTGGGTTCGTCTTCTCCCATACGACTACTCGCGTGCTCAGTCCTTGCTCGGTCATAGTTTTTCTAATATCAGACACCTGATTTATTCCGCAGAACATATATACTGACCCTTTTGTCTTGGCACAAAGTATCTTGGTCAGTTCGCGTATGTCGAATGTCTCAATATCGGCAGCTGCTTTGTCGAGATTACGCAATCCGTTGCTGTCTCGATTAACCTCTCCGTACGGAATATCGGTGAGCACCAAATCCACGCTACCGTCCGGGATGGCTTTCATGCCCTCAAGGCAGTCCATGTTGTAGATTTTGTCAATTTCTATTGCCATTGTCTTGGGAGTTAAAATAATTCTAATTGTCGCGTCGGTTCTTTATATCCGGGATGGGCAAGAAGATACGCTTCTTTCAATGCCTTGCTGATTGCGTCGCGCTCCGACTGGCTGACATTATTCTGGTCTGCGTCAGAGTTCTCTTTGAGAGCTGCTTCAAGGCTACCTTGGACGCGCGGATCATTCATGTATATTTCGTAACACGTATAGATTTTGTTACTATACTGCGCGTCCTCCGCTTCCTTATCGGTCTGCTTGCGCTTGTATGCCACGTTCATAAAACGAGTTACTCCGCCACATCCATCTCTTCCTACGCGAGGACCGGGATTCTCATTCATGAAGATGACCATAATAGACTCCTTCTTCATGACTTTGTTTATCTTCGTCCATCCGTAGAAAACATATAGCGCGTCCTTTGAAACTTTTTGATTGCGGTGTTTCATGTCCATCATCGCCAGACGTTCTGTCAGTTGCTTTGTCATACCCATTGCTTTATATGGTTTTTATACTCTACAGGGAACCACATATTATACTCCCCTTTCTCAAGAGCATCTATGTTGCCCTGCAGTTTCTCTATCTTCGCGCGTCGCTCCTCTCCTGCGAAATCAAACAGGTCTGTCCCTTGGTGATTCTGGAGCTTCTTGATCTGCGCTCGTTTGGCTCGTAGCAGGTAGTTTGTTTTCTCATCAATATACTGCTGACCTATTTTGAGGTCATCCGGTTTTCTTGATATACTTAACCGTACGCTACGATGTGGATGTTTCACTTTTACTCTTGCGGCAATGTATTCAAAGTACCATTTCCATCGCAATGCTTGATTCATACGCAAGTCAGCTCTGTAGTAAACAATATCCTCTACTATGCTCCTATAGTGTTCCATCGAAACATCTATCCTTACTATCATTATCGGTTCTGTGATTGTCATACACTATAATCTCCCAATATCTCCTGACCGCTCTTTATCGTAGCGTCAAAGGTTTTCATCAATCGTTCCGCCGTGGCGTTAGTTATCATTCCGTCCACCGTGCTTGCAAGGGCTTCGCAGAGGGCGCGGCTCATATTCACCTCGACCGCGTTGCCGATATACTTTTTCTGCTCGGTCTGCGTGCCGCAAAGGATATAGTCTTCCGGGAATCCCTGAGCCATCTTGAGTTCCTTAACCGTAAGCATACGCATGTAGATATCCACGATGCCATATCTCCGCATGAACTCCTTAATGAGCCGCATGTACTGACTATCTCCTTGCTGTGGTGTGTATGGTGGTTCGCCATTTTCAACTGTTGCCAGATAGAGTGGCGATTTATCCTGCCTTGCAATGATGGTGCAGACAGGCTCGTCTATAGAGCAGCCTTTGGACTGATAGGCGGTGTTTATGACAAACCGATCCACGGTCACCAGTTTCTGCTTTGGTGTGGTGAGAATCGACGGAGCAGGATCATCAATGGATGTCTGCTGACCGCCGCCGCTGTATTCGTTGGCAAAAAATGATGTACTGACTATCGAAAATTTATCCTTGGCGGTCGCTGTTGGGAGCGGATCATCAATAGACGCAGAATAGCCGTTGCCGTACTGCGCGTCGATGAACTGCACCTGAACCAGAGCATGGTGATCTTTACAGGTAATCGTGCCCGCAGGGTCGTCAATACCGATATTCTTTCCACTCGGGTCGCCACTAAACTGCTTTGACAGGAAGGCTTTCTTTCCTCCGGCTATGTACTTTATCAGGCCGTTATAAACACGTTCATACGTTCTATCTGACAGCGGCTTCTTGCGGTTGAAGATACTCTGTCCGTGCTCGGACAGATTAAGTATAGGACGCACAGGTTTCCATTTTAGCAATGGTGGATTGAACATGTCACCCGGTCTTCCGTCCTTGCAATGGGTTGGCTCTGGCCATGCGATGCTGTAACACTCTTTGGCGAAGATTCCGAAGAATCGTGTCCGGCGTGTACGTGCTCCGAAATCGGCTGCATTCAAGATACGGTGGTCGAAACGGTAACCGTAACTCTCTACGTTACGCACCCACTTGAGGTACTTGATACCCTTATCCATGCTCACAGGCTTTCCGTGCTCGTCCACATCGCCCCAACTCATAAACTCCTCTACGTTCTCGATGTATATGTATTCGGGATTGAGCGCTTCGATGTATCGGAACAGGTGTTCTGCAAGAGTGCGGCTATCTGCGTCTCTTGGCTTACCACCTTTGGCTCTGCTGAAATTAGTACACTCAAGCGATGCCACAGGACGATGATGGCGTCCGGGTCTTTCGCTCGTTCCTTATCTACGATGTTCTGTAGCGGCTGCATATCCAGCGTTCGGATGTCTTCGGTGAAATGCTTCGTCCGTGGATGGTTGGCAGCATGTGACTTGATAGCGTTCGGATCATGGTTGACGCAAGCGATGACCTTGGCGCATTTCTCGCCATGCAGCCTCGCCCGCTCAACTCCTGTACTCGTTCCTCCAGCCCCGCAGAATAAATCAATATACAATAGCTTGTGATTCATATTCAAAATAGCGTTAACTGTCTGTTATCCATGATGGTTTTCTCGATGATGGACGCATATTCGTCGTCACGGTTCTGACGTGCCGTAGCGAGTAATCTCCTCAATACATCATCCACCGCTTTTCCCCTCGACTCAAACGGAGTACTGAAGATAGATGGCGAACTAAACGAACCGTAGTTCATGTTGCATATGCTGCCTGCAGCGAACCACTTGCCGGCATACTGGCCGATTCTATACATGATGTAGTGATTCAAGTCACGTTTCAATACAAACACCTCCTCTGCGGGGATAATGATTGATGTAAGACCTTTGCACTTGGAATCAGGATTGTTCGCCCAGCTGCATCCAATTGAGTTCTCCATAACCTCTATTCCGTGCAGGTTGCACTTCCTTGCCCGATAGGATGTCTGTAACTTCTCCCCAAGCAACTTACATTTTGCACATGGTATTCTCTCACTCATGTTTTGCCTCCTCAATTAATGATGGTAATTCGTAATTAAACACCAGCAGTTCCTCCTTGCGTCTGCTGTTCACGCCTTTATCCTTGATGCGCAGATTGGCAACCGTCATCGGCATGTCCTTGCGGAACACGTTCCATCCGTTCTGCTCAGCGTAGTCCAATATGATATCGTTAGCGAACGTCGAAAGCACAAACTTGCCTTTGAACTGCTCCCGCAGTACGTTCAGCAGTTCGGTAAACTCCATCTCTCCATAGCCGTGATAGTGTTTCTGGTCGCTGCCGATGTACGGCGGATCAATATAGGCGAACGAGTCTTCACTACTGCGGTCGCGGAGTACATCAATGGCATTGCGGCACGATATCTGTGCGAACTGCAACCGCTTGAAGACCTCTTCCGTGAACGCATTGCGCTTGTGTGCCGCTACAATGCCGGAGTGACTGCCTGCCGTTCCCATGTCCCATTTCCATCCTCCGTACGGCGTAGCATTGAACGCATAGTTACAGCATACCCACACCGCCCATGCACGTTCTACATCACTCGCCGGCCAGAAGCCGTTCCAGATAGTCTTTGCCTGCAGGAAGAGCGCTTCGGAAAAGAGCGTGCTTTGTATCTTGGCATGCAGCTCTTTGAATTGCGCTTCGTTCTGGCACACACGGTAGAATGTGACCACGTTATCGTTGATGTCGTTTATCACCTCCAGATAGGAGGGTGTCTTTGAGAAGAAGACCGCGCCGCCGCCAAAGAACGGCTCGATGTACACCTTATGCGGCGGTATCATTGAGACGATCGTCTTGGTCAGGCGTTGCTTGCCTCCGTAATATGTAATCGGTGTTCTCATAATTCTTCCTGCTTTGGATCGAAGAATATATCTCCATCTCTGACGGATATGACTGGGCACTCCCCCATGAAAGCGAGCATGCACGTTCTCATATCAGTTCCCGGAGGACAGCCGTTCTTACATTTTTCGTTTGCCATATTCTGTGCCGATTAGAGATTATCCACGAAGTTGAAGAAAGCATGCAGGAACGGCAGAAAACCTTCCGACAGTGCGATCAGTGCTTCACGCTGATGCTCCGTCTTTTCCTTAAACGCCTCACCTTGGTACTCGAAGAAATTGCGTATTCCATTCGTACCCAACTCTTGTGCGTCTTTGAATGTCTTGTATGAACCGCAGCCGATTACTTTGAACACACCGCTTTCCGGATAGTACTCAACACTACCGCTGTCTGTTTTTACAATAAACGAATACGTTCTGTCGTAACCCCTTTCGTAACACCCGAAAGCAATCCTCGTGTCGTTACTAAAATTCGTAGGGATATTCCTTTCTGCCAAGGCTTTCTTCGTATCGACTGCATCTATAGCGTCTTTGCGATGCTGCGTGATAGCATCAAGATACACTTGATACGACTTGATTTTTGATTCTTCCTTTGCTTTCTTTTCTTCAGCTAACTGCTCCGCCTTTCGATCGATAGCGTCCATGTTTCTTACTGCCATAATCTTTGTAGTCTTTAATGGTTAATACTATTATGCTGCCGTTACCATTCTCGAACGTTGTCACTTTGTGCGTGCCCAGCCATTCGCAACATTGCTCGAATGCCGCATGGCAGTTCGGTACCACCACCGACGGACTGAACATGTCCCGCTGTGCACGCCACCGTTTAGCACTATCTTGAAAGTAACTGCAAATCATTTCTTTCTTGATATTCAAACACCATCCGGGCAAAGTGAGGCGCTTAACGCCTCGACTCTCCTAATAGTGGGATGAAATTATATGTCTTAAATATACGATCACTTAGCCGACCGAACTCATCCGAGAACGCCTGACGGATGTCCTCTTTATCGAGGTTCGTGGTCAGGTGCGTACGCTGGCCGGCCGATACATAGATGTCATTCCGGCTGTACAGGAAATCCTCGACGATCATCTTCGGGTCCGTACCGAAATGCCTGTGGGTCTCGATGCCGATGTCGTTCAGACACAGATGAAACGGCTTGCCCTCTATGCGTTCGTTCTTGCCCGTATTGAACGTGTACAGGTCCAGATTGTCGTTCATCCGAAAATGATTCATCAGTTGCGTCAGCGATATGTTCGCGTACGCCATCGGATTATGCGATTGCCTGAGATATACGCTGAACGACTCCATGATGAGAGTCTTGCCAACTCCCGGAGCACCGTACAGCAGTATCTGCTTGCCTAACTTGTACTCCTTGTTCGGGAATACCTTTTCACACTCGGCACAGCCGTTGAAATAATACAACAGGAACTTTAGCACGTCTCTGTTGTGCTCGTCCACAATAAACTGACGCGATTGCTTTGCCAATACATAATTGGCGCATTGCGTGAATAACTGCGCGTGTCTCGTGTACACCGCATCTTTTGTCAGGTCTTCAAACTTAATCATAAACTCGTTTTCTAACAGGTTTGACATTCCGCCCATCTCCTCCACCCATTTGGATAGAGTTAGCGGCGTCCATTTCCGACATTTCTCGTCCGCTTCCCCCTGCGCTATCAGTTCGTTCTTTCTTACCATACTTATCCTCCAGAACTTTAACAAAGTTATTCGGTAGCACCATCCAGTCATAACTGAACCAGCTTGCCTCTCTCAAGAACTCGGATGCAGCCGCATTCCTTATTGCTTGATAAAAAGCCTCGATCCCGTATTCACGGATGCGCGCCCTCGTCCATGTCCGGCGACGATTGTCGATGCTCTTGAGCGAACCGAACACGCCGTTAGTGGTAGTGTTCCAATACTTGATAATCTCGGTGTAGTCAATCTCCGGCGATTTCTCTTTTTCCGGAACCTCATCGCCAAATAAAGATGGAGAAGATGAAGATGAAGCGTCGGTCACACCGTTAGGGGTGAGGGACATAGAGTCTTCATTAGAAGGCTCTACAACTTTTTTAGTTTTCGTTTTCCTATCTTTATCTTTTTCTTTTGTCCTTTCTTTTTCGTTTTCTGACGAACCGATAGGTAAGTTACTCATTCCAGATAGGTTAGCTATAGGTAAGTTACTCTTTTCTGATAGGTTACCTATAGTTGAGTTACTTTTTTCGGATAGGTTAGTTACACCATCTCCTTCCGATTTAGAGCCTGACCAGCGCATGGATGCCGTACGTTTTCCGGCCTCGACTTGCTTTATACGCTTGCTCTCCATGATACGCATGCGGTCTCGGAAACTATCGGAGTAGAACTGCTTACCGTCATCGGTAAACTGGAATAACCCGAAGTCCTCCACCACGCGCTTTACGTCCTTGGCATCGACACGGAGGTCAAAGGCTATCACATTGTAATCTTTGACACCCATGAAGTCCTCGCTTTCTCGTAATCGCTCCAGTATCATGAAATAAATCGCGTACCCCTCAGCACCCATCTGCATACGCATATTGACGATTTTCTCGTCATTTCTTGCGTTGCTGTCGTGTGAGAAATACTTCTGTTTTGCCATGTTACTCAGTCTTTAGTGGTTTTCTTAAATAGTATGTAAAGTTACAAAATTTTGACGATATGACCAAATTTTTTCGGCATAAAACGCTGATTATTCGCTAATTGCAAAGCGTCCTTGCCAATTTTGTCTAAAAGCCGGACTTATTCAGCCGCAGCTCCTCTTTGGCAAAAGAAATCTGCGTCCGGATGTTATCGCCTACATGCACCATTGCCCGGTTCAAGCGGTCCAGCCAATTCACATAATAGTTGATGTTAGAGGTACGAGCCTGTACGTACTGACGGCCCAATGTGGCACCCATCTTGGTAATAGTGGTCTCGTTGGCGAGGAACACCTCTGCCGATATCTCGTCTTGGATCAACTTGGCATCAGCCAGCAACTTGCCCGACCGTGCCAGCAGCGCGTTCTACTTCGTCACACGCTCCACAAGAGCATCTGGAGAGTCGGTATTACCGACCTCCAAAAACTCTTGCATATACGTGCATTCTGATTGAAACATAGCAAGCTGCTCTTGTAACAAATCAGGATTCATAATCACTCGGCATTTTCGTTATTCGTTTCTTCCTCGATAATGTCGATGATAGCCGACTTCTTAACCAGCGTAATCTCGCAGTCGTTCGATTTCATGAACTCATGCAGTTCACGCACCGCATCCTCCAACGTATTGTCTTGGATGAGGACGGAAACGGCCTTGCGTGTCTCTTTGTCGCCATCGATGGTAATCATCTCGACCTTGGCTTCGTAGAAGTTCTCACCATTCTCGCGACGAACGCGATCCCAGAAATTGCGCTTGCTGATAGACAGCACTTCCAACTCGCCGAACACAAACGGCTTGATTTCTTCTTCCACGGCGGTTTCGGCTGCGGACGGAGTCTCTGCCTCTACCAGATAGGTATCGGTTACTTGACCCGGGTTGTCTTCTCCGGTCTGCTTCTCGTAGCAAACCTTTACTAAGAATGTCTTTTTCATACAATCATTCATTTAATGAGGCTAACACGCCTCGGTTAACTAATTCATAATAGCACTCCATCGTAGCGGTGATATCCGCAATGGCATCGTGCGCGTTGTCAAAAGGCTTATTGAAGAGGAATTGATATAACTCAATCAGCTTGGGCCACTTGACGCGACCGTTAGCACCTCTTATCTGGCAATAGTCGGTACTCGATAGCATGGTATCAATCCGAGGCATGCCGTCCATACGTTCAAACACGAAATCAAGCAGCAGCCGGAATAACTCTGCACCAACCACCTTGACATCAAAAGTCACATTATGACCAACAATAGCGTCTGCCTGCGCCAAGTCCATCGCGAAAGCGGTAGTTGCGCAATGCAGCGGCTTGCCTTGCTGCATGGCTATCTCTGTTGTGATGCCGTGCACGCGTGAAGCCTGCTCCGGTATCTCAAAGCCATCCGGCTTGATTATCATGTTCCCTTGGTGGATTATATTCCCTGCAGTATCTGCGAGAATCCATCCCAACTGAACCAATCGCGGCCAGTTCTCTGTATCAGACGCCGGTGCTCCCCAACTCTTTGGCAGTCCGGTAGTCTCTGTATCAAAAAACAAGATCTTCTTCATAACTCAAATGGTGTTCTGTTAAACGGTATCTCAAGCCCTTTCTTTGCGATAACTACACGCTTGCCTACCGCCAGCGACACCTCGCGTCTGAAACGCTCTGCATCGCTGTTCTGCGCCGATAGATGCACCAGCACAATCTGGCTGACATTCGTCAAATCGTTCGCTCTCAGCATCTCTATGCAAGTCTGGAGAGACATGTGCGACCTCATCGTCCTGCGGCGCAGGAAAGCCGGAATAACTCCATTGCGTACATTCTCATCGAGGATAGGCTGATCATAATTGCACTCAATCATTAGGTTCGTCAGTCCGTCGAACGTATAGCGGACAAAATACGTGTCCGTTGCAAATACCATGCGTCCTATCTCCTGATGGTCTATCTGGTACCCGAACGGCTCCGCACAGTCATGTTCTGTAGGGAATGGGATGACCGTGAAAGCGCCTATATTGACCGCTTGGAACGGCTGTAGTACTTTTGGACGCAACATAGGTGTGGATGTATGGATGGCAGATGCCGTCCCTTGACTGCAATATACATCGAAGCGTTCCAGATATTTCCCGATATGCTTGGCATGGTCGCCATGTTCATGCGTCACGAGAACACCTGAAACCTTCTGCGTGTTATATCCCAGCGCACGGATGCAGTCGTTCACGGGGCACCCGCACTCTAATACGAGTGCCTCCGTGTCGTTCTGCAAAACATATCCGTTTGCGGCACTTGAGCTTCCTAATACCGTCAGTCTCATTATTGATTAGCAAAGATTGACGGAGTTGGACGTGCGCCTGCAGGCTGCGATGTGGGTTGCGCTGCCGGTTTCGGTTGAGGCGGAGCTGCCGGAGGATTCTGCTGACCTGCAGCCGGAGCAGCACCAGGCATCTTCTGACCGTTCGCATTTTCCTTGATGACCTCATAGTGCGCTTCCTCTACCGGACGCGAACTGTCTTCGTCAGCATCGCCGAAATCGCAACCGGTGATGTACTCGTACAGGGCTTTCTTAGCCCTGCGTTCCGCTTTCCCGCGTAACTGATCCGGCGAACTGTACTCATCCTTACGGACGGTAGCCATCAGCGTGAAACTGTTCTTTTCGCCGTTGTACGTATAGTCCACCTTGCAGGGTATCTCCGCGTAACCTTGTACGCGGTTCGTGTCTGCACCGATACTGACTACGTACTTGACACCCATCTTCTTCAAGAGTGCCGTGAATCCCTCTTTCGTCGGGTACATCCGTTCGGAGATGATGTTTATCTGGTTGCCTGTCGGGAACAGGCCAATCGTCAGACCGTCGATGATAGCATCGCGGATTACCTGATTCGAATACGGTGTAGGATGAGGATTCTTCGTGGTCGGTCTGCGGTCCGTCATAAAACCGATACGCGTGTTCATCAGCGGACGGAAGACCTTCTCGATAATCTCGTCCGTCAGGAACGCACGTAGTTGAGATACTACGATCGTAGCTGTAAAAGCGGCATTGCAATTACTTGCCAACTGGAGTGCCCCTGCCTCCTTGCAAATGAGGGCAAACTGATCTTGCTGTTCTTGGCTAACCAAAGACTGCAAGGCTAAAGCTTTTTCTTCTGCCATAACACTTAGTTTTTAATGATTGATATATTCAGTTTACTACCAGCCGTTACCTCAAGAGTAATCAACTGGGTTTCTGTTTCGATTAGGTCGGTTACACTCTCTTTCTGGTCAATAAAGAGAGGCAGGCGTACACCGAGCGCAGACGAGATACCATTGATGATGTCAATGCCTGCATTCATCTGCATTGCAAGGTTCTGCGTCCCGTATGGTTTGCCGTCGATGATGGCTTCGCACAGTTCCTTTTCCCCATCATTCGTGAGGTTCTGTTCAAACATGCGCCAACGGACTATCTTGAAGAATGAAGATACGGCTTCCTCGACAATCGTAATCTTACGCTTCTTGAAATCCCATATCTCATCCTGTACCATTTCCAATTCGGCTGTCTTTTGGGATAGGGCTTTCTTTTCCTCCTCAAGAGCCGCTTTCTGTTTGTCGATATTCTTGTTAGTCTCGCGCTGACCGAGTTTCATATGTACATCCTTTTGGCGTGCTTGGTATTCGTCGCGTTGGGCAACGAGGTTCTTGCGTTTCTCTTCGCGTTCGGTATCGGTAGCCGTTGGAGCCAATGCCAATCGGATATCGCGCTCGATTTCTCCTTTCTTTGTGAGCAGTTTTTGATACTCCTCCTTTGCAGCGAGAGCCAACGATCGTTCCGGGACATTCTTCTTTCCCGTCTCCGCCGCTTCCAAGATTCCTTTCTCATTCTTGAGCAGCAGGTCGATTCGGCTGCGTTCCTGACGGTCCTGTTGGATAGATTGCTCCAGCATTTTGATATCGCCATTGATACGCTCTGCGTCCGCGTACAGATCGTCGAGCAGTTTGTTGTGACGAGCGTTGAATGCCTGAATAGCACGCTCCCTTGCATCGGCAACTTCTTCTTCCGGTAACGGACGATTGCAGGTAGGACAAACAGCCTCTACGGTATCTACATACTGCGTCTGGTTCTCTTTCATCCACTCTGCTTGCTTTTGATTGAACTCTGCCTTTTTCTCGTTCAGCAGTTTCTCGTTTCGTCCGATACGTTCATCTATTTCAGCAATAGATTTGCTATAGCCTGCGATTGCAGCGTTGCTCTTGGATATCTTTTCTTCAAACTCACCGATACGTTTCTGGCGTGCCCGGTCAATCTCGTTTTCTATTTCCAATAGCTGTTGCCCAACGGATGCCAGTTCGCTGCGGAACTTGGCTGCGCGGTCCACATCCAATTGAGTAACAGTAGCGGCCAGAGAAGCATTCAGATCATCTATTTTCTCTTTCAACTCTACTTCTTCTTTCTCCAGAGCGTCGAAATCGTAATCAACCTTTGTCTTATCCAACTGGTCCAAACGGGTCGGAATTTCCTTGGCTTTGTCTTTCACACGCTCCAATTCAGCCTTGACCTGCCTCTGGTACTCGCCTACCGTCTTACCGCTATGCAGCGCAGTCAGTACATGAGGATATCCTGCAGCTATCTCCTCGTCCGTCTGGATTTTAGCGATAGACTGCAACTTTGCCCGGCGGTCTTCTGTCTTCATTCGCATGAATGCCGTGATGGTAGATAACATCAACCAATCCTCGCTCTTGCAGATTGCATCAATCTTACTTGAGTCGCTCATCGGGATTGGAGAGCCGTTCCACCAAAATTCAGTCGTGCGGCCTTTCAGCACTTCTTCTTGCTGACCGCGCGGCTTAACCCAATTCTCATTTAGACAGCGCTTGAAGATAACCTCCTCGCCATCTACACTCAGAATAATCTCCACCGATGTTTCCACTCGATGAATCACATGACCGGCTGCATCCAACGGTTGCACGTCGATCTGACTTCCGTCCGCACCCTTGCCAAACAGACACCACATGTACGCATCGTAAAGCGATGTCTTGCCGGTGCCGTTCGCGCCACTTACTTTCGTAATAGAGCCGAACGAAGCATCAAGGTTCTTAATGCCCTTGAAGTTAGCCACTTTCATGGCTACCAGTACAACTTCTTTCATTGCTTAATAAATTTACGGTAATTCTTTAATGCTCTACGCTTACCCTCGGTTGCTAAGAATAATCCTACCGAGCTGATGTAAGCCAAAAACCCGATGGTGTTCAGCGCAACATCGATGTCGCTTACAAACATAATCGAACCTGCGATAAACAGGATGCCGGATGCAATCATTTTAAGCATTGCTACCCGTGTCTTTTCGTCTAATTCTTGCGTCATAAAACTCAGTTTTTAATGGTTCATATTGGTTTCCTAAATTGTATGTAAAGTTACAAAAAATTTGCGATATGACCAAATTTTTTCGGCATAAAATGCTGAAAATGTGCTAATTGCAAAGCGTCCTTGCCATTTTACTTTTTTTATATCAATGACGCTGCTTTTAGCAACTTTTTCGCGAGTGGCACATTGACGGTTATCTTGCGTCCATTCTGCGTGATTGCAGGATCGAGCACGCCTGAGTTCTTTACTTGCTGTGCCTTTGACTTGCAGCAGTTCCCCATCAGTTTCTGGATGCCCGGTATGCCGTACACCTCTTTTTCCTCTGTTGCTGCAAGCACTGCTTTTTCAACAGCCTCTTTCAGCATGGGTTCAAAGAGGGGTTTCAGCATCTCAAAGGCTTCGCCTACTGTCACGTCTATCAGACGCACATTCAAATCACATTCTTTCATCGTTGAATAGATTATGCGAGTTAGCGTATTCTATAAACTCTCCTAACGTATGCACACCAATACGTGTGTATGCGTTCCATATATGATTATTCACCGTTTTCGGAGAGAGACGCAAAGCGTCTGCTATGTCCTCGCGTGACTTGCCATGATATAGCAATCGGAGCACGCGCAACTCTGCATCCGATATCTGTGAATCAAACTTCGGATTGCAGATCACATTCTCGTACTTGCACTCTCCTCGCAGCGGGCATTGCACACACTCAAACCGGAACTTGCCTTGGTCATTCAGATCAAGCGTCTGGTCAATGATGCCAAAGTTGCATTTTAGAAAACGGTTCACGATGCGGAAGCGCTTGTATTTCTCATCCATTAAGTTCGCATACTCCTTATTCAGAGCCTTGAACGCATCTGGATAGAACTCGGACACTTTCTCGTAAATTACGCGAACAATCTCGGAACTTGCTTGAAGCTTCGAAGTGCCGTTTTCCGACCGGCACCAAACCTCGTCATTGAATGTAAAAAACTCAACTCTCATAGTCGTGGCGTTCAAACAGTTGCTCTTTTGGTAGTCCTGTCATTTCCGATAGAATGGAGATGCATCTTTCGTCCTTTGTATCTGCGTCCAGCATCGTCCATTGCTGGAATCTCGTCAGAGAAATCACGCCTCCACGTTTACGAAATTCTCGGAACAAACTTAATTTTGTCCTCCCACTGGATTTAATCCATTCTGCGAAATTCTGGGTAGTTCTACTCATTTTTCAATTTTTTTTCGATTTTTGTTTGCTTATTAGACAAATTTTTACTACCTTTGCACTAAATTTGTTGTAGTAGTAATTGTAATTGTGGTGCAAAATTACAAAAATTTTTTGATATGACCAAATTTTTTCAAGGAAAAAACTTAAAAAAATCTATTTTTCAACTAAATTCGTATATTTTTGCAATTTAACAATCTATGATACAACTGAATAATCCATTAAAAACTGATAAACTATGACGCCTAAAGAAGTGATCGAGCTCATCATTTTCGAGCAAAACACGAATGCCAACAAACTTTCCAAGAAGATTGGTATTTCTTCGACCAATCTCTATGACATTATGTCTGGAAAAATCAAGTACATCTCCAACGATCTTGCGGACAAAATCGTAAAGGTCTATGAGCAGTACAGCAAATCTTGGCTGCTGACAGGAGATGGCGATGCGCACGTTACTCCTGCAGTACATGTAGAGAATGAGAAATCCCCAACGGACGCTATTCATGATGATGCAAAAAGCATTGCCGATATAAAGCAGATCGTCTTGACTCTCACGGCCGAGATATCCGCGCAGCGTGAAACATACTCAAAGCAAATCAGCGACCTGATTGGTATTATTGATAAGCACCTAACATCTAATAAACAATGATACCGAAGGAAGACAATATGACAAGCGGCCAGAAAGCCACAAGACCATTCGTCTCTAATGAGGGCATAGAGATAACTAAGCGTTTCTTCTCTGCTATTGATATATTGAAGATGCAGGGGAAAATCCACGGACTCAAGGTGTTTACCGATAAGCACAACATCAACCGATGGAACCTGTACACCATAAAGAAAAATCCGGACAAAGCATTACTGAAACCTGAGTACATATTGTATCTATGCAGAGACTACAATGTGTCTCTTGACTGGATTTTCTACGGCGAGGGAGATTTCTACGAAATCGAGAAGCTTCTCAAATCGAAAGGGAAGAGAGAATGATACCATACCGATTGCTGTGGACTGTCGATAGGACAAAGGACGAGCATAACGCTCCGTTGCAGTTCCGCGTCAAGTGGAACGGCAGCAGGTGCATTGCTACATTCTCGCCCAAACTAACGATCGATTCCACGAAATGGTCGCAGGACGCACAGAGGTGCAATGCCAATACTACGCACACATCCAGACTGATTCCGGCAAATATCATCAACCGGCGTTTGGCGGAATACGAAACATACGCAAAGCAGGCGTTTGACGATTTCGACCGAGAGGACATCGTGCCTACTGTGGAGCAGTTCAAGCACGCATTCAATGTTCTACGAAAGAAGATACCGCAGGACAAACCGGAAGAGTCGATGCTCTTTTCGGACGCTATGCAGTTATTCATCGACAAAGTGCAAACAATTAGCAACTGGTCGCCAAATACACACAAGAGCATCAATGGCACGAAGAACACGCTGGCCGAGTTTGACAGCAGACTGCGTGTGGACGAACTGACTAATGACAAACTTGCCAAGTTCCTTGAGTTCCTGACCGACAAAGGCTACAAGAATACGTACATACGCAAGATATTCAAGAATCTGCTTGAGGTCATGCGTTGGATGGATGGAGAGGGAATTTACCACGGAGATGCACACAAGACCTTCAAAGCGCGCTTTAAGGGTGCGTATGACTATCGCACAGTTATCTACCTGACATGGGACGAACTGATCCACATGTACAACATGAAGATTGAGGACGCAAACCTTGAACGCACCCGGGACACATTCTGCTTCTGTTGCTTCACATCCTTGCGTTATTCGGATGTAGTAAACCTGCAGCGGTGCGATGTCAAAGATAACTATATCGAGATAGTGACAGCAAAAACAGACGAGGTGCTGCGCATCGACCTCAATGACTATAGTCGCGCTCTACTCAATAAGTACGCGTACGACGAGCGTCTTGGCGACCACGCGCTACCCGTGTACGCGAACGCTGTTATGAATAGGTATCTCAAAGAGGTCGCAAAGAAAGCCGGATTGAGAACGAAGATCAAAACCACATACTATAGCGGCAACAAACGTGTCGAGGAGGTACACGAAAAGTGGAAACTCATAACCACGCACTGCGGCCGAAGAACTTTCATTGTCAATGCGCTTTTCCTCGGAATCCCAGCAGAGGTTGTGATGAAGTGGACCGGGCACGAAGACTACAAAGCCATGAAACCGTATGTGGCGATTGTCGATAAACTTAAGTCGCAAGAGATGAACAAATTCAACACGTATAGTTCGCGAACTACGAACTAAAAAACGAACTAAACATGGCAAGTTTAACAACTTTTGTTTGATTATCAAACATTGTCACAAAAGTACCAAGCACGTATTAAATCTTGAAATAACAAGCAATGCGCTATTTAAGCCTATCGAACGTAGTTCGGGTAGCACTACTAAAGGAACCTTGCGAGGTTCCTTTTTGCTACATATACGGACTCGTAACCGGGGGTTCTCCGCCGCTACGCTCTGTCGATTATTCCTTTGGAATTTTCTTATCCCTCGGAATTCTCGAGTCCGGGTAGCACTACTAAAGGAACCTTGCGGGGTTCCTTTTTGCTACATA
>JAEDNI010000061.1 GCA_016302585.1 Paludibacteraceae bacterium | reverse complement strand
GGTGATTGGTCATTGGAAGTTACGTCATAGACCAGAACACCAAACATCTTACCCTGACGATGCAACTCGCTCTCCGGGTGCAGCCTCATGTAGTCGTGCACCTTTGCTATCACTTCTGCAGCCGCAGCTTGGGCATCAGGAGGCGGAGGGAGTATAAAAGGAGATATCATCGCGGGTTTAAATCGTAAAAAACGCTGCAAAGGTAGTGATTTTTTTGCATATATCAAAAAATATTTGTACTTTTGCACACAAAATCAGACAAACTCTAAAAACGGAAAGTTATGAAACGATTGGTATTTAGTGCACTGGTGTGCTTGTTCTTCACGGGCTGTTACCATAAGACGGATAGTCCGCGTGGATCATGGGCTCGGGGTTGCGACCTCAGTTGGTTAAGCGAGATGGAACGGGATGGAGTGAAGTTTTTTAATGACGGGAATGATGCAGATGATGAAGACTGCATCGCTCTTCTGCGCAAAGAGGGCATGAATGCGGTGCGGTTGCGCGTATGGGTGAACCATGCTACGGGATGGAGCAACAAAGAGGATATGTTGGCTTTAGCCAAGCGGGCCGCAAAAGCAGGTCAGCGTATTATGATTGATATCCATTATTCGGATTTCTTCGCCGACCCAAGCCATCAGACTCTGCCGGCTGCATGGCGGAACTACGACTATGATATGCTGCTCGAAGCCGTACAGGAACACACGCTCGATGTACTCTATACCCTCAAGGAAGAAGGGATCAAACCCGAATGGGTGCAGATCGGGAACGAAACACCGAACGGCATGCTTTGGCCTATCGCCAAACTGAATGGGGAAGCCACTTCACCGGATGCATGGGATCGCTATGCCGGCCTCACTACAATGGGCTACAACGCCGCCAAAGAAGCTTTCTCGGATATCACCGTCATTGTCCATATCGACAATGCATACGAACGCCGGGATTGGTTCTGGAGCAACTTGGCAGCGCATGGCGGGAAATGGGACATGATTGGTCTGAGTCATTACCCCATGATGAGTGCGTGGAATGGAGGAAAGAGTTGGATGGAGATGAATCGATTGGCGGAACAAAACATCCGTCGTCTCATTAGCGATTGGAAATGCCCGGTGATGATTGCTGAGGTAGGTATGTTTGCCAATGACCCGACATCGGAAATCGTGATGGCTGATTTCGTGGAACGGGTATCGGTTATTGATTCGTGTGCCGGCATTTTCTATTGGGAACCCGAAGTATATGGCGGATGGCGGCCGCAGGAATACATCCCTCTCGGATGGGGAAGTTACGACATGGGGGCTTTCACGCCGGACGGACGCCCTTCGGAAGTCATGAAGATACTGCTTCAATCGAAAGCGGCAAAGGATTCACTCTAACGTATTGATATCTACGAGTTTATTGACGATCGCATAGATCGTCAGGCCTGCAGTTGAATGAATATTCAATTTGCGGGCTATATTTTTTCGGTGCGAAATGACCGTGTGAATCGAGATACAGAGCACATCGGCTATCTCTTTGTTGCTCAATCCCTGAACCACTTGCACTAACACATCCTGCTCGCGCTCACTCAGTTCTTCGGTCTCATGCAATAGATAACGACGATGAGTGTGGGGCTTCTCTTGGGTCAATGCCGGACGGAAGATATCGTCCTCTATCGCACAATGGTCGGCAAAATCCTGCTCCGTATGCCATAAATCGGACATTACACTTATCAGCAGATAAGTGATTGGTGATTGGGGATTGGTGATTGGTGGCTGGTGATTGGGGATTGGGGATTGCAGATGCGCTCCGGGATAATACTTGATAATGAGGTTTTTTATTTCGGTCAGTTTATCGGTGATACGCTGATCGTCGTGCTCATGCTCGTCAAAGAGACCTTCGTTCTCGTGCGCAATATGCGTACGGATCTCCTCCACAAATTCATCATAGCATCGTAAGATAAGTCCGGGTATCTTGGTCGTCGGATCGGCCGGAATAAGTGCCTCTATCAGCGCACGACGAAGGCGGGGAAGACGAAACTCCAGAAAATAAGAATGCGCATTGCTCAGATAGCGCTGCAGCGTTGGAATATCGATATCATCCGGAATGACTCGTTTATGAAAAACCTTATAGTTGACGATAGCCAGAAAAGTCGGCGTATGCACATGATACGCCTCGCAGACTTGCTCTATCGTCTGTTCTCCCACACCCATCTCCAAGCCAAACCGACTGATGATCTGAATGGCATCCTCCTCGTGCGATATAAGGTCGCACATCTTATGAGAAGCTTTATACATAAAGTGTAAATTTCTTAAAATTCGGCGCAAAAGTACAAAAAAAATCCGATATGAGCAAATCCGGAAACTATTTTCCCTATTTTTAGGGATTGCTCAAATCGACAAAGAGTTGTAATTTTGTATTCGAAAAGAAGTTTAATGTTTAGCGTTTAGTGTTTAGCGGATGAAAAGACAAACAATCGCATTTATTGTGCTGATTTTGTGCATGTTAGGCGCACGTGCCGAAGACAGCATCAAGGTGAGTGCTGCTGATTTGCAGGCGCTTGTACAGCGTGTAGAGCGCTTGGAGCAAAAAGCAGAGAAAGACAGTGTATCCCAAAAAGTAGGGAGGAAAGGTGCCTTGACGCGCGGACCTATCATGGATGGCGCAGGTGCGAATGCTATTTGGAATATCACGAATGTGACACGTAGTGACCGTAAATATCACTACCTCGACCTCAACGGTACCATCTATGCCGGGTATACTTCCAAAGATCCGGAGGTACAAACAGCATCCGGTAAGACCGAGGATGAGTTGTATAACTACCTCACCAGCAAAGAGTTACCAGCCGAGATGACGGACGAAGAGTTTACACAAGTGATGGTTTGGCATCGCGGACTGGCCGTTCCTGCCGCACGCGGCGTGAATGATGAGAAAGTGCTGCGCGGAAAGGAACTGTTCACCCAGATTGGTTGCGACTACTGCCATCGTCCTACATGGACGACCGGTTCGGACGAGGTGCGTGACCCGAATAACTTCCCGCTTACCGCTTCTATGCCGCGCTATCCGAATCAAAAGATTTGGCCATACACCGACATGATCCAGCATAAGCTCTGCATGGAGAATGACATCCGCACCGGTTGGTGCCGTACGACGCCGCTCTGGGGTCGCGGATTGCATAGAAAAGCAACCGGCGATTTGTACGAAGCACGTATGCATGACACTCGTGCCCGCAATGTGATCGAGGCTATCATGTGGCATGGTTACAGCAATCAATCGGATGCGTACTGGCCCACACAGCAGTTCTATAAACTGAATAAAGAGGACCGCGACGCTGTCGTAGCCTTCATCAATGCGATCTGATATGGATTGGTTTCGTCCGTTCCGGTTGAAGAACCGATTCTTTACAGGCTTGTTACACATTGCCCTAACGACTATCCTCGTCGGGGCATGTGTGACGCATTTCTTCGGACAACAGGGGGAGATACATCTTCGTGCCGATAAAGCGCAAACCCTCAATTACCAATCTCCAATCACCAATCACCAATCTGCCGTCACTCTCTTCCTCTGGGATTTTCAAGTGGTTTATGACGAGGACGGAAAGACTCCCGTGGACTTTATTTCCGAACTGCGCTTATTGAATCGAGGGGGCAATAAAGAAGCCCAAGGACTCGCGGTTGACGAAGGTGTTGTACGAATGAATAAGCCGCTGGAGTACCATGGCTTTCGATTTTGTCAATCGGATTATGACAGCGATTTACAAGGCGTTGTATTCTCGTATAACTACGACCCATGGGGCATAGGTATCACCTATACCGGCTATGCTTTATTGTTGATCGCTATGATCGGTTTCTTCTTTCAGAAGAACACCCTCTTCTGCGCACTGTTACAGAAGCAACATACATGGTGGATGGTCGGTTTAGGAATAGCCGCTGTGGTGTTAGCCATGGTAATGACCAAAGTGGTGACACCTAAACCTCCTCTCCAACCCGTCCTGCAGACACCCTTATTAGGCATCCACGTGTCCGTTATCATGCTGGCGTACACCCTCTTTGCCGTCATGATGATCAATGGGATTCTCGGTCTCTATGCAGCTATCGTGTCAAGGAAAGCGGAAGGTGCACGTAAAGAAAAACTCTCAACTCTCAACTCTCAACTCTCAACTTTATCGCAGATACTCCTTTACCCGGCTCTTTTTTGCCTCACTGCCGGAATCTTCATCGGTGCGGTATGGGCGAATATGTCGTGGGGACGATACTGGGGATGGGATCCCAAGGAGACATGGGCACTCATCACCATGCTGGTCTATGCGCTATTGATTCATTGGCCTTGGCTAAAGAACAAATTACCAATCACCAACAACCTATCACCAATCATCTACCATATCCTCTGTATTGTCGCCTTCCTCTTCGTCCTGTTCACTTATTTTGGAGTGAACTACTTCTTCTCCGGCCTGCATTCGTATGCCTGACAAACAGAGCGGCCTCGGCCGAGAAAGGTTTTATTGAATCACCAATCACCAATCACCCCCCTTCAGGGTAGTCTGTGTAAATTTCTGCAAAAACGCATCGCTTCGGCGGTGCGTTTTTTTAAGCCTAAACGATCCCTCTTGCTCAAAAAAAGGGGCATTTAAGTTGAGCAAAATGTAATTCTTCCATACTTTACGAAAGCACCGAAAAAACCTTTGCGGCCGCAAAGGTACAACAAAAAAATGACATGTGCAAATAAATGCCCGTTTATTAGTGTACATGAAAAGTCATTTTTTGTCTTATTTTTTGGTGTTTACATGCACGCTTTTTGCATTCGCGTGCACGTGCTGTAACAAACAAAAAGATCCTACGCCCGTACAGGTACGCGCATCCTTGTTTCATAACCCGGATAGCCTCTTATTTTATGCCGAGAAGGCATACCTGGAGGACGATGCCTATGGTCTGTATGTGACGGGCGCCGCGGCTTTCCTCCGCGAGAACAATCCCGATTTCCCTGATAGTTGTACGACGGTACCCCTCGACGAGGCGCGTATCATGTTGCTCCGTGCCGCCGAACTCGGCAACGAGGACGCCCAAACCCTCGTCCACTGCCTCGAATTAGACGCCGACTGGGAATTGCAATACTAAGAATAAATAATATAAGAAGGATATGCCTACACTTAATTGGATAGGAAAAGACAAAGTTGTTAATCACCACAACGAGGTGCCGTTTCGTGTATTGGAAAAGCAATACACATTTGGAGATGTGCCTGATAGCGGTAATATGATAATTCACGGCGACAACCTCGAAGCCTTGAAGGCCCTACTGCCAAAGTATGAAGGGAGAATAAAATGTATCTACATAGATCCCCCGTACAATACCGGCAACGAGGGCTGGGTGTATAATGACAATGTAAATGACCCACACATCAAGAAGTGGCTTGGGCAGGTTGTTGGTTCTGAAGTCGATGATCTTACTCGTCACGACAAGTGGCTTTGTATGATGTATCCTCGTTTAGTCTTATTGAGAAAATTGCTGCGAGAGGGTGGTGTTATTTTTATATCTATTGATGATAATGAATCTGCTAACCTTAGGCTTCTTTGCGATGAAATTTTTGGTCCAAGAAACTTTATTTCAACTTGTGTACGGAGGAAGAATAAACTTGTCATGAAAGGTGATAAGACATTCAAGAGTGTAATTGAGCCTCTTTATGTATACGCAAAAGATAAATCACAGGTAGAGTTTTCATATACAAGCAAGGATGTTATTAAAAGCGACTTTTCCGTCATTTCGGCTGGTTATGGTGAAAAGGAGGTGATTTTTAAGCCAGGAGAGTTGCATTTTAGAACTGAAGCCGGTTTAATCCGGTGTAGAAGGTATAAAACTTTGCAGTTGAACAATGATATAGAAATAAGTAATTTTGTTAATCTGAATGAAGTTTCAATTACCGCTGAATTTAAATGGAGCGAAGCTAAGATAAGGGAAAAATTAAATGCTAATGCTCATATTCTTGTAAAAGACAATAGCTCCATGAGTATGCGTATTTATTTTGAGAGTACTGGAGCAAAACCCTTGGACTATATTGATGAAAAGTATGGTGTCGTTACTAATGAAGCTGGTATTAAAGAGTTGGAAAATTTAGGTTTCAAAGGATTATTTGATTACCCTAAGCCGGTTGATTATATTACATTTCTGCTTAATATCGTGAACGATAAAGATGCAATT
>JAEDNI010000024.1 GCA_016302585.1 Paludibacteraceae bacterium | reverse complement strand
AAATCCCGTCATCAAAGATGTCATTTCCATCAATGTCAAAAAATACCCAAAAATTCCCAAAATGTGGAATCATTCAAAAGCAATAAACCGAAAAAACAGTTGATCTCGTTACGGAGAGATGGGAGGAGTAGCTTGTATTTATTTTAGATGAAAAATACAAGAAAAAATACAAGCTAAACAAAGAAAGACACAAGGTAGATAAAAAAGATACAAGCTTGGAGGGAGAAGAACAAAAAAATACACAAGGTGGAATGGAGGGTTGTTCCTTTTGGAGGCAAAAAAGGAACAAGTAAAGCAAAAAAGGAACAGGCTATAAAAAAGGGAACAAGTTGTAAAATATAAGTAAAAGTTTCAAGAGCGTGGGAGAGTTGAAAAAGGGAATAGGCTGGGTAAAAAAAGGAACAGGTAAAGTGAGGAGAAAGAAGATTATCTCTCGATAATGGTTCGGGAATGACTCGGGAATGCATCGATAATGATTCGGGCTTTACCCTTGGTCACAAAAGGGAAAATAATATATAATACAAAATACAATGAAAATATAGTGTTCGATCCTGACACTTAAAACATTGGATAATTGATCTTTGACATAGTGGATTTACCGTAAAAAGAAGAGAAATCAGAAGATTTTTCTCCAAATACTTGCGTATGTCAAAAAAAAGTTGTACTTTTGCACCGCAAAAGTTTAAGCAACTAATTTTTGAGAGTATGTCAGTAAAAGAAAAACAAAAAAGAGTCGCCGCAATGCAGAAAGTAGCCGATGAGTACACAGCAAGGACGGGTAAACCGGCTAATCCTACATGGCTGGCAGCGATGCAAACACAAGGTTGTATCACCATCTTAAATCCTAGCATTTTAAGATGAGATATATGTTGGATACGAATATCGTCATCTACTTGACGACTGATACAGAGTCGTTGAGTCGCGATGTGCGTGCAATATTATCTGACTACGACAACACGTTTTGTATCAGTGCAGAGACAACACGAGAGTTGATTGTTGGCTATCGAAAGAAAAGTTTTGCCATCAAACAATGGAAGTCTTGCGAGGATTTGATAGATTCATTAAGTGATTACTACCACTTGGAGATTTTACCTATTGACAAACAAGTAGCTAAAGTACATTCTCGTCTGGAAATCAAATCAGATCATAAAGATCCATCTGACCACACGATTATTTCCCATGCAATTGCCACAAAGACTCCTCTAATCTCAAGTGATGAGAAATTTCCATACTACGTAAAGCAGGGCTTGCAGCTAGTATACAACAAGAAGTAATCAACATCATATTATAGTTATAAAACGGTAATTCCACTATTAAACGGAGTTACCGTTTTTTGTGCGTGTAGGCGTACACGCGTACCTTATAAATAACAAGTAAATAACATAAAATACAATGAAAATATAGTGTTCGATCCTGACACTTAAAACATTGGATAATTGATCTTTGACATAGTGGAATTACCGAAAAATGCGTACAAAACGTATTTTTCTCACGAATTGTTTGCATATATCGAAAAAAAGTTGTACCTTTGCAGTCGCAAAGGTTAAAACAACAAAAGATATGTTAGCAGCACCAGTAAGAGAAAGAAGTGATATGCCGATGGTCGGCATTCGCGAAGTGTATAGAGAAGCGCAGACCATGCGTCCTTGGGATGATGTCTATGAAGATTTGTGCAAAGATCTGGGAAGTCATTATGGGTTAAACGACATCCGAGAAGCATAACATGAAACGCTTCGATATAACTGCGACCCCCAAAGCGCAAAGCGATGTTGACAAGTTGCGTTTTGCGATTATCTTTAAGTTTCGCGCCCCGCTTACAGCCAAGCGCTACGTAGAGGGGCTAAACAAGAAAGTACAATCGTTAAAGGTTGGGGCTGATGCGATTCAGATCGACAAAGCTTTTTCTGCTCAATATGGGTATGACGTTAGGCGCATCAACTACAAAGAGATGGCAATCCTCTATTCGATTGAAGGAAATGTAGTGATTATTCAGCGCATTATTCCTCAGAGTTTAGTGATTTAATCAACACTGTATCATAACTAACAAACGGTAATTCCACTATTAAACGGAGTTGCCGTTTTTTGTGCGTGTAGGTGTACACGCGCGGGCGCACCTTATGGAATAATAGTAAATAATATAAAATACAAAATACAATGAAAATATAGTGTTCGATCCTGACACTTAAAACATTGGATAATTGATCTTTGACATAGTGGAATTACCAAAAATGCAAGAAATAATCGTGCAAAAGCTAAGAATCTGAACGTTTTTTGCAGAAATACTTGCATATATCAAATTTTTGTAGTAATTTTGCAGCGCAAAATCATAAACAACAAAATTTTGAGAATATGGAAGCAGTAAAGTATCGTACTGCGGAAGAAAAACGTTCAGCTCGCAATCGCCTCATCGCAATCAAAACGGCAGTAGAGGAGCAGATGCGTCAACGAATGACAAAAATGGAGTGGTAACGTGAACTTCTTGTCCGCAGAGGAAATAAACCAAACATCGCCCTACAAGGTTACGCAGGTTGATGAGATGTCCGTCCGATTTTGTACGCAAAATGGTGTACACTATTGGGTGGGACTTGTTAATGATATCTTTATCCTTACGGAGAATGGATACTATCTGTACTTGGTTAACGAGTCAGAAACAGCAGGAGAGGATCCGCTCGTCTATCAGACAGTCATAGCAATTATTGCTAATTTCTTCTCACACTCTGCTATAGATGCGATGTTGTATATTTGTTCTCCTTCCGATAGCAAACAAGCCGCCCGTGCACGACTTTTTAAGCTGTGGTTCAATAAGACAGAAGGGGCGGAGAACTTTACATTAAATACATATTCTAATATTGAAGAGAATGTAGAGTATTTCTATGGCATCATTTTGCGCAAGGACAATCCTTATCATGATAAAATGATAGACATATTCTTGGATTTCTTCTCTGACAAATAGGTTTATAGAAGTATATTTCAACACAAACGGTAATTCCACTATTAAACGGAGTTACCGTTTTTTGTGCGTGTAGGTGTACACGCGTACATTATAAATAGTAAATAATATAAAAATCAAAATAATATGAAAAATTTAATTACTTATTTGAAGGCTCTGTGGAGTTGGGGAGCGAACTCACAGAGTAGTGACGTTAGCCATGACTGTCGGTTGACAAGAGGAGTTCTATGTTTCCTCGGGAAACTCACGCGGCGCATTTACTCCTTTGGATGTTCACAGGACATCCTCGGTGCGCCTCAATCGCTTCACGGCTCACCGTCGGGATTGGATGCAAAATTGCAAGTAAATTCCTTTATGCGTTTTGCAGTAGTCTTAACCTTAATCTTCACCATCGGCAGCGGAAATGTGTGGGGAGTTTCTACTACTTATACCTGGACTTTCGCGTCTGGAGATCAATGGCAATTTAGTAGTAATAATAGTTCTCCAGGTAATAATAGTGGTGAAGCTACTCTTAATGGCGTTAGTTGGTCATATGACCGTGGGACTGCGAAATATCTTGGTTCATTAAATTCAAGTATCCAATTTGGATCAAGGAATAATGTTGAAACGCCTACTTTTACATGTGGCGCATTTGCTTCTTACACTATTACGAAGGTTTCGGTCAAAGCATCTAGCTATAGTGGTGATCATAAAGTTTCAATATCAGTTGGTGGAAGCATAGTAAAGAGTGCGACTGCAACTGAAGGCCCAACATCAACACCAACTGCAATTTCAACCGGTACAATTAGCAATACCGGTAATATAGTTATAGCTTTTTCATCCGGTTCGCGTGCATTGTATTTACAAGAGATATCTATTACTTATGAAGAAGGTGGTGGAAGTACTCCGTCTGTTACTCCGAATCCGACGAGTTTGGACTGGGGGACGGTATTGCAAGGATCAAGCCAGGAAAATAAAACAATTAGTATTACAGGAGCAAACCTCACGAAAGGTTCTCTCACAATCAGTGCGACTGGTGGTTATTCTGTAACACCGACATCACAAAACGTAAACGGAACTTTGGATGCAACGATTTTAACCGTTACTCCTCCGAGTACATCTACAGCCGGTGCGAAGAACGGTAAAGTGACCATTAGCGGAGGAGGTTTAGCTTCGAATGTAGAAGTAAACCTCAGCATGACCGTGAACGCAGCTTCAATGGTTACGTGGATAAATAATGGTTCTGAATATATGACCACACTCGTTGCCAACGGCTCTAAACCGGAATTTCCAAGTAATCCGAGTAGTTGTGATGGAACAAGTACAACCTTTGTGGGTTGGACACCAACTCCGTGGAGTGGGAAGTTAGATGACGTCAGTGCCAAAACGATTTATACATCAGGTTCTGCAATGCCAAATGTAAGTGGGCCGGTAACTTATCATGCTGTTTTTGCAAAAGAGACATTATCACTTACTCCTGTGCCAAATACATGGACCCGCATCACCAGCACGAGCCAATTAACAGACGGTGCGACGGTAATGCTTGTTCAGTACTATTCAGATTTCGCCATCAATAACACACCCGGAGCGACTTCATGCACTGCAAATGACGAAATTACAAATAGTAATACCGACTTGCGCTGGATAGCAGTAAAAAGCGGTTCTAAATGGAAATTCAAGACAAGCGGTGGTGCATATTTAAGTACTAATGCTCTAGCTAATAACACAAATCTTGGTCTAAATCAAACATATGACGAGTGGACTATTTCTGCGGATGACGGAGGAACAACAGGTTCCAATAATATTTACACTAATACGAATTGTTTTAGGCTGAATAACGGAAGCGATTTGGAGTATTATAGCGGAGTATTCAAACTATATACTTGGAGTCTAAAATATTCATCAGCATATCCTTTCTACATATATATTCAAAAGACCACCGGTTCTCCAACTTATTCGCAATATCTTACCACTTGCCAGGCTTGTGTCGCTCCAGACCATGTGAATATTAGCGGTAGATGGGATCGGTTTGGCGGAGAGGCCATTAGTTTGACTGCGACTCCATACGACGGAAGTGACCAAGAGATTACTACTGGCATTACCGGTTATCAGTGGCAGAAATACTACAACAGCACTTGGAATGATATTGCGGGTGCGACATCGGCAACATACACCAAATCGAATTGCGATAAAGATGACAGTGGTTCGTATCGTTGCGTTGTAAGCACAGGTGCAACTTGCTCTACCGCTTCGAATGGTTTCCAAGTGAAAGTGTATGTGCTGGAATGTTACACAGATGGCACAACAACATATAACTTCACCCGTATAGGTGATACGCAAGCCGGAACGTGCCAAATAAATCTGGCGGCAGGTAACCATGCATTCAAGTTCCATGCAGACAACGACTATTATGGCAATAAAGGAACAATCAATGAAGATGTGTCTAACTGGGTTTGCTCTACTTCTCAAGGCTACTTGACTATTGCTGCCGGTTTGGGCGGTACATTCACCATCAATATGGAATATAGTACCAGTGGAAGTAGCAGCAAACTGGGTGAACCTGAGATCAGTGTCACCTATCCGCGAAAGACCATATACTTAACTCCAGGAGTGTGGAATACCGGAGGGGCTAAGTTTGCTTTCTACTATTTCCGCAAAGAAGGTGAAACGATCTATGGTGAAGGATTTACTGATTTTATCACAGCTGATGACTGCGGCTCATATGCAGAAATCCCGCAATGGAACGGCGTGAAGATAAATGCAGTTCGTTTAAATTCAAATACAACTGCAAGTGACTTGACGAACTCTGCAAACCATTATAAAGCTGCGTGGGACAAAAAATGGAATCAAACCAGCAACATCACCGTAACCAGCAATAATAGTATCTCTATTACAGGTTGGGGGCCTCAAAATGGAGACAGTCCATATGATTATGGTACTTATTCCACTCCAACCTATACCATCAGTTACGCTGCCGGAACAGGCGGTTCGGGAACAAGAGAAAGTGAGACCAAGACTTGCGGCGTTTATTTCGTTTTGCCCAATAGCGCTGTCTTTACGCGTACCGGTTATAAACAAACCGGCTGGGCGACGAGTGATGGTGGAAGCAATGCATATGACCTTGGAGATAGTTATACCACCAATGCAGCACAGACGTTCTATCCTTTCTGGACGGAGGCAACCTATAGGGTTACACTGACCACCAACGGAGGTTCCATCAATGCCGATAACGTGACGAGTTACGTCTATGGCACGGGTGCTACTCTACCGACGAATGTGACAAAAGATCACGCGACGTTCCAAGGGTGGTACGCCTCTTCTACTTTCGAGGGAGAACGAGTATATAGCATCGGAGCGAGCGAATTTGGCAACAAACAGTATTATGCAAAATGGGAAGCCATCACCTATACGGTAACGTGGAAAGCAAATGGGTCGATAGTAAGGACGGATAGTAATGTTGCAGAAGGAGGCAAAGTAGCGAGTGTGCCCAGTGCACCGGCTGATTTGACAACTGATCCCAATGGATGCGACGCAGAGTTTGTGGGATGGGCTGTAGAAGCCAATGACCCGGGTGCGTTGAGTATCTCCTCGCAGACGAGTGCTCCAGCCGGACTGTTTACGGATGTAGCCGGTTCACCGACGATAACAGGAAATGTTACGTTTGTAGCAATCTACAGACAAGAGCAATAAAATTGAATGATTAATGTTGAATGTTTAATTTTTAAAGAATGAAGATTATGAAAAACGTTAAGATATATTTGATGGTTTTGTTGCTCGCAGTAGTTGGAGTAGGAGAAATGTGGGGGGCAGAGATATATTATATTACAGCTACTAATTGCACTACGACTTTAACAGAAGGCACATATACTGCTGGTTCAACAATCACATTTACGGTCACACCAGATCCTGGATATTATTGTCCTGAGACAGTGGAAGGGGATTATAAATATGGTGTATATCATTGGGAAGATAGCAAGGAGGCTATCTCGTGCATAGGGCACAATAAATATTCATTTACCATGCCGGATCGCGATGATGTATGGGTTTTTATAGAGTGCAAAGCTGCGACTTCTCACTCAGTGAATTTCAATGTTCCAGCATGTGTTACATCGCCCAAAGGAACAAGTAGCGAGGCAAGTTTTCCAACACCGTCTCCGTTAGTAGATGGCTACAAGTTTGAGGGATGGGTGACCAGTGAGCACAACTCTACCACCAAACCCACCACCATTTATTCCCTGGGCGAGGGAATACCTGATGGTGTAACAACCGTGTATGCATTGTATAGCACCGTAAGTGCCACATTTACCAAGGTGACAGGAACAACCAGCCCTGTGGATGGCGAGAACTATATGCTTTGTAGCAGCTATAATACAACAGCCAATGTCATCAATAATGATATTGATGCAGATAAATCCCGTTTGAATACCACATCATGGGAAATAGGAAATACAACCGCAACTTGTAAAGACTGGAGTTGTATCTGGACCTTTGAACAAGGCACAGGAACATATAGCGGATATTGGTTTGTCTATAATGCTGAGAAGAACAAATATCTTGGTGTCAATGGAAATACAGGAGACGGAACTTCAAATGATCGTAAGATGCAATTGAGAGACACCAAAGACAATTATACTGCATGGGCATGTTCGGTTAATTCATCTAACGGACAGATAACCATGACTAGCAAACAACGTAATACTGAAACTCAAAAGAATTTGATTTGCTATCAAACCTCTGCAGGAATGTTCAGCAATGGTACATCTCCCTATTTCTTCAAGCAAGGTACAATGACCGCAACCTACACCACTAGTCCGAGTTGTTCTGCTGAGACCTATACCGTGACTTATAACGGAAACGGCGGAACAGGCTCCGTAACTGACGGGAATAATTATGAGTTTGAAGAAGAAGTAACGATAAAGAGTAATACAGGTCCCGGATTTACGAAAGCAGGGTATAACTTTGTCGGATGGAAGGCTAATGTAGATATTGTGAATGCTTCTACCAGTGCGACGATTACTGCTGGAACGCTAATCGCAGCAGGAACGACATTTACGATGCCGTCAAGCAATGTGGTATTTACTGCCCAATGGGTAACGAAGGAGTACCTCTATGGTTCGAGTTGTGAGCCGTTGGAGAATATCACGGTAACATACAATGACGCCGGCACAACATGGACTCGCGATTATGGTGTGGGTACTCCTTTGACGGTAGATAGCGAAGTAGGTTCCAAGGGTTGCACGAACTGGGTGTTTGTCGGCTGGCAGCGCGGAAGTGCAGTTGCCAATAACTCCACGAGCTACACTCCGGTTCATAACTTCACAGCTACAGCCGGTGACGACGAGGCGGTATTCTATGCGGTATATGATAGTGTGGGAACAGATTGGATCTCGGCTCTGAATATCAGCGAACTGAAGAGCGGTGCAGAGTATGTGATTGTAAAACGTCATGCAGATAACAATCATAGAGCTTTAAGTACCACAGTCGCTAACACAAACTACTTGACCGGTACCCGTCTTGAAACTGACTGCGAGACAATAAAGGATGCAAGTAACAACAATCGGTATAAACTGAAAGTAACTCCTACAACAGACATGAAATGGGAGGCAAGTTATGTGGGCGGTTACTGGCGGTTATATAATAAGACCTTAGGAAAATATCTTAATGTCAACTCATCCAATTACGCATTCACTGCTGCCACGTATGATGAGTTTACCGCCGCTGATGGACATAACAATAGTGAGATTAAAATTCAAGATAGGGGAGATTCCAAATACCTATATTGGTACAATAGCGGACCATATTGGGAAGGTTATGGAAGTGCCGGAGTATTTGGTATGCACACGAATGTTCAGAAGTTTACATCCACGCCGCCTTGTAGTCCTCGTTCGGTTACTTTCCATGGAAACGGAGGAACGGTTAGTGATGGTGTGAACAGCGGAGCTAAATTGGTAGTAACCGAAGCCAGCCGCGATGCGGGCATCACTACGCCAACAGCTACTTTTACTGATTGTAATGGAAAGAGTTGGAGTTTCGTAGGTTGGAGTGACGAGGAAATCGATGTGACGCGCGTACCGGTATTGACTACTGACCTGTTGAATGACGGTGGCGGAAACAAACACCATGACATTAGTGCTGATAATGAGGAGTATTGGGCAGTTTATACCAACCAAGGTGCTCCGGAAACAAAGTATGGAAAGATTACCTTTACTCAAACTGATTTTAGCGGAGTATATACGACCGGCGCGAAAACAAAAACTGTGGGCGGCAATGACTTCGAGTTCAGTTATGCGCGTATGGGTATGGCTTCCGGTATCGGTATTCAGTTTGAAGCAGGAACCGGCGTTATTCAGAATACCACTTCATTGGGTAAGGTGAACTACATATCTTTCAGGGGCGTCTGGAGCGGGGATGAGAATCTCAGTAAACTGAAGATTTATGTAGGTGAAACAGCGGATGCTATTACTACAGAGGTTACCAGCGCAGCATTCCAAGCTGCAGGGGACTCGCTAACCTATTACCCAAGCGCTAATTACCCGTACGTAAAAATCATGAGTGCGAGCCAGTATGTGGCTGTGGGAAGTATTACTATTGGATTTGGTTTAGGCACAAAAGTTTGGGCAACGACACCGGATTGCTCGACAATCACTCTGACGGGCACTCCGCGTATCACGAGTTATGCAGGTAAGACGGTGAAGGGTGTGACGGCTTTAACTGTAAATGCAAAGCAGTTGAAAGCAAGTACCCCGTTAAGCTTTGCGGCTTATAACGTAGCCGATGATACGCCGAATAGTCACTTTGGTTTTGTAGGTTCAGTAAGTGCTTTGGCGGATGGAACGGTTACAGACCAGACAATCATTGTTACTTATACTCCGGCCGGGGATGCGACAACGGATGGAATAGAAGAAGTTTATTTCAAGGCAACCGCATTGGCTGATGATAATGTTACCACGACCGAGTCCAACAAACAGAGCGGTTATGGTCGTCACTTACCAACGAAGTTCGTGATTGCAACGAAAGTGGGCGACAAGTGGTATGGTATGCCGAATAATCTTGCGACGACATCTTATGGCACTCGCGCGCTGATACCTATAGTAGTAGATAATGCGACGAGCCCGACGACGGCAACGGTTTATACCTCGACAACCGATTATCTGGCCTGGAACTTGGATGTAGCCGGAACAGGAACGGCACGTTATATCAATAAGGGTGATCATTTGTTCTTCTCGAGTCCGATCAACAGCAACAGGAACCTTGCCGGAGATGCTGGCGGATTGCGCAATAGTGCAGTCGCTTTAACCAATAGCAGTTATGAAGCCTTCGCTTGGAGTCCGACAACGACGGATTTGGGTAATTACACGTTGAAGAACGGTTATGCAACCACGTATTATATCGCTACGGATGGTAGTGTCAACTGGACAACTTCTACCACAGGCGCAAATGTTCGATTCTTGATTATCGACGAGCAACCGGCTCCGACGATCACGTGGTACAATGACATGTTAGATGCAGACCACGCAACCAACAAGGCAGAGAATGGCGTAGTGACGTTGCCGACAGGAGAAGATCCGCTCTGCTGCGATGCGGCAAGGGATGTCCTGACGTTTGACGGTTGGGTTACCACGACTTGGAGCGGATACAAGACGACAGGCTTCACAAAGGTGAATAACGGAGATGCAGCGACAGCCAACACCACCTATTATGCAGTATTCAAGACAGGCGATAATAAGTACTTTACGAAGTGTCCGACTATCGTGACTGTTACCTATACTGCCAATGGCGGTACAGGCTCTGATGTGGTTGAGTCGTATCCTATCACGAGCTCATCGGGAACGTCTGTTACTCTCAAGGACGTAACCGCTAACGGAGGAACAATAGGCTTCTCGAAAGACGGATATGTATTCGTAGGATGGACGACCTCCAGCAATTACGGAAGTGAGTTCAAGTATGCGGGTAACACAGTTACTGTGAAGGAGGTGGATAACACCAACTACGGCAACTTGACGTTGAGTGCGGTTTGGGTAGGTGAATTAACGATTACAGGTGATGTTCACTTGACATCCACCTACACCAGTGCGGCACGAAGCGAGGCGAACACCGTTTATACGACTGCTAATCCGAATAACCTGATCACATTCAGTATAGCCGATGTTCCAGCAAGTGTCGGCTTTAAACTGCGTACATCGTACTTGACCAGTGGAGATGCTTCGCAAGATAAGAATACTTGTCCGTTCCGCTTGTGTAACGACGGGTCTTCTAACTACAACATTGTGGATGGCAGTAACCTGAACGTCGCTACCGGCGACTATAGACAGACTTATGCGATTGGTTACAAACCGGGTGTTACGGGCGGCACAAATGGTACGACAGAGACCTACAAGTTGAAGATGGAATTGATCAACAGCGGAGGCGATAAGATATTCGATACCAAGACGCTGACGTTGTATGGTCGTGTACTGCCGAACCACTTCGTGATTGCAGCGAAGATTAATGGTCAGTGGTGCGCTCTGCCGGCCGATATCGCAACCTCGAGTGGCAGCGCTATTGCGAATGCTTACCCGATTACGGTAGATAATCAAACCACTCCGACGGTAGCAACCGCGGCTCCGAAGACGGCTTTGTACAGCGGAACCGTGAGAGCTCATAATGACCATCGAGGCGGTATTCGTCTGACGACTGTTACCGGCGATGGTAATGACGGACAATTGCAGGCAACACGTAGCGACAACGCCTACTTATGGCGTACGACGAGCGATTGCACGACAGGTATGCAAGAGTGGTACTTGGTAAGTTCCAACTTCAGCCAATACGAAGTTCGTCTTGACGGAACTCTGAAGCGCAGTAATGCAGGCGGCGAGGATGCCGGAGATGATTCAGGAAATGCCGTAGATCGACAATTATGTGTTAGTGGTAGTCAAATCCTCTTCGGTAAGACTTTGGCAAAAACTATGTATATCTTGCCTGTTACGGAAGAGTTTGATCCTGTAGAGATTCAAGTAGTAACTTGGAGATCCAATGCCGTACAATTCATGTACTTTGGCAATCCTGCTTACACAGCGGAAGTGGAGATCGAAGGAGTGAACAAGGCCTCGGCACAAGCATTAGGCTCGGCACTGAAAATAGACCACGGCGTATATGAGATTGCCGTTAGCGACCTGATGAGCAATCCAAATAAGCAGATGCATATCATCATTAAGAATGGTGGTTCGGAGATTGGCCGCAAGGCAGTAACGATTCCGTTGATGACGAATAGCGCGACCACCGTTAATGCGGCAAGAACCGCTGCCAGCATCAATAAGGACGATTGCTCCGGTTTGGATCTGGTGGTATTAGGCAATGTGCTAACAGCAGACGACGCGACGGCTCATGCATTCAATAGCGTAACCGTTTACGGCGGAGCGAAGTTGAGCGTGACCGGAAATCTGACTACTAAGAAGATGTACCTGCGTGCAGGAAATGTAACTGCAGGGACAAAGGGCACAACGCCTGTGACCAGTTACAGCTACGTATATCCGCAAGTTTATGTAGGCTCCAGTTCGACTTTGACCATCAATGAGAACATCATCAACTTCGACTACCTGACGAATTACGATCAGTACTTCGGAGTGGCCTTCCCGCACACGCTTACGATAGATAAGAATAACATCTTCTATCCGGAAGACATCTATGGTTCTGCAGCTAAGACGGGTAGTTACCTGTTACGCGTATTCGATAGTCAGATTCGTGCGACGAGCGGTGCTGTCGATGATGTTTGGGTAGATGTAGAAACGGGTAGCACGGCTATGCCGAAGCAGACTATGACAACTCGCGGGCTTGGATATTACGTTCTCCTTCCGCCGCGTAAAGTTAGTGTAAACGGTGTCACAAATACCCGTCAGAAGTACGGTATTCAACGAATGAAACTGAGTGTTGCCAATGCGGCTGCTCTTACGACAGCCGAGAATAGCGATGCTACGATAGCCGTTACCGCATATTCGGCTTCGAGTATTGTCAATACCGGTTGGTGGATGTTGGGTAACCCGTACATGGCATCCTTAGGAACGGGTACCGGTGATGCTGATCGAGTTGGCGGCGCAAGTATCACTGTCGGCTCTATCGGCACGAATGCGCAAGGTCAATACGAGTGGAAGAGTTCGAGTGTTCGCTATGTGACTGTTCCGGACGATGGTGCAGGTGATACGTACGATCAGAGACGCGTGATAGATTATGATTTCCCGGCCTTCAAGCCCTTCTACGTACAGGTAGGAGCGAGCGGAGATGTGACCTTCTCTTATGCGAGTCGTAACACCGCTGCACCTGCTCGTATCAGCAGCAACAACATGCCGCAAGAGATTAACGTAGCTGTGGCACTGAGTACGGCGACTTATGGCGATACGACCTATCTCTTGGTTGGCGATGGTTTCTCCGATGAGTATGAGATTGGCGACGATTTGATGAAGATGCCGCACGCGAATGTAAGTCTCTTCACGATAGGCAGCACATATGATTTGTTCGCAAATGCGCTGAATAAACAGTCGGCAGAGAATGGCGTTCCGGTTGGTTATACGGCACCGAGTGCAGGTTACTATCTGTTCAGCCACGTAGAGAATGCAGAGAGCGCATGGCTCGAGCATCTGTGGCTGGAGGATAAAGAGACCGGAGCGAAGGTAGATTTGTTGGATGCGCCGTATGAGTTTGAGACGACAGCCGGTACGAACAAGACAAGGTTTGTATTGTTCGCAGTACTGAAGAAGAACTCTGAGACGCCGACCGACATCGGTGGCACCGGCGAGGAGATAGACAAACCGATCAAGTTCATCTACAACGACAAGATGTATATCTTACGGAATGGTATTCTGTACGATGCGACAGGTAAAAAGGTGCGTGAGATTAATAAATAATCTCAATTTGTAATTGGTAATTGGTAATTTGTAATTTAAAATTTTTGAGATTATGAAAGCATTGAGATATTTATTGATGGTAGTAGCAATGGTGAGTGTTCTGAGCGTAAAAGCTCAGGGCACCGCCCAGTTGCCGGAAGTTCAGATGCAGTCGACATCGGTGATGGTTAGTTCCGGTTCCGCATTGCCGCAAGCAGCTGTTACAGGGACCTATATGACTGGTGAGACTCCGGGTACTTATTCCGCGGCAGGACATCATGGACATATCCGCAGAGGATTGGATGGTGACGACGAAGATAAGGACAAACCTGGTCAGCCGTTCCCTGTAGGTGATGCGGTGTGGCCGTTATTGGCGTTAGCTTCGGTATATGCCTTGCTACGCGTGTATAGGCGTAAGCGCAGTGTATAGCCTGACGGCTGTTTAGATGCCTGACGGCGTGTAGGCTTCGCGTGTATATAAATAAGGTACGCACGCGGGCGTGGGAAGATGGTAAATAAACATAGATATATGCCCTTCGGGAGATAAAGAAAAAAACATAAAAAATATTTTTTATTCTCGGTGTAGGGTGTACAGTGTAAGGTGTAAGAGAAACAGGGCATTGAGTGCCCTGTTTTTTGGTAGAAATGAGTTGTAAAAGTTATGTAAATCCGGAGTTGAACTCCGAAATTGCATAAAATTTTACTAAAATATTTGGTATTATCAAATAAAAGTTGTACCTTTGCAGCGGATTTTGCGAGAATATACGATTCAAACTATATATAACGGTTGCAAACGGCAACCAAAATTGACGAAAAAAAGATGAATATTGTAACCAAAGAGATTGCTCTCCCCGATGGACGAGTAATCAAACTGGAGACAGGCAAGTTGGCCAAACAAGCTGATGGCGCTGTGATGGCGACACTCGGCAACACGATGATCCTCGCCACTGTCTGCTCCGCCAAAGATGCGGTTCCCGGTACTGACTTTATGCCGCTTACCGTAGAGTACAAAGAGAAATTTGCGTCCGCAGGACGTTTCCCGGGTGGTTTCACCCGCCGCGAAGGCAAAGCATCAGACTATGAGATTCTGATTGCACGTCTGATCGACCGCGCCCTTCGTCCTCTCTTCCCTTCTAACTATCACGCAGAGACTTTCGTAAACGTAACCATGTATTCGGCCGACGGCATTGACATGCCGGAGTCGATTGCCGGTTTGGCTGCAGGTGCTGCTTTGGCTTGTTCGGATATCCCGTTCGAGGGTCCGGTGAGCGAAGTACGTGTAGCACGCGTAGATGGCAAGATGGTGATTAACCCGACCTTCGAGCAATGCGAGCACGCTGACTTGGAGTTGATGGTTGCCGCTACGTACGACAACATCATGATGGTGGAAGGCGAGATGAAAGAAGTGCCGGAGAGCGTGATGTTAGAGGCTATCAAAGCTGCGCACGAGGCTATCAAACCGCAGTGCTTGGCTATCAACGAGATGATGAAGGCTTATGGCAAGGAGACGAAACGTGAGTACTGCCATGAGGTGAATGACGAGGAGTTGAAGCAAGCTGTACATGACTTCAGTTATGCACGCGCTTATGCTCAGGCTACGAGTGCGGACACCGACAAACATCACCGCGAGGAGATGTTCACGCAGATCCGCGAGGACTTCAAGGCTGAGAAAGCAGAGTATATGGCTGCACGCGCAGAGGCGTTAGGCGTTGAGATTGATGAGATTGCTGCGCTTGTTGACAGATACTATCACGATGTAGAGAAAGAGGCTATGCGTCGCGCTGTGCTGGATGAAGGCAAGCGTCTGGATGGCCGTAAGACGACGGAGATTCGTCCGATCTGGTGCGAGGTAGGTTACCTGCCCGGCCCTCACGGAAGTAGTATCTTCACCCGCGGTGAGACACAGAGTCTTTCGACGGTTACGTTGGGAACCAGTCGCGACGAGAAGATCGTTGACGAGGCTTTGATCCAAGGTACAGACAAATTCCTACTGCATTATAACTTCCCACCCTTCTCTACCGGTGAGGCGAAAGCGGCTCGCGGTGTAGGTCGTCGTGAGATTGGTCACGGTAACTTAGCTTGCCGCGCGCTGAAGAACATGATTCCGGAAGATTTTCCGTACACCGTACGTGTAGTAAGTGACATCTTAGAGTCGAACGGATCGAGTTCGATGGCAACCGTTTGTGCCGGTACGCTGGCGCTGATGGATGCAGGTGTTCCGATGAAGAAACCTGTTTCGGGTATCGCAATGGGTTTGATCTCGGAGAACCAAGGTAAGAACTACGCTATCCTGAGCGATATTCTCGGCGACGAGGATCACTTAGGTGACATGGACTTCAAGACGACCGGTACGAAAGATGGTCTGACGGCTTGTCAGATGGATATCAAAGTAGATGGTTTGAGTTATGAGATCCTGGAGAACGCGTTGGCACAAGCACACGAGGCACGTATGTATATCCTCGGTAAGATTCTTGAGTGCATGCCGGAACCGCGTGCTGATCTGAAGCCGCACGCTCCGCGTATCGTAAGTTTCTATATCCCGAAAGATATGATCGGTGCTGTGATAGGCCCGGGCGGTAAGATCATTCAGGGTATTCAAGCTGAGACCGGTGCTGTCATCTCGATCGATGAAGACGAGAAGGGCGGTAAGGTAGAGGTAGCAAGCAACAACGGTGAGTCGATGCAGGCTGCTATCGCGAAGATCAAAGCTATCGTAGCTCTGCCGGAAGTAGGCGAGGAGTATGACTCGGTTGTTAAGAGCCTGATGCCGTACGGTTGCTTCGTAGAGTTCATGCCGGGTAAGGAAGGTCTGCTGCACATCAGCGAGATCGACTGGAAACGCTTTGAGACGATAGAAGAGACCGGCATCAAAGAAGGCGATCATATCCGCATCAAACTGCTGGAGATCGATCCGAAGACCGGTAAGTTCCGTCTGAGTGCGAAAGCGCTGAAGGAGAAACCGGAAGGATACGTTGAGCCGGAGCGTCGTGAGCGCGGTCAGCGTGGCGACCGTGACGGAGCGAAGTTGGATCGCGGTCCTCGTCCTGAAAGAAGAGGTCCGAGACCCGAAAAACGATAAACGTTTCTCGTTTATAAGTTAAATGGTTTAACTGCGTTAAACGTTTAATAGTTTATAAAAAACAGCGTCCAAACGGGCGCTGTTTTTATTTATGATTTCTTAACTTACGTACGATTATTTCAAATTTCTGATTTATGATTTTTAGAAGTCTTTTTTCCAGACAACGCCGACCCCCTGGATGGTGGAGGCTTGGCGGAGAGAGTACTTATCTACGGTATGAGTGTACCCCTTCAGGCGCCATTGACCATCTTCGGTAAGCAGCACTTCGACATCCAGATCGCCGAAGAAGGGCTGGTTGGAGACATCATTATAGCGATAACCCACATTACCATTGATAAGCAATCTATCAACCGGTTGCAGTTGGAACTGCGCCTCGTATTCCTGGCTGGACCCCGCTCCTTCTCCTTCGGTACGAATCGCCACACCAACGGTGAGGACATTGGTCAGTTTGGACAGCCATGCATTGATCTGGCCGGTAACCGTGGAAGAGAGCAAGGAATAGGTGGAGTTAAGCGTCGCATACTGGGCATTGGACATGTAATCGGGCGTAAAGAAACGGCCGAAGACAAGCAGATAAATAACCTGGCGCATCAACATCTCATCGGAATTGATGACTTGACGAACCTGCTGCTGGATTGACTGGTCGCTTGTGGGGAACTCCAACGAGAAGCTCAGGATTGGGTTATTGAGGAATCCGGTCAGATGGAGGCAGGTGAGCACAGGGATACTGGTTCTTGACGTAGCCAGTTGACTGATATCTTCGCCAAAGAGGTCCTTGAGGTTCGCCGTGACACGATACTTCGCCGTGACATCCAATTGCGGATTCGTTGCATCGCCGGAGAAGACGATCTTCGCTCCTTCACCCACGGTGAACTCACGGCGAATCATATTCGCTACCGTATAAGAGAGCGTACCCTGGTCGATGTCATAGGTTCCCTGCAGGGTAACATCGCCGGTTTGGGTGTCATAGGTAAGCCTCAGCGCACCATTGCCTCGTCCTTGGATCATGTCGCCGTTTCGCTCACCAATGACGAGTTGGAAGAGCAGCTGCGGATTGACATCCAGGTTGAGTTTAAGCAGACATCGGCCGGTATGACGGAACCAAGTGGTATCCAATTTGAGCGTGTGGACATTGTCGATATTATCGAGATCGGTCTCTTTCGAATGCCCAGCGATGGTGGTATCCAATTCAGAATGCTCCACGAAATGGATGAAGTTCGACTCGTAGGCCGAAGATGTATTATCTATACTGAGACGGAAGCGCGAATGATGGGAAGTACGTGCATCAGCCGCCACTACGATATCATCTTGCGGGCCCGTGACATCGACATGTCCGGTAGCATAGACGGCTCCCTGCAGCATCTCACCCGTTCGGTTATTATCAAAGACGAGGGCATCGTGGGCATCGACATGGAGATCGAGGACGAAGTCGCGGAACTTGTCATGATAAACAGCTCCATTGACCTCGACGGGGTTCCCGTCTACATCGACGAGATGGACATTCGGGAAGCGGATGGCCGTTGTATCCATAATGATCTTATCATGCCGGATGGTATAGCGTGCATTGGTCCACGGGAGCGTGAGCGATGCATCATCCGCCATACAATCAAGCAGCACGTAGACCATTCCTTTTCGTCCGCCGACAACCACTTTCCCTGTAGCGTGGCCATCGACATCACGCAGCACATTGGCCGTCCAATGGTTAATGAAATCGAGCGGTACGGAGTCGGCATCCATATCGAGATTCCATACTCCGGAGCCATCGAAGTCAGCCATACCATTGAGATTGACCATGGTACGAGTGGTTATTGGTGATTGGTCATTGGTGATTGGTGATTGGTCATTGGTGATTGGTGATTGGTCATTGGTGATTGGTCGATAGACATCGGCATGGAAACGGAGTTGCGGCGGCAGGACCGTGTCGCGCAGAATTTGCTTGGGATAGACGTGGAGGTCCACTTCGGCATCGCCGAAATAGCAGTTATTCAGTCCCACCGAGTCGATATGAATCTGTGTCTCCACCAGCGGTTGACGGAATACACCGGTGATATTCGCTACGCCGGTCAGCAAGCCATTGAACATGATGGTTTGCACCGGTAGGATAAAGGGCACGACGTAAGAAGCATCGACGCGCTGAAGATCGACGGCAAGCGTATCATCGCGGCGCGTAGAAGCAATACCGTTCGCACGGAGGTGTTGGCCTGCTCCCTCGAACGCGAAGTGCTCTATCCGGAGGGCCGTATCGGCTGCGCAGTAAGTGAGGTTACTCTCGCTGAGCGTATAGATTGAGTCGCGCAGGATGAGTTCGCAAGGCAGCAGATGGAGGTCAATCAGCGGTTGTTTATTGTACTTGGAGAAATGGGTGATGAACCGTAAGTCACCACCATAGTCTCCGGCACGCTGGGCGGCAAGAAGGGCATCAATTGTTTCGCCATGTGTGACATCGTCGCGGATGGCATGACGCAGTTCACGCGGCGAGAGGTTCTCCCAGCCTTCCGGTAGCAGTTCATTAATCTGCGCTTCGGAGCGGAGGGTGACGTGCGAATAGAGGGAGTCGCGGAACGCCAGCGTAGTGAAGAAAGTCTGCATCTGCATCGCCTCAGCCGATACGGAGAGCGCCAAGGCGTTGCGTCGCTCGAAGGCGATCGAGTCAAGCGTGAGAAGCGTATCGACCGAATTGAGCGAGATTGAGAGGTCGTGCACCGGTGTGCTTGCCGCACGTATACCGGGCGCGAAGAAGTTCATACTCACCTCGGGTTCTTCATCCTGCGCCAAGTTCACCTCGGCTTGCAAAGAAGAGTGGTCGCTAATCGTCAGACGCGAAGCGAAGAGACGCTGTATATCGCGCAGACGCGCTCCGTCCGCACGAAGGCGCATCTCCACAGGCATCCACCTCTCATCCGAAGCCGGCATCGTAGAAGGCAGGTAATAATGAATGAGATCACGTAACGCAGGCACGACATCCTGGTAACGGAAATAACCGTCTAATTGCGCACTCGTGTTATCGGAACGCAGGGTGAAAGACTTATTCCGGTTGCCATGCGCCGAAGCGAGCAAGGTCAGTTGTCGCATTCGGATGGAGTCTAATGGCGTAGCCATGTAGAGGGAATCGAGCACGAGGTATCCGCTTATCTCATCCGCTTTGGCGCCATTCAGATCCACCGCTAAAGCAAAAGAGGTTCTAAGTACCTCTTCATGATACTCGGCGGAGAAGGGCGATAAGTCAAAATGCCGGCAGAGGAGGTTGAAGTTATACTCCGGATTCTCGTCCTGCCTATTGAGCACGCCGTCAAACTCGAAGTCCACATGCGGATCATGAATCGCAAGGTTTCCTTCGTAGCGAAGAGGATCGTAGCGACCATCTATCTTGATGTCACTAAAGGTATAGTGATTATAGGTAAGATCCCGAATATGGGCCTTGATATCGCCATGCACTTTGCCTTCATCGATGGATCCCTTCGAATAGAAATCGAGGGTGACGGAGCCAAGTTTAGACTGATCCAGCAGTCGACCCACACGGAATTTATTACCCACGATGTGCGCATCGAAGTTCATATGCTCGAACGTTGAGTCGCTGACTACCGTTCCATCGGTAGTGATGGCTCCGAGGGCCGTACGGAATCCTCCGTGGAGCGTCAAGTTATGCAGGTAGCCCTCCATCAAGCCACGATAATGGATATCGCCCAGCCGATGGAGCGGTTTGGGCAAGCGGAAGGGACGTCCGTATAGTTGCGCCAGGAAATCCTGGAGGTACGGTGCGTTCGTCTGCAGTTCGCGCAGGTTCGCCCGCAGATAGGGGTCGGAGAGGTCGGGAAGACCGATGGCCGTTACGTCTCCCTGCAGCACGAGGTGACCATTGTAATGCAGAGCTATATCCTCCATCATCACCGAATCCAGTGTTCCGACCAATGCACCACTGAGGTTAATCGGGTGCTTGAGTCCGCTGAAAAGGGGGATGAAGAGCGCGATATCGGCCGGCACCAGTTCTGCTTCATGGAAACGGAGAGCGAAGGTGATATCATGCGCAGACTGCGAGAGATAGATGGTATCGGCAGCAGGGAAGCACAACTCCACTCCACTCAGGTCCACGCGCGAACGCGGGAGTTGCACCTTGAGCGTAGGAGCCAGCAAGGTGGAGTCGGTAAGGAGGACATGCGCCTGCAGATCTTCGACTTCGAAGGGTTGCTGCGTTTTATCGGCATGCACAACGGAGGCCTCGAGATGACGAATCTGCGCATCCAGCGATTCTTCGCTGAAATTATTCAGGTCCATCGTCGCCTTCGACAACTGAACCGTATATTGCTCCACTTCAACGCGAATATTTTCCAATTCCACATCGCGTACAGAGATGATGCTCTCCATCGTGCGATCGAAGACATGTTCTTCATCGGAACGGAAAGCCTCTACGAGATATTGGAAATTCCACACATCATTGGTGCGGTAAAGCTTGGCCACTACGTTGTGGATGTGCGCGTGCGAGAAACGAATCTCCCCTTTACGCAAAGCCAAGGGACTGAAATGGACATACACCTCGCCGATATAAGCGAGGGTATCGTGCTGCGCGGCTTTCAAGCGATCCTCGATAAAGACATCCTTGATGGCCACGCGTGCCGGGAAGCGATATTCCACCGCTCCCACATGTGCCTCCGTACCCAAGGCGCGCGACAACTCCTCCGTCACAAATTGGACGGCAGCTGTCTCGACCTTATCACTCGTCAAGACGGCGACTAACATCGCTGTCACCATCAGCAAGCTGACGAGGAAGGCACCCGCTATAGCCAGAAATCGTTTCACAAGCGCATATTTTAGCGTGCAAAGATACGAAAATTATTTCGTATGGACAAAAAAAAGTGATTTTTTTGCAAAAATATTTTGCCAATTCAAAAAAAAGCAGTAATTTTGTCGTCGTTTTCGCCGATTAACGACTTCGTTGCCCTGCAACTCGTATAGTTATCGGGAAAACTCCTCTCCCCATTGAGGGAAAAACACATCGTGCCTCTGGCGATTGAAATAGGTTCGGCCGAATAGTAGTGAATGCCCGATGTGTCAATACTAATCCATAAAAAAAAGAACGAAATGGATTTGATTAAAGTAGCTGAGCAAGCATTTGCCGGCGAGAAGAAAGAGTTTCCTGCATTCAAGGCAGGTGATCAGATAACCATTGGTTATCGTATTAAAGAAGGTAACAAAGAGCGTGTACAGGAGTTCCGCGGTGATGTTATTTGCATTCACGGTAGCGGCGACAAGAAGCGCTTCACAGTTCGCAAGATGAGCGGCAACGTTGGTGTAGAGCGTATCTTCCCGATGGACAGCCCCTTCATTGAGAGTATCACAGTGAACAAGTACGGTAACGTACGTCGTGCTAAACTGTATTACCTCCGCGAGCGTACGGGTAAGAAAGCCCGCATTCAAGAAAGACGAGTTAAATAACTCGAAGGGGAACCAAATGGCTCCCCTTTTTTCTAGGCGGACTAGGACGAATAGACAGACTAGAAAAACTAGAATAACTAGAATAACTAGACAAACTAGAATAACTAGACAGACTAGGATGATAATAGATGTTTCGATTAGAGAGTCCATATAAACCAACAGGAGACCAGCCGGAGGCGATAAAGGCGCTGGTTGAGGGTGTGAAAGCCGGTGCGGAAGCGCAGGTGTTGCTGGGTGTGACGGGTAGCGGAAAGACGTTTACGGTAGCAAACGTGATACAGGAGTTGAATCGGCCGACGCTTATCATGAGTCACAACAAGACCCTCGCAGCGCAGTTGTATTCGGAGATGAAGGCGTTCTTCCCGCATAACGCGGTGGAGTATTTCGTGAGTTACTACGACTATTACCAGCCGGAGGCGTATATCCCGAGTACGGACACCTATATAGACAAAGATTTGTCTATAAACGAAGAGATCGACCGGTTGCGATTGAGTGCCGTTGCGGCACTGCTGAGCGGACGGAAAGATGTGATTATTGTCAGTTCAGTCAGTTGCATCTACGGTTTGGGAAGCCCGCAGGACTTCACGGCGAATGTGGTGGAGTTGAAACGCGGCGAAGTGATGCCCATGGACAACTTGCTGAAACAACTCGTAGGCGCGCAGTACGTGCGTAACGATATAGAATTAGCGCGTGGGCGCTTTCGCGTGAAAGGCGATACGATTGATATCGCTTTGGCGTACGCGGACTATTTAGTTCGGGTGGAGTTTTTCGGCAATGAGATCGATGCGATCTTGACGGTAGATCCGATTAGCGGACAGGTGATTGAGGAGTTTGACCACTATAACCTGAGTCCGGCGACGATCTTCTTGACAAGTGCGGAACGGATTGCTTCTGCGAAGGAACAGATCAAGTTGGATTTGGCGAAACAGATCGAGTATTTCATCGGTATAGGAGAAGAATTATACGCAAAGCGTATAGAGGAGCGCGTGAAGTACGATCTGGAGATGTTGGACGAATTGGGATACTGCACGGGTGTGGAGAATTACAGTCGCTATTTTGACGGCCGTGAAGAAGGCACCCCACCCTATTGTCTGCTGGATTATTTCCCGAAAGATATGTTGCTCGTCATTGACGAGAGTCACGTGACCGTACCTCAGATCCGGGGTATGTACGGCGGCGATAAGGCGAGAAAGGATAACTTAGTGACATATGGTTTCCGCTTGCCCGCAGCACGGGATAACCGACCATTGAAGTTCGAGGAATTCGAGCAGAAAACGGGTCAGACGATTTATGTATCGGCTACGCCGGACGAGTACGAGTTGGAGCGAAGCGAAGGTATCGTGATTGACCAGTTGATTCGTCCGACGGGATTGTTGGATCCTGAGATTGAGGTACGACCGACGAAAGACCAGGTGGATGACCTGATGGACGAGATTAAGTTTAGGATTCATCGCAATGAACGCTGCCTGGTGACGACCTTGACGAAACGCATGGCGGAGGAGTTAGACGAGTACCTAAGAAAGTATCGAATTAAGTCCGCTTATATCCATTCGGATATAGATACCATTGAGCGCGTGAAGATCATGGAGGACTTGCGGAAGGGCGAGTACGATGTGTTAGTGGGTGTGAACTTGTTAAGAGAGGGACTCGATTTACCGGAAGTGAGTTTAGTAGCGATACTGGATGCTGACAAGACGGGATTCTTGAGAGATCAACGCAGTCTGACACAGACAGTGGGTCGTGCGGCGCGACACGTGCACGGCAAGGCGGTGCTCTATGGCGATAAGATCACTCCGGCGATGAAGGCGACGATCGATGAGACCAATCGGAGACGGGCTATTCAGATGAAGTATAACGAAGAGCACGGAATTGTTCCGACGCCGATCAAGAAAGAGATTAACACGAGTGCGCTCGCGGGCTTGTACAAAGATCCGGAGGAAGAGAAGCGGAAGTTGACGGAGAGTATTAAGGCCGGTTGGAAGAATGCCGAATGGCAGAAGATGGACGCCAAGAAATTGGAGAAGGCGATAGACGAGAAGCGCAAACAGATGCTCGCTGCAGCAAAAGCGACGGATTTTGAGACCGCCGCTTTCCTACGAGACGAAATGCTCGAGATGCAGAATCGCTTACAAGCGATAGAAGGATAAGCCTCTCCCCGCCCCTCCCCTAAAAGGGAGGGAGAAAGAATGCCTATTTCTCGGCAAGAATTGTAGCCGAATAGGGAGCTACGATGGCTTGGGACTCTTCCAATTCCGAGAGACCGTTCACGTCAGCTTCGCCGTTGAAAGCCAGCAAGATATACTTACCTTTCGGTATCTCGATTTGTTGCGCTTGGTTGCCGCCGTTGAGGAGGACGATGAGCGATTTGGCGGTATCGATGCCTTCGAGGTTGTTGATGCGATAGACGATGAGTGACTCGTTCTCGGTCGGCACGAACTCCGCATGCTCTTTGACGAGTTCAGATGAGCCGAGACGGAAACCTTTGTGGGCACGACGGATAGCTATCATGTTCTGGTAGTATTCGAACAAGTCCGCATATTTCTCCTTATTTTCCCACGGGATGATGTTAATCGAATCGGGGCTTTGATAACTATTATCAATGCCCTTTTTTGTGCGATAGAGTTCCTCACCGCCATAGAGGAAGGACATACCTTGTGAGACGAGGACGGCAGTCTGGGCGAGCTTGTTCATGCGAAGCTTGGTGGCTTCAGTTTCTTCGGGAGCAGAGACCTCGATGCGGTCACGAAGGCAGTAGTTATCATGGCAGGTGATGTAGGAGACATGTTGCATGGGTTCGCCCGCCCACAGAAGAGGTTCTTGCCCCAGCAAGCCATTCGGGTCTTCAAAACCTATACATCCTACCAGACCATTCATGAGGGCTTGCTTACCGGCAGGATTACCGGAGGCGAAGCCGCGTTCGTGGTCGAAAGGTGAGCCGATGAGGGCGTTACGGATATCGTCGCTGAACGCACCCACGCGCGGCATTTTATAGGTCCATTGCTTCATAGCGAGTTGTTCGTACGGATACGCCGGAGCCATGGCAGCCCAGTCCTCGCCATAGGTGAGGATGGTGGGGTCGATCTCATCGAGGGCCGCACGGATGGCGTTCATGGTCTCTTGGTCATGGATGCCCATGAGGTCAAAACGGAAGCCGTCGATATGGTATTCGCGTGCCCAGTAGCAAACGGACTCTACCATGAAGCGGCGGTACATCTCGTGGTCGGACGCGGTCTCGTTGCCGCAACCGGAACCGTTGGCGTACGTACCATCTTCGTTGAGGCGATAGAAATACTTCGGCACAACGCGTCCGAGTGCGCAACCCATGACATCGTAAGTGTGGTTGTAAACGACATCCATGATGACACGAATACCGGCTTTGTGGAGCGCCTGGATCATCTGTTTCGCTTCGCGAATACGGCAAGCAGGATCGTAGGGGTTGGTACTATAACCGCCTTCAGGTACGTTGTAGTTCACCGGATCGTAGCCCCAGTTGTAGCAGTTGATAGTTGATAGTTGACAATTGACAGTTTTGGTCTCGTCGATGGAGCCGAAGTCGAAGAACGGCAGGATCTGGAGATGGGTAATACCGAGTTCTTTGAGATGGTCGATAGCCGGTTGCTCAGTGAAAGCCAGGAACTTACCTTTGTTTTCAATAGCCGGATTCGCCATCGTATAATCACGGAGATGGGTCTCATAGACGACTATATCGGTCGGATCGGGCATTGCAGGACGGACGTCTTTATCGAAATCTTCGGGGTTGGTTGCGTTTAGATCGAGGATCGCGGCACGTTGACCATTGACGGAGACGGCTTTAGCGAAGATGCCGGGAGACTCGGCAGCCCATTCGCCGTTTTGGAACGAACGTACGGTGTAGTACTTGCCGGCGAGATCACCGGAGACAGAGGCGGTCCAGAAATCATTCTCGTTTTTGGTGAGTGCGACGGTCTGGAAGTCCTGTGCGTCAGGTGCAGCATAGAGACGCAGCTCCATTTGCTCGGCGACATTGGACCAGAAAGCAAATTGGGTTTTTGAGGGACTGTAGAGGCACTCGTCCTCCATTTTGGGTTGGTTACTCTGCTGTTTGCAACAGCCAACGGCTAATAATGCTACAGAAAGCATAAGAATAATTGTTTTACGCATGGTATATAAAGTTTTGCGACCACAAAGGTACAACAAAAAAATGAATTATGCAAGTAAATGTAATAAAAATGGAGTTTTTTGTACAAAATGGTGGATGAAAATTTGGAAATTTGAAAAAAATGTATTATCTTTGCAGAAAATTTAGGAAGGTCTTATGAAAGTTAAGTGGACTACTCTGGTAGATGATTTGCAAGGAAGCATCGATAAGAAGCACTACGCACGGCATATTCCCGGAAACGGAAAAGAGGCGGCGGTGTGTCTGAAGCCTGAATTGAGTAAGAAGACGAAGGAAAAGAAAGCCGCTCACCCGACATGCAAGAGTTTTGGCAATTATATTGCGGAGAGTAAGGCGATATTGCACGATTCGGCACGCAGGGCGATATGGCAGGCGAAGTATGACGAGACATTATACCGCGCGAAGAAATGGGGTAAGCCGGCTTATGGACGTTTGTGCGACTTTGTAAGGCACGAAGTGAGTGTAGCGCTGAAAGAAGGAAGGGAGATAGAATAGAGACAAGTTAAGAGTTAAAAGTTATGAAAGGGTGCTCAGGTTGGGTAAAGCAACCATTGAGCACCCTTTCTGCATCCATTGAGCATCCATTGGGAGTAGGTGGAAACTACACGGAAAAGTGGGAAAATGGAGTAAAAGAGTAAACCGGATGACATCCGGAACAACGGACGATGTAGAAGGCATGGTTTTAAATAAAAAACTATTTTATAGAACGAATTTTGAGTAAATGCTTGCGTATATCAGAAAAAAGTTGTACCTTTGCAGCGCCTTGTTACGATTTTCGCTTGTTTTCTAATTGCAACAC
>JAEDNI010000060.1 GCA_016302585.1 Paludibacteraceae bacterium | reverse complement strand
TGATGTATTACGTAGAAAAACGAATAGAGATCTCCGCGGCACATAATCTGATGCTGTCGTACGAAAGTAAATGCGAGAACCTGCACGGTCATAACTGGATTATCGTTGTGTATTGCAAGGCGAAGGAGTTGAACCAAGATGGCATGGTGACCGACTTCACGCACATCAAGAAAGTGGTGAAAGACACCTTCGATCATAAGTATATCAACGAGGTGTTAGACGTCAATCCGTCGGCCGAGAATATCGCACGCTGGATTTGCGACCATGTAGAAAACTGCTATAAAGTCTCCGTTCAAGAGAGCGAGGGAAATATCGCGATTTATGAAAAATGAAAAATGAATAATTAACAATGAATATTTTTTGCGAGATATTCATTCATCATTAATCATTGTACAAAGTTAACGAAATATTCTTTACGCTGCAAGGCGAGGGTGCTCATTCTGGTATCCCGGCTGTCTTTGTGCGTTTCAGCGGATGCAATCTTCGTTGTCCCTGGTGCGACACGGATTTTTCGGAATATACGGAGATGACAGCCGAGCAGATTATCAATGAGATGTTATCGCTGTACGACGTGCCCAACGAGCGGCGTAAGATGTGCGTTCTGACCGGAGGAGAACCGAGTCTGCAGGTCGATAAAGCGCTGATCGATGCATTGCATGCAGCGGGTTTTTATATCTGTATTGAGACCAATGGGACCCATCCGCTTCCGGAAGGTATTGATTGGATCACCTGCTCGCCTAAAATGGTTCCCCTCCCCCATCCGCAACCTCATGAGAAGGGTGAAATTCCTTCCCGTCTCGCTTTGAAGCGTGCGAATGAAGTGAAAGTGGTCTTCACGGGAACGTATGATCCGGAGGTTTGGCGCACAAAAATAGAGGCTGAACATTGGATGTTACAGCCCCTACGATATAATGGAGACTTGCTCATGGAGAGCGGTATAGACGAGTGGTCGGATGATAAAAACGATAATCTCGACGAGACCGTTCGTTATATTCTCTTACACCCGTTCTGGCGTCTCAGCGTTCAACTGCACAAGATTGCAGGCTTGCGTTGATTAGTCCTCAGCGCCGCCAAAGATCAGTTTCAGAGTTGCAGCAGCTACGCGCTCCTGTTGCTCCTCAGTCAGTTCTGCATCAGGATACTTCTCGTCAATTTTCTTCATGATCTCTTCTGCCTTCTCAGCATCGCCCTTCTCGCATGCTGCTTCATAGTCCTTCAACATGCCGTCGAGACCTGCGGAACAAGCGGTCAAGAATGCAACTGCCATGGCAACTGCAAACACTTTCATTACGTTCTTTTTCATAATAATAACGATTTAAAAGATGAATAATAGAGATTGATTACCACTCTTTATATGTGTAATTTATCTAATACTGCGCAGCATCATAAACCGCATCCGCTACTTCCGAAGAAGCAAGACGCTCGATGATACAGAACGCAAAATCAGCACTCAATCCCGGGCCTTTGGCCGTGATGATATTTTTCGATTCTACTACCAATCCACCTACGTAACTCTCTCCGAGTGCATCCTGGAAACCGGGATAGCAGGTTGCCTGTTTGCCTTTGAGAATACCGAGTTTACCGAGTACCATAGGCGCAGCACAGATCGCAGCAATTAGTTTGCCGGCATTATTATGCTCTACGAGCAGTTCGCACAAAGCGGAACACTCACCGAGTTTGGTTTGCCCACCCGGCAGGATAAGCATCTCAGCATCGGAGAAGTCAATTCGTTCCATCAGTCCGTCTGCCTCGACCGCAATATTATGTGCGCCGAGAACCATCGGGTTTCCGGTGATAGAGACGGTCGTGACAGCAATCTTAGCGCGACGTAACAAATCGATGGTTGTGATAGCCTCGATTTCTTCGAAACCATTGTCCAAAAAGAGATAATTCATAAATCTTAAATCTAAAATGTTAAATTTCTAATTTAACTTGAATATATAGGTGATTGTTCCGATCTGATCATGATCGCCCTCGGTGAACTTCGCTTTGCGTGCTGCCTCGAGCGCGATTTGTTGGGTTTGTTTGTCCGATACGTTTCCGCCTTTAACGGTTGCATCAATGACATTTCCCGCCGCGTTGACACGTATCTGTACCACCACTTTTCCTTCCTGCTTGAAGTCATTAGACGGTTGCGGAAGGGTACCTTTTATATTTCGTCCGGATAAGGTCCAGTTATTCCCTCCGCTGGAACCGTGTCCTACCGGATTGCCTTTCTGTCCGGCACCTTGGCTATCGCCCGAACCGGAGGAGTTACCGGACTTCCCGAAGAGCGAGCCTAACTGATTTGCCTTCGCGATGGCTTCAGCCTGTTTGGCACGTTCGGCAGCTTCAGCCGCTTCGCGTGCTTTGCGCTCCGCCTCTAAACGGGCTTGTTCTTCGCGCGCCTTACGCTGCTGCTCCGCCTCCGCCTGTTTACGTGCTTTCTCGGCCTCTTCGGCTGCTTTACGCAAAGCCAGTGTCTCTTCGTCCTCCGAGGTCATCAAGTCGTTGTCGGAAGGTGCAGAAGCCACATCCGGTGCCGTAGGTTGTGGAGCCGGCAGAGGCACTGCTTCGGATTGCTCCGCCATGTATCCTCCCGCTTCTTCCACTTCGCCGAACGCCACTTCGATACCTTCTTCCTGCTCCGGCTGGTAAGCATGCATCTTAATCAACCACAGCAGCAGAAACACAATAGCCAGGAACAGCAGTGTACCGATAGACGCTACAATATGTCGTTCTTGTTTTTTTGTCATTAAACTATTCGCTCTTACCTCTCGGCTCTTAGCTCTTATCTCTTGGTAGCTACTACCAGTTTCATATGATGCTCATTGGCGATATCGAGCACACGAACCACTTCTTTATATGCCACATCCTCATCGGCATGTAGCGCGATATACATCGTAGAGTCCGAGGCTTGGATGCCACTGAGGTACCCCTCCAAGCTCTCCGGATCAATAGCAACCGGTTTCTCTTTTCCCAGCGCCACAAAATAATTACCGAGGTTATCGATCGACACCTTCGCCACTTGCGGACGAGTCGCTTTCTGCGCACGGGATGTCGGCAGATTAATCTTGATATCGTTCGGCGAAGACATCGTGGATGCCATCACAAAGAAGAGCAACAAGAGGAACACGAGGTCCGTCATGGAACTCATCGCAAATCCTGCTTCTACCCTATTTCGTCTTTTTAATGCCATAACACCTTATGCGGGTTCGTTCAACAAATCCATAAACTCCATCGTACGGCTCTCCAAGAGACGAACCACGCGGTCGATACGAGCTACGAGGAAGTTATAAGCAAACATCGCCAGGATACCTACTATCAGACCTCCGATGGTAGTTACCATCGCCTGGTACATACCCGTCGAGAGGGCACTCATCTCGATAATACCACCCGAGGTCTGCGCCATGTTATAGAAGGTCTGAACCATACCCAGAACCGTGCCGAGGAAACCGAGCATCGGGGCTCCTGCAGCTATCGTAGCCATGATAACAAGGCCCTTCTCCAAACGACCTACCTCGAGGTTTCCGACGTTCTCTACAGCCACTTGCACATCCTGCATCGGACGGCCGATGCGCGTGATACCTTTTTCTATCATGTGTGCAGAAGGAGTATCTGTCTGCTTGCAGAGATTCAGCGCCGAATCGATCTTACCCTCATGGATATAATCGCGGATGCGATCCATGAACGATTTATCTTCGCGTGTCGCCTGTTTGATCACTACCATACGAGCGATGAAGATATAACAAGCTCCGGCCAGCAAGATAGCAAGGATAATCATGATCCATCCGCCATATTGCGCCATTTCGAACAGGTTAATAGACTCTTGTACAGGCTCTTCCGCCGGAATCAGCACCTCTTCCAGGGCTGTGGTGTCAATTTGAAATAACATATTATTTTAAAAGATCTAAATATTCTTGAATAGTTTCTTGGATGCCAAGATACAAAGCATCGCAAATGATGGCATGGCCGATACTAACCTCCGCGGTCCAAGGGAAAGCTTTGATGAACGGCTTGAGGTTCTTTAGGTTCAGGTCATGGCCCGCATTCATACCGAGACCCAACTCGTGCGCTTTCTCTGCTGCAGCTCGATATTTCTCGATAGCACGCTTCGGATCGGTCGTAAACAACTCAGCGTAAGGACCTGTGTACAGTTCCACGCGATCGGCTCCCGTACGGAAAGCGTACTCTACCATCAGCGGATCCGGATCCACGAAGATACTCACGCGCATACGATAAGCGTGCAACTGGTTCACTACGCCCTTTAGGAAATCGAGATGCCGACGGGTATCCCAACCGTGATTGGAGGTCAACTGTTTCGGATCATCGGGCACGAGCGTCACCTGCGTGGGACGGATATCCGAAACCAGCGCCAGAAACTCCTCCGTCGGATTCCCCTCCACATTCAGTTCCGTGGTTACCATCGCCTTCAGTTGATATACATCCTCCTTACGAATATGCCTCTCATCGGGACGCGGATGAACCGTAATGCCCTGCGCGCCAAACAACTCGCAGTCCACCGCAAAGCGCTGAACATCAGGCATATTACCCCCGCGCGCATTACGCAACGTAGCTACTTTATTAATGTTTACACTCAGTTTTGTCATGTCGAGTATTTTGAAATCCGCTGCAAAGATACAACAAAAATTGCATATATGCAAGAAAAAACAAAAAAATCACAGTGTTTAGAAAGTATATTATATATAAATATATAATATAGTATAGTACATAAAATTTGGCTTATTTTCGGGGCGACGTTGGCTGCACGTTGGCTTTGACTGTCGCTTGACTGTCGCTTGACCGTCGTTTGACCGTCGTTCCAAGTCCGTAATTCAAGTGCAAAGGTACTGCTTTTCTTTGGTATATGTAAATTTGTATGCCATTAAATTATAAATAAAAGCAAAAAAATAAATCGAGCCACAAAAAGTGACTCGATCTAAGTTGCTGCAAATACGCAACTAAAAATGAACTTAGTTACAACAAGTTTTTAAAAACCATCATAGATGCTTTTCTTCTCTTTTAGAGCATTGGACAACAGATTTACTTCCGTAGTAAGAATTGCGCCAATTTTATCCTTTTTATAATCTTTATCGTGTGTTTCGCCCAAACTAACTTCTTGTCTAATTTTCTTCACGCCGCCACATAATTTAAGAATGTCTTCTTTGGTAATAGGATAATGCGCAGTTACTGAATAATCCGAATATACAAAAGGCTCTGTATGTACATTACGAACTGTTGCATCATAGTCGCCATCAGCCTGCAGTTGAATCACCTCATCATTCATAGTCTTCAGTAAAAGTATATTGCCTTTATTGATGCGATAGGCCCCCCATTCTATCACCTTCACTGATAACATCCATATCTCTATAGAATCTTTTTGCAGAGCAGACAGTCCAACAAAAAATACCTGTTTGTCTTTTAAATCTCTTGCTGCAACAGTCTCGCCAATTACCATTCTCAGTCCATCAGACGTCACTTCATCACTAATGATGCTTTGTGCATGCAGCACATTGCATGCAAACAACATCATCAAAAATAAGAATAACTTTTTCATAATGTTTGGATTTTAATTGTTAATATTTATTGATTTTAAACACACAAAAACGTGAACTTTTTGTTATATTGGTTTGTTCGGGTCTCGACTCCCATCTCTTCCAATATACGCAAAAAGCCCACGCTGTACGTGAGCGATTTGCAATATTCTTGGAAAGAGATATTCAAGTTGTCGAGAAATGAACAAATCCTCAAATAAAGCAAACGCTATAATTATAACATGTCCTTGCTTTATTTGTTATGCTGTCAAGGCCAGCAGTATTTTCTAACGTTCCGCGACAAGTGACGAAAGGTTAGAGTTGTTTGATAAACTCTGCTATCTTAATGATTTCAATCTTCGGCCAAGGAATCTGCTTGAGAGGATTGAAATGCTTATCATTCGTTACAATATATTCTGCATCCGAAGCTACCGCACAGTCAACGAATTTATTGTCGTCCGAGTCTGCGGGAAGTAATTCGAAATGCACATACGTGTTTTGGAAAGTCGTTGTTGGGAGATTTGCGATGGCCTCTACGATATTCCGAGCAATCTCGGGAGTAGCCTTTCTTGATAGAATCTCGTCGTATTCCTCCAAAATATCGGTATTAACACACAGACTTATCTTGCCATCCAGCACATCAGTCCAAACTTTATGATAGGGACTTTTGGACGGCAATGCCTGTAGAAGGCAATTGGTATCAAGAACGATGTACCGCATAACGATAAGGAGTTCTCATTCGTTCGTTACCCCATGCTTCTATGGTCTGCTCATTGATAGTGCCATTATCCCATAATGCATCTATCTCTTTTTGCGCTTTGTCCGCGAAATAGCGAGCAAGCATATTACGGAAATCGGCATATTCCGCATCCGTTTTGATGCCCTTAAGTAGGTTGAGCACGTCTAATTGTGCCATTTGCATGTAACTCATAACAGCTGTTGTTTTGATTTTGCGCTGCAAAATTACAGAAAAATTTTGATATATGCAAATAAATGAGAATTTTTCTTTGAAAAATATCGGATATAATCCAATTTCAGTGGACGAAACAGAAACGCCCGAAGCGGGCGGGGCGGCATGGCGGCTATACCCGAATGACATTCGGGATAAGTGTATAATTGCGGCAAAATGCGATAAAAATACAAATTATTTGCATATTTCAGAAAAA